>WGNT01000076.1 GCA_016124425.1 Cytophagales bacterium
AATGGACATCAATCTGTCTGAAGGGCCCCTGTTCTTTGTAGTTGGCAGAAAGCGTGAAAAAACTGTCCCGCTTATCGTAACGCATATTTCTGTGATTGAGATCAAAGAGGTAGCCACCATGCAGGCTCCATTTTACGGGGAGCCTATTGTCTCCGTTATCTTCAAAAAAAGCAACCTCCGGCCTAGTGACGTGGTGTGCGCTACCGCCAAACCAAAAATCATCTGTAATCAGCAAGGTACCGAAAGAAACGTCCACATAGTTGACAGGTTCCTGAAGTGGTAATGCATCAAGCGTCACAGGCGCTATAGAGCGATCAAAAAGGTTTATTTGATCCCCAAAGACAAGGTGATCCAGTGCGGCATTTCTCATCACGTAGGAGGCTTGTGCCCCGAATTTCACATCTATATTATGCCCAAAGGGACCAAGTTTTTCGGCGATTTTGAGGTTATAGGCATACTGAAAGCTCACGTCCGTGAATTTCAATTTCATGTGGGTTTCCTCAAAGGAATTGATCGAAATACCTACTCCCGAATTGTAATCCATGACATAATGATCAAAATATGCCGCATAGGAGTTGAAGTCATACCCTAGGCCAGGCCATTGCTTTCGGTAATTTGCCCCAACTCGAGACAGTTCCGTAGAACCGGCAAATGCAGGATTTAATTGAAGTGGCGCCGCATAGAATTGCGAAAAATGAAAATCCTGGCCCTTTGCGGAAGAAAGGAGACCGAGCAACAGAAAGAAAATAACCTTACACTTCTTCATCATCTCATCAATAAGAATACGCCAGTTTTGGTGAAAAACCTCCCGTCGAGGGTATGGTAAGTGACTTGATAGACATAATTGCCGACTTGGGCAGCCTCACCAGCCAACTTCCCGTCCCAGCCAAGGGACTCCAAATCATCGGTGTAGAAAACAACTTCTCCCCACTTGTTCACTACGCGAAAATCAATTGCCGAAAGTTGAAGGAACTTGGGGAAGAAATAGTCATTGGTGCCGTCACTATTGGGGCTGAATACATTGGGGACTTGAAGGAAATGATCCCAAATTTCAATCTCAAAGCTTCTGGAAAGTTCACAGCCATAAAGATCAATCACGCTAAGCGTGACGGTATAGGTTCCCTCTGTTTGATACCGGTGAACAGGGTTTTCTTCCATACTCGCATTGCCATCTCCAAAATCCCAGCTAAAGGACACAATATTCCCACTGCTGCGGTTAAGAAACTCAATATCCATATTGACCAAATGGGCTTGGTAATCCAAGAAGGACTGGGACCTATACTCGCCATCTACAAGTACCCTGTTGTTCCCCACTTCGACGGATTCACTGTAGCTGCATCCTGCGCCGTCGACCACCGTGAGGGTATAGATGCCGGGGGCATCAGTACTCATTTGATAGCCGTTTGCGCTTACCTCCCCGTGGCTCCAACTCACCGAGTAAGGCGCTACACCGCCATCAATATTGAGTTCAAACGTTTCGCGGATAGATCTTGGTTCACATATGACATCTAGGTAAGAGATCATGGAAACCCTTATGGGTTGTGGTCTTAAGATCTGGAAGCGCTGTGTTGTAAAACACCCCGACTGATCGGTTACGTTGACCGAATACGTTCCTGCGGTAAGGTTGCTTAGATTTTGTGTGCGTTCGCCATTGGACCATTCGAAACTATAAGGGAGGGTGCCACCGGATACGATTAAACTGATGCTTCCGCTTTGCCCCTCGGTACATTCAAAGGCGTTGTCTACGATACCGGTCGCCGTTAAAATTTCGGGCTCATTGATAAAAAAGGTCCGTCTGAATTCGCATCCGGCGCCTTCCAATACGGTCACGCTATATTCGCCTGGGCCCAAGTTAAAGATGGCCGCCTGTTCCGGGCCATGGTCCCAGCGGGCTCTTACGGGAGCTTGCCCGCCAACGAGGTTTAGGTCAATGCTCCCATCTGTTTCGCCGAAACAGCTAATTTGGGTTACCACAGGATTTATGCTAAAGACTGGAACTTCCTCAATCGTCACGGCTTCTACTACAACGCATTGATTGGCATCCGTCACGGTGATTTCGTAGGTGCCTGGACCTATGCCGATGAGGTTAGGCTGTATGCTTCCAAAGTTCCAACTGATCTGATAGGGCGGTTCTCCTCCCGCAATCTGTGAGGTGATACTTCCGTCGTTTGAGCTGTAGCAACTGACTTCTGATGCTGTGAGTATAACTGTAAGGGGTTCTTCAGGTTCCACAATTTGAATGGATGGAAGCACAACCGTACATCCATTGATATCGCTTACAGTAACTTCATAACTGCCCGCCAAAAGCGTTGAGGGATTTTGACCGGATTCGGGAATTAGCGTCCCGTTGCGACGCCATGAGAAACTGTATGCATCCGATGCTCCTCCCGAAACCGACAAGTTTACTCCCCCGGTGGGTTCACCTTGGCAAAGCACATCTGTTGTTCCTGTCACGCTAGCTGTCAGCGCTGGAGGTTCGGACAGTTCGTAGGTAGCAGTCAAAAGGCACCCATTTTCATCTTGGACAGAAACCGAATAGCTGCCCGGCGACAGGTTGTCGATCCGGCTTTCAGTAGATGAAAAGCCGTTCGGTCCTGTCCAAATAACCGTGTAGGTACTGGTACCGCCGGTAGGGGCTACCGAAATGAACCCGTCATTTCCCCCAAAGCAACTGACTCCGAAACCGTTGTAATCTGAGATTTCGTCATTTAGGGATACTTCAGTTGGTTCTATTATTTCCAGTTCACCTGTCTCTACTGTACACCCGTTCGTATCAGTAACGGTAAGGGCGTATACGCCAGGTCCTAGATTTGAAATGATAGGCGTTTCCGCGGCAAATCCTCCGGGACCGGTCCATGCATAGTCGTAGTTACCGCTTCCTCCCTGCAGAATCACCTCTATGGTGCCATCTTGTGCTCCGTAACAGGAGATGCCAAATCCATTGAAATCGGATACATTAACAGCGGCTATTTCTACGCCACTTTCGGGTTGCGAGATTTCAATGCCCCCTAATTGTTCCATACAGCCGTTTGCATCGATTACGGTAACTTCAAACAAACCAGCAGGAAGAGCGGTAAAACGCCACTCGGTAGAAGAAATTGCTTCCGCCATTCCAGCACTCCCCATTTCAGTGCCTGGTTCCTGTATGAAATAACTATAGGGTGGAGTGGAAGGCCTGCTGACTGCAACCAACACCTCTCCAGTGGACTGCCCAAAGCAAAGCACGTTTACCCGTTCTTCCGTAACCTCATTTATCAGCAAACTCTCCGGTTCGGTGATCAGGTACTCCCGGGTCAAAGAACACCCATTGGCATCTATTAGTGTCACCTGATAGGTACCTGCCGGTATGTTTTCCAGGTTCATTTCACTACTTGTAAATCCATCGCTGCCAGTCCAAGAATAGGTGTATTCTGCTGTCCCACCGGATGGTGAAAGCCCAATAAAGCCGTCTGATCCTTGGTTGCAGGTGATTTGGAAGCCATTATAATCCGACACCTCATCTTCAAGCAAAAGGGGCAAAGGTTCTTCCAGTACAAACGTACGGTCTAGTTCGCATCCACTTTCATCCGAAACCTGAAGCATATAGGTGCCTGGTAGGAGGTTTTCCAGCTGAGGTTCATTAGAAGAGAAACCATTGGGACCGCTCCATGCATAGGTAACCTGTCCCTGACTACCTGAAAGGTCAAACCGTATATATCCGTCAGATTCACCGAAACAGGAAATTTGGAATCCGGAATAATCTGAAATGGCTAGATTCTGTAAGTCTAGTCCTTCTGCCGGCTGCGTGATTAGTATTCCCTCGATCGCTACTTCACATCCGTTTGCATCACTCACTGTGATCCAATAATCGCCTGCCGGCAAATCGGCGAAGGTATGATTCGGAGCAGTATGATTGAAGAGAGTTACTATTGGTATATCGGTTCCCGTTTCTCCTAACAGCACGGTATAGGGTCCTACAGAATTGCTGATCCAGTCTATACTAATACTACCCGTACTTTGTCCAAAGCAGCTTACATTAACCCGTTCAGATACATTTTCGCTTACAATCAACGGTTCAGGCTCTGCCAGTTCTACTTCGTAGGTGAGCAAGCATCCATTTGCATCTGACATTTCCAACGTATAGGTACCAGGCCCTAGGTTTTCCAATAACGGATCCGCTGAGGAGAATCCTCCCGGTCCGGACCAAGAGTAGCTATAAGGCGCTACACCTCCGGAAATATTTGGTGCCACGATGCCGTCCGCCGCTCCGCTACAACTAATCTGAAAGCCGTTAAATTCGCTAATCAACGGGGCCAAGGCCAAAAGTTCGGGTTCCAAAAGCACTACTTCACCAGAGGTAGCCGAACAGGCATTCGCATCGGTTACGAAGAACTCATAGATGCCGGGCGCCAAATTCGTTAAATTCGTTTCCGAACTGGTAAATCCATCTGGGCCCGTCCATTCGAAAACCAGTTCCCCCGATCCCCCGCTTACATCAAGGGAAATTGTTCCGTCTGTCGCTCCATTACAGGAAACTCCAAAGCCGTTGAAGTCGGAGGTTACTAGATTTTCAAGTGTAATTCCTTCTTCGGGCTGGGTAAGTAGTATATTGTCGATTTGTTGGAAACAACCATTGGCATCAGTAACCAAAACCTGGTAATTGCCGGCGGCCATATTTTCAAAGACGAATGGTCCGGCTTGTGAGATGGATATGGTCTGAATGGAGCCAGGCACTTGCCCCATAAAATGGATCTGAACGGTGTAGGGGCCTGTCGATTCCTGATCTATGGAGATGGTAAATTGTCCCGTGCTCTCCCCGAAACATCGGATGTTTTCCCTGTCAGCTTCATTTTCGCTGATTAAAAGCGCTAACGGTTCTGTGACGGTGAAATTCTCCGCCATAAAGCACCCGTTGGAGTCTCTTAATAGTACCGCATATTCCCCAGCTACCAAATTCTCCACGCGGAGGTCGCCCGAGACGGCTGTTTCCAGCGCTTGTAAGTCTCCTGTGACTGGATTTCTAAGGTCATCGAAATTCCCTCTGAACCAATCTATTTGGTAGCCCGGAATCCCTCCTGTAGGGTTAATCGCGATAGATGCGTCTTCTTCGCCAAAGCACGTGATATCAGAAAACTGACTGTTCAGCCGAAGTATCTCCGGACCTTCAATTTCGTATATCGGAGTGGTAACGAGACATCCCAGCGGATCTGTTTCCGGAAATTCAAAAAGTCTCCCTCTGTCCAAGATTTCCGCATAAAAACGGCCTGTCGGCAGGCCAACAAGCTCATTCTCTACTGCGATGATTTGATTGGCCCCATCCCGAACGAAGCGGTTAACGCCGGTTCCGACCTGATCTCCCGATTCGGTAAACCAGGTAACCTGATACTCGGTCCATGTCATTCTGGGGTTTCCGGGAAAAGGCTGCGACCATCCCCCTGCTATCTCTAGGCGTATGGCCCCGTCCCTGTTTTCCGGACAGGTAACTGGAATCACCTCTCCCTCTACCGTGATCGGTAACGGGACGATTATCTCGAAGTCTTCCGATCCGGTACAAGAAAACCTATCGTCAATTCTTAGGGTGTACCTTCCCGGTGGCAACCCATCTACCTGGACCACAATGAAACTTCCCGTTGCCTGGATGATATTACTTGTTGTAAAATTTGAAAAAACCTCGTTACCGGCTTCGTCGGTAATAATAAACGTATCCAATGGAAGAGCAGCGTTGAAAACGACAAACTCAACGATACCCGTATTGTCTTCCGCACAGGCCAATCCCGCGAAGTTGAGTTCAAAATCCAGTGCGTATGCCTCTCCGATAGGGCCTGAAGGCCGCTCAAACCTTCTACCTAAATTGTCAGTAACCACGAGCGTATACGTTTCTTGCCTGTCTATTTGTGCAGTGGCTCCTAACCCGCCAAAGGACGCCGTAGCCGAATTGTCAAATGGCGTGATGTAGTCTACCGTTCTTGAATCGAACAACTGGCCGTTGGAGTCAAACAGCTCGATCACAAAGGGGAAAGATTCGACATATGTTCCCGTAGGTTTATACGCTGTCGCAATGATCGAAATTATTCCTTCGCAGCTGTTTTCCGTATAGGACAAAGCAAGTATTGGAGGAATTACCAGAATTTCAAAAGGAAAAACCTCGCTTTGGTCTGTTCCATCGCTGACCTGGACGTTTATTGGGAGTACAAAACCGGCAGCAGGCCAAGTATTGGCATAATTAATGGTAGGTACAATGGTGGTGCCGTTAACAATCGAATACCCTTCGCCCGGCAAAACCGTAAGGACAAGATTGGCTGCATTTCCCGAATAGTCGATTACCAAATTAGCTAGGGTAATTTCAAATTCTTCCCGCAGCTGGGTCTGTGCGTCCTCTTGGCCAGTAATGGAGATGGGCGCAAACTCATGATACGTACTACCTATAAGGTATGTAAAATAAGGCAAGACGCTGCCAAGCGTAAAAATAAAAATGGCTCTCTTAATTTTGCTTCGTTTCAAAAATCGTCCGGCATCCATGATTAAAAACGTTCCCTTCTATTCAGGACAAATAATAATCGCTTTAAGATAAACATTGTAATTTGGTAAATAAATGAGTTCGAAAGTAAGAAATATGCGTTAAGAATATAAGGTTTATTTCGAAATTTTATGAAGATATTTCGAGAACGCCCACGGGCTACAACGAGTGTCTGAAAAAGGCTTTTTAGTTTTTGAAAAAAACATATAAAATCTATTAGTAATAATGGTTTTATTTCCTTGAATTATCACAAGTGATTTGTAAATAATATCTTTATATAAAGTAAATGACAGATAGTTGAAACGGAAAATAGGTCATATTTCGTTAATTACAGCCATAACTGGTTTTGTGGTGCTGGAGGTCAGTTTTTATCAGGGATGGGTGCAGGGTGATGGTTGGCGGATTTTATTGACTGGTTTTGAAGCAGCTACGATAGGTGCTTTGGCGGACTGGTTTGCCGTCAGCGCCCTTTTCTACGAGATTCCAATTCCCATTATTCGGCGGCACACCAATATCATCGTCAAAAATCGCGAAAAACTTACCGACGGGATTGTGGATATGGTCACGACGAAGTGGTTGTCTGCAGAAATTATTCAGGAGAAATTGGTAGATGTAAACCTCGCCGGCAGTATGGTGACTGTGTTGGAGCAGCCGGCAAACCTTTCGAGAACCCTCGATATCCTGCGGATCGTCGCCATGAAGTTTGCCGACAATTTGGACCATCCCAAACTTGCCATTTGGGTACACAAAATGTTGAGGGACCGGATGGCGGGCGTAAAACTTGCAAAACCCCTTGGAGAATGGCTGACTGAAATTCTAGAGACAGATAAGCATCAAACGGTCGTAGAAATGCTGATGCAGGAAATTAGCAAGTCGCTCCAAAAACAAGGCACAAGGAAGGTGGTTCTAGAAAAATTAAAGCATACGCTGGAATCCTATGAAAAGCAGGACTGGATAAAGAAATCCACCATCTGGATCGGAAAGAAAACCGGGGGGATTGATCTTGAGCTGCTCACAGACCGGCTATTGGATATACTTCTTGTAATGGGAGAGGAAATTCAACGGAATAGGGAACATCCGGTACGTGCGAAACTTGACGCCTTTTTCCGCGAATTCGCTGAAAATCTGCTTGCAGGCGAGCCGGTTTCTACCCAGTATATTCAGGATCTAAAAACAAGTCTCCTCCGTAATACAGGGACGAGGATAGTTATCCGGCAGCTTTTACACAGCTTAAAAGATACCATGCAGCAGTCGCTTGAGAACAACGAAACAGTTTTTATGCGGCTGGTAAGGGGAAACATCCTTGAACTTATCGCTTATTTGAAGCAGGATACAAGGACACAGGAGGAGGTAAATCGATGGATTAAAAACACGTTAACCCAACTAGTTGACAGATATCACCCAGAAATTGGCAATATGGTGCGAACGAGTCTGGGAAAACTTGACGATAAGGGAATGATGGAGCAAATTAAGGAAAAGGTAGGAGACGATCTGCAATATATACGGCTCAATGGAGCAGTAGTCGGAGGTCTGGTAGGACTGATTATTGCTACAGTTCGCTGGCTTTGGCTGACTTGATGTGTTCGGTATTACTTTTTTAGGTCAAAATAGCCCCAATCTTCCCTTAGATATGCGTCGTAGTCGTCCGGTGTGTCAATGTCAATGTTTCCCTTGGGAAAAGGCACCGTTTCTACGTCTTCCTTAAAACGACTCAGCAGTTTTTGTGCTCCCACTTTTCCCTCCATAGCCAGTAGATGAGGAAAATAGGATTTGTCAAATAGAACCGGAACGCCAAAAGTATCCCCGTAAGCAGATGCGACAACGCCTTTGGCTGAAGAAGCTTTTTTTGATATCAACTGCTCTAGAAGGGCAGCATGTATAAAGGGTTGATCACAAATCAGTATGAGCACTTGATCTGGTGCGTGATTTTTTACGAGCCATTTCATACCGGTACAAATCGACGATCCCATCCCTAGGTTCCATTCCGGATGCTGCAAAACCTCAACCTCCGGAGGGATGGGATGCGCCTTAATTTCTTCCTGAAACGCTCCCAAGACTAACACGCGAGCAAAAAACGGAACAGCAAGCGTCTCTTTTAGAGTATGTTGCAATAAAGTGGAGTTATTGAGTTGTAGCAACTGCTTCGGTTGACCCATACGGGAGGAATTCCCGGCCGCCAGAAGTAGAAGGGCTGTCCTAATAGGTTGGTTAGAAATCGGTTGAAGATTCATCTGACAAAATTAAAACCTAAATATACTAAATATTAGCAGGGAAGCGGAACTTCCTGCCTACCGGACTATTTTTTAAAATAACTTTTTGCCATTAATAATTCCGATATTATTTTCTTTTGCTAAGGAAAAATTTTTGCTTAAATTCGTAAGACAGATGTAGTGGCATGCACTACTTTAAAACCCCAAATAATCTATACCTGATGGAATTCCAAAGCCTAAAGGATTCTGAATTGTGGCAGTTGGTAGTTGAAAGTGATCAAACTGCTTTTGATTACATATATATTACCTATTCTAAAGACCTCTATAAATACGGGTTTCGCTTTACGCAGGATCCGGAGCTGATAAAGGATGTCATACAGGATGTCTATGTACACATTTGGGAGTCAAGGCAGGCACTATTCATTCAAAAGTCCGTCAAATTCTATTTGTTTTCTGCCTTTCGGCGGGAAGTGATAAAGCGGGTAAATAAGGCAGTACTGTTCCAAACAATTGAGGATTACCACTCCAAAATTTCCTGGGAGGCCTCCTTTCAGGAAATTCTGGATGAAAACCAAATTAGCTTGGAATCAGCCCAGAAACTGGGACGAGCAATGGACAGATTACCGCTAAGGCAAAAAGAAGCCATTTACCTACGCTACCTGCAGGAATTAACCTATGACGAGATTTCAGAGTTGATGGGGGTACAAATTCCTTCCGTTTACAATTTGATTTTTAAAGGTTTAAAATCCTTAAAGAGTACGTTTATACCCAATGGATTTACCGCAAAAATGTTGGCATTTTCCGCCCTTTTTTGGTAAAAACGCATTAACTTTTTCAAGGTACATTGCCAACGTGACATCCATTTTCTTTCGGAATCTCTGCACCATGTCGGATGGCTACATCACCGGTTTTTGTGGTTGAAGGGCTTACGCACTTATGGTCTATCATTCCAATAGTGCTTTCTTTCCTTGTGTGTTAACGCCATAAATTCAATCGTCAATGCTGAATCTATTTCTTCGTAAATAGGCATAGATGCTAATCACCAAAATTTTTTTTCAATTCGGAGATGAGATTCAACACCTAACTCCCTCTATCAATTAGTCCACCTGAAAAATTGCCAATGAACCCCGATAACACCCCTACTGCCCTTTACGATTTTTTGCAGGATAAATCCTTCCTGAATTGGGTGTTAAATTCAGACACTTCAGACGGACACTATTGGGAAGAGTTGGCAAAGGATAAGGAGAAAGGTATCCTTATTAATCAGGCCAGGGAAATAGTGTTGGAGCTCGATAGGCCCGGAAGCGATTGGGACACGGAAGATCAATTGAAGGTACTGTCCAAGATTCATCAGCGCATAAATCTCAAAAATTCCCAAAACACACCGGTAAAAACCCCTATTCGTACCCAACATCGCGAAATTTCACGGGTGCCTCGCTTGACACATGTTTATTCTGTGCTTGTTTTCCTTTTTCTTGGATTTGTTACAGTTGTTGCCTTGGATGTATTGAAAAGCGGGGAGGAGCCTGAAATAGCTGTACCCGAACCAGAGGTAACCTGGGTGACCAAGTTCAATCCGAAGGGTCAAAAATCCAAAATTCATCTCCCGGATGGAAGTACAGTATTGATTAATGCAGAAAGCGAGATTAGATTCAAAAGTAATTTTGGTGTAAAGGATCGGGATATTTATTTGAGCGGAGAGGCTTTTTTTGAAGTTGCTCCAGATAGTTTAATGCCCTTTCGCGTATTTTCCGAAGAAGTTATCACGAAAGCCCTTGGTACATCCTTCAATATCAATTCCTACGATCCGGATCACATCCGCGTACAATTAGCAACGGGAAAGGTGGAAGTCTCCTGTAAATCACTTGTGAATGAGAGTGTTTTCCTTGAACCAGGGGAAGAACTACGTACTGTTGGGCGAAAATTCAAAAAGGAAAAATTTGATCTTTCAAAGGCTTTCCTTTGGAAATCGGGCGTTCTTCTCTTTGAAAATGCATCACTTACATCATTTAAATTGACACTGGAACGCTGGTATGGCGTGGACATAGAACTGGTCAATATACCGAAACATCCCCTAAAAATCTCTGGCGAGTTTAAAGACATTTACTTGAGTAACGTACTCGAAGCTATTGGGTACGCTTACGGTTTTGAATACACGATTGACCAGAAAGAGGTAAAGCTGGTTTTCACCCGTTAAATAGGCACTGAATGAGAAAAAAACACCTGTAAAAATAGGCAAAGCCAATGAAGCTCATTGACTTTGCCCGGCAAATAAAAGGTTTATCAGGCGCATTTATTTGCCTTTGCCCCATTGCGTATCAAACACAATAAAACGACCAAATTTATGAAAAAAACATTACATGCCCTATGTATGATAGGAAAATACTACCTCTATGGATTCCTCTTCCAGCTGCTGTTTCTACAGCTGCTATATGCTGCTCCGACTAAAGCACAGGGCTCACTTGATTTAAAGGAGGTTTACCTCAGTTTAAGCTTAGAGGACGCTTCTTTGGCGGAGACCTTTGGTGAGATAAAAAAGCGCACGGAGTTTTCCTTTATTTTCGACAAACGCTTGCTTCAACTTGTAGAACCCATCACGATCAACATTCAGGACCAGTCGCTAGAAAGCGTCTTGTTGACGCTAGCTTCATCCTACAATTTATCCTTTAAGCAAGTGGATGACAAAATCAGTGTAAAGCTCTCGAAAGAAAAGGAGGATGTGGAACCCATTTTGGTCGATGTGACCATAAGTGGTAGGGTAGTAGATTCTAATGGAGATCCTATCCCAGGGGTGACCGTTTTTGTACCAGGTACCAACTCCGGTACGGCTACAGATATGGACGGAAACTATTCGATTGTTGTCCCGGAAGGATCCTCCTTGGTCTTTTCGTTTATTGGTTTTGAGTCGCAGACGATTGCGGTTGGGAACCAAACCACCATTAACCTTACCTTGGAACAAAGTGCACAGGCATTAGATGAAGTTATTGTGTTGGGATATGGTACCGCTAAAAAATCAGAATTGACAAATGCGGTAGTTCAAACTTCAGGAGATGAAATTAAAAAATCCTCTGCGGTATCCATGTCCAATGCGTTGTCAGGTAGGTTGGCTGGATTATATGTCAATCAACGTAGCGCAGTTCCCGGATTTGATGACGCACAGATTCTTGTTCGCGGGTTCAACACTACACGGAACAACTCCGCTTTGATCGTAATCGATGGTGTAGCCAATGCTGATCCGGATGGTCTTAACCGCTTGGATCCAAATGATATAGAGTCAATTACTGTTTTGAAGGATGCTTCAGCGGCTATTTATGGAGCACAGTCTGCGGGTGGGGTAATCCTTGTGACGACAAAAAGAGGGCAGTCAGGAAAGCCGACGTTTAACTTTACCACTTCACAGCTTTTCCAGTCCCCGACGATGGAGGTTCAATCTGCCGATATATATGATTATATGGGTGTTTTGAACAGGAATCGCGCGCTTGAAGGGGGTGTACCCGCGTTTCCTGATGCGTTGATTGAATCCTTCAGAAATGGGACTAGACGTGCCGAAGATTGGTGGGGCGCTTTGGTTGACCCTCCTGCAACGCTTTCCAGACAATCGTTAACCATGCGCGGTGGTTCTGATCGGGTAAGGTATTTTACTTCTGTGGGTATGGTCAATCAGGGAGGTATACTTCGAGCTGATGATAAAACGAAGCTAAAGCAATACAATGTCCGAGCGAACCTTGATGTAACAGTTACAGATGACTTGGAAGTTGGTGTCGATATCTCCTTCCGTCAGAAATATACGCAATCGCCTCAAGGCGGTTCAGGTGCCATCGGAGCATTTGCGTCGACCAGCCCCTTACAGGAAGCCTATATAGGCGGGGACTATAGATATCCCGGTGAAGGATGGTCGCACCTAAACCCGGCAGCTAGATTATTAAGTCCAGGGTATAGAAGAGCCACAACAGATGTAGCGAATGGTACCTTTAGGTACAAATATACCGTTCCCTTTGTTAAGGGATTATCTGTAGATGGTTTTGCCTCTATTGTGAAGAGCTTCAACTACAGGAAGTCTTTTGACTATGTATGGGATTATTATGAGAAAAATTCCGCTGGCGATATCGTGAAAAGAACTTCCAGAACGGTTGAAGATATCGGGCTACGGGAAGATTTCTCCCAAAGCAGTATGGTGACGCTCAATTCCAAGGTTGCCTATGAAACAACCATCAAAACGGACCATAAGATAAGTGCCTTTGTTGCTTACGAACAAATGACCTATGATGATAACTTCTTTTGGGCACAGCGGTTGGGATTTGCATCGCCTCAGATTGATCAACTTTTCGCCGGTAGTGAAAACCGGGCCCAATGGAACAACAGTGGTGGAGCTACCCAAAATGCCCGACAAAATTACTTCGGACGCTTGAGCTATGATTTTAGCGAAAAGTACCTATTCGGCTTCAATTTTAGGTATGACGGTTCTCCGATTTTCCCTAAAGAAACCCGTTGGGGATTTTTTCCGGGCCTCTCCGCAGGATGGGTAGTGAGCAATGAGCCCTTTATGGCAGATAATGCGATCAGCAACATGAAATTGCGAGCCTCTTGGGGCCAGTTAGGAAATGACCGTGTTGATCCGTTTCAGTACATCGGACGGTTTGGTTATGGCCCGGGATGGGTAGTCAACGGGAATGATGTCCGAGGCATTGCAGCACTTACAACTCCAAATCCCAATATCACCTGGGAAGTTTCCGAATCAACCAACCTAGGGCTTGAACTAGGCTTCTTAGAGGATAGATTGACCCTTGAAACTGATATTTATAGAACCTATACCACCAACATTCTTGGTAGACGGCAAGCGTCAATCCCAGGTTATACTGGACTTATTTTACCGGATGAGAACATCGGTAAAATGAAAAGTCACGGAATAGAGTTACAGTTGGGATTCAGGGAAAATATCGGTCAGGTTTCGTACCGAATAAGTGGAAACTACTCCTTTAATGACAACGAGATTATATTCTTTGACGAAGTTCCGCAGGCTGAACCCTATCAAAAGCTAGAGGGAATGCCAATTGGGTCTGAACTGGTCTATCATGCTATCGGTATCTATCGTACGCAGGCAGACTTGGATAACAACGTTAACTATCCAAGGGCTGGCTTGGGAAATCTTATCTTCAAAGATCTCAATGAGGATGGTATTATTGACGGAAATGACCGCTATCGATACAATATAAATGCTTTTCCGCGATCACAATTTGGAATGACGTTAGGGTTTGATTACAAAAACTTTGACTTAACCATGTTGCTTCAGGGACAGGACGGAGGAAAATTCAGACTGGATAATGGCTTTGACACGGGTGCTAATGGAAATGGTCTTGCTTATGTGGCCAATAATACCTTCGACTTAGAAAATACGGACGCCATTCTTCCTAGAATACGTCCGGTAGGACTTGGCGCACAGAATAATGATTTCTGGTATCATAACGCAAGATGGGTTCGCTTTAAATCTGCCGAATTAGGATATAACTTGCCACGAACACTAACTAACAGAATCGGCATTTCCGGTTTGAGATTGTATTTGTCCGGAGAAAATCTATTCATGATTTACAACAACCTGGCAGAATTTGGGGCAGGTGACCCGGAGTTTTTAAGTGGAAAAGGTGGGACGTATCCGAATATGCGGACACTTGGTTTTGGTCTTAATCTTTCTTTTTAACAGTTAAATCATGAAAAACAGAAAAGAAACAAGCAGGCTGATGAATAGGATTTTATCACTTATGCTATGTGGGTTTTTATTCACCTCATGTAATGAAGATCTTCTTGATGTAACCCCGTTAGATGCTATATCTGAAGACAATGTCTTTACGGATCCTGCCTTCCTTCAAAATTACGTGTACAATATGTACAATGGCATCAGGCCTCACTGGAGGCCTGGTACAGGGGGCTTTGTTGGACTGACCGACATTGCTGTATCTGCGCCTGATACACATGACAGGGCTGGAGGTATCCGCCAGTATTTGGAGGGAAATATCACGCCGGATAATGTTACGCAATTGACGAACGTATGGGCCGAGCAATATGACTTTATCCGAAGAGCAAATATTTTCTTCGAAAAAGTGGAAGGTTCTACCATTAATGCCCAATTGTTGGACCGCATGAAAGGAGAAGTACATTTTCTCCGGGCTTGGATGTATTTTGAACTGATTAGGACTTTTGGCGGCGTGCCTTTAATTACGAACAGTTTCCGATTGGATGATGATTCATTTGATGTTTCCAGAAACACCTACGAGGAATGCGCAAAGTTTGTATTGGATGAGGCTGAATTGGCGATTACCCTGCTAGATGGAGCCACCCCGGCCGCTGGAAAGGTAAGCAAAGCAGCCGCAATGGGTTTAAAGGCCCGTATGTTGCTGTACATGGCTAGCCCATTGAACAACCCAACAAATGACCTGAGCAAGTGGCAGGCAGCAGCAGTAGCGACCAAGGCCGTGATTGATGCCGGTTTTACGCTACATCCCACACACGAGGATTTATTCTTTCAGCCGGTGAAAACAGACGAAACCATCTTTGGAAGAACGTATACAGCAGGATCAAGAATTCCGGATTGGGGATATAACTACGACTATTGGCCAAGCGGGTTTGATGCAAGACAGCGCCTTATGCCTACCCAGCATTTTGTCAATATGTTCCAAATGGAAAACGGTGAATACCCCTATTTGCCCGATGGTAGAACGGTTAATCCCGCTTCCGGCTACGACGAGCAAAATCCAAATGTGAACCGAGATCCGCGGTATTACAGCTATATCCTGTATCCTGGCGCTGGCCCGGTTAATATCATCGACGGGTCAAAGAGTACAAAGCGGCTTTATGAATACTGGGAGGATGCCAACCCTAATCCTGATAATCAGCCCCCTTATCAAAATCCAAATAAGATCGACCCTATCAACAACCAAACTTTGTTTGACTTCGGGCGGGATTCTAGGACCTATTGGATAAAGGGATTGACACCCTTTCACTGGAGGGTGCAAACCGGCTATACGTTTAGAAAATTATTGGATTTCCAAGGGCCCCGTGCCAGCTTTGATTTTGACTACAGTCAGATGACCGTATTTATGAGATTGGCTGAGTTTTACCTCAATTATGCTGAAATTCAGATTGCCTTGGGAAATGAAGACGTGGCAAGACAGTATATCAATATGGTGCGCAAGCGGCCTTCTGTCAATATGCCGGACATCACTAGTTCAGGCGCCAACCTGGTTCGTGATTACCGAAACGAACGTGCAGTTGAACTTCACTTGGAGGACATGCGGTTCTGGGATTTATTACGCTGGAAGGCAGCACCTGGCAACATAGACCTAAATCCAATTAGAGGGCTAACGAGTGTCACCATGGACTGGTCTACCGCTCAGGCAGGCGACTTGATGGGTACCTTGAACTATACCTATGGGAACGTCCCAGACGCAGATCCCCGGTTTCCGTGGCCAGGCGATCATTACTATCGCTTTCCAATTCCTAGAGAAGAAATCCAGCGTAGCAACAACAATATTCAGCAGAACCCTGGATATGAATGATGGCTTGATTTAATTCCCAATTGATTATTCCACAGAAGTATGAAAGCAGTAGCTTTTATACTTCTGTGGTTATTTTGGTTAAAGGCAGGCAGGTAGCATGCTTAAATAAAAAACAGAATGAAAGAACAGCCCGAAAGTCGAGGTCTTCTAAACATCAAAGGCAGTAACCCAACCTATTTACTCTTATATCTGGCATTTTTGGGGATATGGGTAAGCTGTGGTGTGTCTTCGGACAAGAAGCAGTTGTTTGAAGAATTGTCCGCAAGGTCTACAGGAATTACTTTTTCCAATGACCTTACCGAAAACGACTCCATCAACTATTTCAACTACATGTACATCTACATGGGGGGCGGTGTAGCTATAGGTGACTTTAATAACGATGGCTTACAGGATATTTACTTCACGGGAAATATGGTTCCCAACAAACTATACCTCAACAAAGGCAACTTGAAGTTTGAGGATATTACAGATCAGGCCGGGGTTGCCGGAGATGGGAGATGGATGACAGGTGTTACTGTGGGTGATGCCAATCAAGATGGCTGGTTGGATATCTATGTCAGCGTATCTGGAAAATGGGAAACAACTAAAAATTTGCTTTTTATCAATGATGCCAAAGAAGGCGAGATTCCGACGTTTACGGAAATGGGCGAAGCATACGGATTGGCAGATGAAGGAAATAGTACCCAAGCCGTTTTTTTTGATTATGATGGGGATGGCCTTCAGGACCTTTATGTCATTAATTATCCAATAGTACCGTCGCGAACAAGCATGGTAGAGTACTTAACCTTCAGGTATGAAGCTCCCTATCATCGAAGCGACCGCCTCTACAGAAACGAAGGCAAAGGTAAATTTACAGATAAGACACAAGCTGCCGGGCTCGACAAATACGGGCTTTCATTGGGTGTTTCAGTGGCCGATTTTAACCAAGATGGCTGGCCGGACGTGTACGTCTCTAATGACTTTAGTACTCCCGATTTTTTCTATATAAACAATCAGGACGGAACTTTTACCGACTTTAACCTGGATCTTACCAATCACACGTCCTATTTTGGTATGGGAACAGACGTAGCGGATATTAATAATGACGGCTATTTAGATATCTATCAAGTAGATATGATGCCCAAAAGCTACCGTAGGGCAAAGGAAAATATGGATAGCATGGATCCTGAACGGTTCTATTCCATGGTCAAAAATGACATGCACCACCAGTATTCCATCAATACACTCCAACTTCATATGGGGATGGATACCAATGGCCTCCCGCGCTTTGGCGACATCGGAAAGATGGCAGGGGTTTCTTCTACTGACTGGAGCTGGGCGTCACTTCTTGCGGACCTCGACAATGACGGCTATAAGGACATCTACGTAACCAATGGTGTCAGAAGGGATATCAACAACAGTGACTACTTCCGCAGTGATGAAGTGCAGAATTTTGACGATGGGAATTCACTTGACTTGACAAAAAAAATCCCTTCAGAGAAAATTAAGAACTTTGCCTTCCAGAATAACAAGGACATGACCTTCTCAGACGTCTCGGAATCCTGGGGAATCAACTTCAACGGGTTTTCAAACGGCGTCGCTTATGTGGATTTGGACAATGACGGAGATTTGGATTTGGTGATCAACAACCTGGATGATCCGGCTACCGTGTACGAAAACAAAGCCAACGAGCTGGCTACAAATAATTTCCTTCAAATCAAGCTTGTGGGGGAAAGTAACAACCCGCTTGGACTTGGGGCAAAAATCTGGGTGGAAACCGATTCGCTTATCCAATTCCAAGAAGTTACACTGACCAGGGGATTTCAATCCTCCGTAGACCCTACCGTTCATTTCGGCGTAGGAAAAGCAGCTAGTATAAGCCGATTGCGTGTGGTTTGGCCTGATGGAAGGGCGTATATTGCTGAAGATGTATCGGCAAATCAACGAATTACCGTTTCCATATCAGAAGCATATGAGGTTCCTGATACCTCTGCTACAGCCCGACCTACCTTTTTCAAGGACATTACGGCCGAGGTAGGCCTCAATCACGCCCATGTGGAAAATGAATTCAATGATTTTCAATACCAGGTATTGTTACCGCACAAAATCTCCGAATACGGTCCCGCGTTCGCGGTAGGGGATATAGATAATGATGGACTGGATGATTTTTATATTGGGGGGTCCAGTGGCAATAGTGGCAAAATGTTCCTTCAGAATCGAGATGGGACATTTACCCCAATACTGGATGCGCTTTGGGAGAAGGATAGGTTTCAGGAAGATGTTTCCGCCCTCTTTTTTGATGCCAATGGGGATGGTCTTCCTGATTTATACGTCGTTTGTGGGGGCAATGAACTCCGAAAAGGAGACGTGTACTACCAGGACAAGCTTTATATAAATAAGGGGAACGGACAGTTCGAAAAATCAGAAACAGCGCTCCCTGTCATGCGGGAAAGTGGCTCGGTGGTCATTGCCTCTGATATCGATAATGACGGTGATTTGGATTTGTTTGTCGGAGGAAGGGTAACACCCAGAAATTATCCCCATGCACCAAAAAGTTATATCCTACGAAATTCCAGTAGTCAGGGTGAGGTCAAATTTGAAGATGTGACCGAAGAGGTAGCTCCGGATTTGCTGGACTTGGGTATGGTGACGAAGGCCCAGTGGGTAGACGTTGACGGGGATAATACGAAAGATCTGATCTTGGTCGGCGAGTGGATGGGTATTACCTATTTGAAAAACACAAATGGCACCTTTGAAGACCATACGGCGAGGTCAGGATTGGAAAACACGACCGGATGGTGGTTTGGCCTTCACGGCGATGATTTTGACGGCGATGGGGATATGGATTTCATGGTGGGAAATCTCGGTAAAAACTACAAGTACCAGGCAAGTGATGCATCTCCTTTCAGTCTGTATGTATATGACTACGACAATGACAGCAAAGACGACCTTGTGCTTAGCTATCTGGATAAGGGCGTTCGCGTTCCGGTGAGAGGTAGGGAATGTTCTTCGCAACAGATACCTGCGATCAAGGTCAAATTCAAAGATTATAAATCTTACGCGTCTGCTACGTTGGAGCAAATCTATACTACCGAACACCTGGAAAAAGCCAAACATTATGAGGTTAGAGATTTTTCCCACAAGTACGTGGAAAATCTAGGAGGTGGCTCCTTCCGGCTTAAGCCGCTCCCGGCATTTACCCAAATTTCCTCCATCAATACCATGGTTACGCTTGATGCAAATCAGGACGGTCACATGGATGTCCTCTACGCAGGCAACCTCTATGGCTCCGAAGTGGAAACCCCGCGAAATGATTCCAGTTATGGAGGCCTTTTACTTGGCGGCGGCAAGGGTGGCTTTGAAAGTCAGCTGCCCTATCAAAGCGGCTTAATGATTCGCGGGGAAGTAAAATCAGC
Organism: Cytophagales bacterium; assembly: GCA_016124425.1. Classification (GTDB taxonomy): domain Bacteria; phylum Bacteroidota; class Bacteroidia; order Cytophagales; family Cyclobacteriaceae; genus Lunatibacter. The sequence continues at coordinate 19,652 of WGNT01000076.1, forward strand.
GGTGAAAATGAAGCTGGCGGGAGGCTTCGAAGGGGTTTTGTTTGCAAAAAACAATGCCCCCCTCCAACTGATCCGAATTGAAAAGCATGAAAATCTCGGCTTTATGGCTTCTTCTGCTCCTAAGCCCTGACTGTTAACGTTGGTTCAAATTCCCCAAAAGCTCCTAACCATACAAACAGCATGACGAATTTCTTTTCCCCTTATTCCGTCTTTTCCATCCTGTTAGTGGGGTTGCTGTCTTGCGGGAAGACCAGCGATTCGGCTGGAATCCGGTCTGGACCCAACCTTCTGATTAATGAGACAAGCCCCTATTTACTTCAGCATGCCACCAATCCGGTAAACTGGGTACCTTGGAGCACGGAGGCCTTGCAACAGGCTACATCCGAGGGCAAGCTGATCGTGGTCAGTATTGGGTATTCTTCCTGTCATTGGTGCCACGTCATGGAGGCCGAATCATTTATGGATCAAGAGGTAGCGGATCTGATGAACCAACATTTTATTAGCATCAAAGTAGACCGCGAGGAGCGTCCGGACGTTGACAATGTCTACATGACAGCGCTGCAGTTAATCAACGGCAGTGGCGGATGGCCCCTCAATGTGATTACATTACCAAATGGAAACCCGCTTTATGGCGGCACTTACCATACCAAAGAACAGTGGATACAGGTATTGCGGGATGTGACCGCATTTTATACGGATGAGCCGGATAAGGCTCTTCAGTATGGGGAAATGCTTGCTCAAGGTATTCAGGACATGAATCGGATCGTAAAAGTCTCTGGAGATGAAGGGCAATATGCCGCAAATTTGGTAAAGAGTGTGTCCGGATGGAAGACTTCTTGGGACCTGGACTGGGGAGGCGATAGAGGCGACGAGAAGTTTATGATGCCTACCAATCTTACTTTTTTGGTGGGGTATTCCGGGCTTCTACACCATCCGGAGGATAAGGAGCATATCCAAAACACCTTGCAGAAAATGGCGCTTGGCGGCATATACGATCAAGTGGGAGGCGGTTTTTTTAGGTATAGCACCGATACCTATTGGAAAATGCCCCATTTTGAAAAGATGCTATACGATAACGCCCAAATGCTCACTCTATACGCAAGTGCGTATAAGGCGTTTCGTGCCGAGGAATACCGGGACGTTATAACCGGGATCACTGATTTTCTGGATCGGGAAATGAAACATCCCGATGGCGGCTATTATGCGGCGCTGGACGCGGATTCAGAAGGAGTGGAGGGCAAGTATTACCTATGGGAAGACGCCGAACTGGAAGCCGTGCTGGCAGGTGATTTCCCGTTGGCGGCGGATTATTTTTCACTGGCTGATCAGCGTGTTTCCGGAGATACGGTATTTGTGCTCTCGCGGGAAATGTCGGACAGTAATTTTGCCAAACAAAAGGGAATTACGCTTTCAGAACTTCTTGCACTAAAGGCAAGATGGAGGAGTGAACTCCTCAAAGCAAGACAAAAAAGAATCTCCCCTCGAAAGGACGATAAAGTAATCACTTCTTGGAACGCGCTACTTATGATCGGATTTTTGGATGCCTATGGCGCATTGGGCGATGAAGCTTACCTAACGAAAGCCTTGGATATACTTGGATTTCTGAAGGTCCACAGTATCCAAAGCAAACAGGTAGTTCATACCTATAAAGAAGGAGGGAGCCAAGTATCTGGCTTTCTTGAAGATTATGCTTTTTTGATTGAAGCACTTATAAAATTATATGGATTTACCTTAGACAGGGATCATCTGGATTTGGCCGTTTCACTTAGTGAGACCGTATTAAAAGACTTCTCAGATGAGGGTACCGACATGTTTAAATATAGTCAACAACAAGAGTTGATTTCCACTCTTATTCTCACCCATGATGGCGTGTTGCCTTCTTCCAATGCTTCCATGGCGACAAATTTGTTCCAACTTGGACATCTTCTATGTCATAAAACCTATGCAGAAAGGGCAACGACCATGCTGGCGTCCATGATGCCCAAGATCCTTGAAGAGGGGCAGGCCTATGGGAAATGGAATCAGCTATTGATGCATCTGGCACATCCGTTTCACGAAGTAGCAGTAGTAGGCGAAAATGCGAAAGCGGTGGTTAATAGCCTCAACAAAGCCCACCTGCCAAACACGCTGATCGTGGGTTCAGAGACGGAAAGTGAGCTGCCCTTGTTTTCCAATCGATTCGAATCCGGGAAAACCTTGATTTACGTCTGTATCAATAATACCTGTAAGCTCCCGGTTACTTCGCCGGAGAAGGCGATTGAATTAATCAACATCTCGTATGATAAACAATAAGGCATTTTTGTTTTTAATGGGGTTGCTCTGGGTAGTGCTCCATGGGTGTGGGCCTACTACTCACAATACTCCCGTGGACAAAGAGCCTCTTGGAAGCGATAATTTAGCCTATCAGTGGGCTCAAATTGCCTTGGAGGCAACTGCCAGGGATACGGAACGATTGGCCCCGCGACCTACCATCACTTCGCGGTACCTGGCATTGGTATTCATCTCCATCTTTGACGCCTGGTCCGTTTACGATGAGAAGGCAACTCCTGTGTATCTGAAAGGTGTTTCTAGAAGGCCTCTTTCGGAAAGAACATTGGAACAAAAGCAAATTGCGATTAGCTATGCCGCCTTTCGCAGTCTTCTGGAGTACTATCCGGGGGATAGTACCCTATATACGGAGTTTATGATTTCGTTGGGACTTGATCCCACCAATGGCAGCATGGACGCTACCTCCCCGGAGGGAATAGGCAACTTGGCAGCGTTTCAGGTTGTTGCCGCTAGAAAAGGTGACGGTGCCAATCAGTATGGTGAAGAATCGGCCGCCAATCCCCGACCGTACTTTAACTATACCGGATACGAGCCGGCAAATTCCGCCGAAGAAAATGTGGATCCCGGTAGGTGGCAGCCGAAGTATTTTTCCGATGGTAAAGGAGGGAAATTTGCGCCTTCCTGTTTGACGCCCTTCTGGGATAAAGTACGGCCGGTCGGGCTGAAATCCGCAGACCAGTTCCGTCCTGGCCCACCGCCGGAAGTTGGATCCGAGCAATTGAGACAGGAGATACAAGAGGTCATCGACGTGCAGGCAAATCTGACAGACTATCAAAAGGCCCTGGTGGAGTTTATGCGCGATGGACCGAAGTCGGTCCAACAGGCGGGACATTGGCTCAAGTTTGCACAAGATGTATCCCGAAGAGACAGTCATACGCTAGATCAAGATGTGAAAATGTATTTCTTCAATCAGATTGTGGCCATGGATGCCTTTATTGCGGCTTGGGATTCGAAGATGTTTTACGACTATGCCAGGCCCTTTGCGCTGGTGCATACGCTCCTTGCCGATCAGCCTATCCGCGGATGGGGCGGCGAAAAGGTTGGTATGACCCAAATGCCGGCAAATCAATGGCGCCCGTATTCTCCGGAGACATTTCTTTGTCCGCCCTTTCCAAGCTACGTCTCGGGACACAGTGCCGTTAGCGGCGCCTGTGCGGAGGCGCTTCGCCTTTGGACGGGTAGCGATGCCTTTGGGGAGAGTGCGACACTTGTTGCCGGCGCGATGACAGAGCCGGATTTCTTGGGAGATACTGTCGTGCTTTTGTTTCCTACCTTTACTGAAACAGCAGAAATGGCGGGTTATTCCCGGGTGTTGGGAGGCTACCATATTCAGGCGGATAACGTGGCGGGCTTGGAGCTCGGGCGGAAAGTGGCCAATGAGGTTTGGGGGTTTTATAAATCGCATGTAGGGGAGTAGTAGGTGGCTCCCGGCGTATTACGCGGTCGTAGGAAACCGTTTTGAAGAAAAACCTCACACAAAAGGATGATTTCGCACGATGCGAGATTCTCCCGATTAGGATCGGTAAAGGCTAACCCATTGCATTGGTACAGGTAACGAACGCTTAGAGACAACGTATAAAAAAATGAATTTCATACCTAACAGGACGCTTACTCCTTGCCAATTTCTGGGAAAAGACCTTCCAAGCATGTTGGTGGCAATGGCCGTTTTTTCGGTTTCGTGTACCCCTGAGAAGGGTATCAAGCAGCCAACCCCCTCGCTTACTGAGCTTTCATTCACAGTAGAGGCGGCACCGGAGTGGACCGCGCTTTTTAAAAGAAGCTCGGGTTGGTTTGGTGGCGATGGGATTTTTTCGATACCGCTTAACGGGGTGGATTCCGCTGCTTCGCAGGCAGATGGACTGACCATGATCTTGTTTAGTGACAGCCTTATCGGAGAGATTGGCAAGGACGATAGTGACGCGCCCTTTGCGATCATCAATAATTCGGTAGCATTGCTTGAAGGAACGGAACCGATCGATACTGCTGTGTCCTTTCATTGGGCCAAGAATGACGAAAACGCACCAACCCCCTTGTTTTTACCTAGCACACCAAACAGTAATCCCGGAGAATATTATTGGCTGGGGGATGGTTTTGTAAATCAGGAACGGGGCAATGACATCTATCTTTTTGGATATAGAATTACTACCACAGATGCCGAGGTATTTAATTTTAAAGAAGTAGGCAATACACTGATCGTTCTTCCCGCAGGGAGCAAACCTCCTTTTGAATCCCAGCGCCAGCTAGATACACCGTTTTACATGGACGGAACTCCCGAGAATACAGGCTCTTTTGGGGCAGGTATTTTGGTAAATACGGAAGCTGCGGGCGCAAAACGTCCCGATGGTTATGTCTATATCTATGGGGTAAAAGGCACCAAAAAGGAGGTAATGGTAGCGCGGGTTATCCCAAAGGACATTGAGGAATTTGATCGTTGGGAATTTTGGGACGGAAAGCTGTGGCAGGCAGCTATGCTGCGTGCGGCCCCTATTGCCGATAGGGCTTCCAACGAATTGAGCATAACGCCACTGAGCGACGGGCGGTATGCGATGGTCTTCCAGACAGATGCCATAGGTGCCTTCGTTGGTCTGCGACTATCATTGTCGCCGGAGGGGCCCTTTGGACCCATAATCCCAGTCTGGGATACCACCCCGGATGTAAGCGGGGGGGAGCAACGCATCAGCTACAACGCAAAAGCACATCCCCACCTTTCCCGAGCGGGGGAATTGCTAATTAGCTATAATATCAATTCCTTTGATTTTTTTGCGGAGATAGCGGTAGAACCGGATTTTTACAGGCCAAGGTTTGTACGGCTGAAATTCCGCCGGTAGATCACTTGCTGATACGAGGATTTTGCCCGCGGTACAATTTTTAAATTGACGCCAAGCATTAGACAAAATCCTTTTTTAAATTTTACCCCGTTTATCCAACTGAATATATTGTTGGTATAACTAGTTGAGTTTTTTCCTATTCGTAAAATAATTTCCAAATTTTATTTACTATATTAGAATTACAATTAAACCCGATATACCCATGTACGCTCCCAACGGGAATCCGACTTATAATGAGGGTGACATTTTGGCCTGGTGGAATTTACTGAGGAGTGGAGACAAAAAAGGGTTAGCGATGATCTACGCTGCCTATGTTGACGATATGTACCGAGTTGGAATGTCTATCAAATCAAATAGCAGCTATGTGCAGGACTGCATACATGAGGTCTTTGTAAGCTTGTGGCACTATAGGGAAGGCTTGAAAGACACCGACAATGTTAAGTTATACCTGTTTAGGTGTTTAAGTAACAAAATTCATAGAGAGTTTGCACAGGCTTCCGCCACCCTGCACCTGCACCCGGTAAATCATTTCGACGGCATGTTTTCGGTAGACTCGTACGAGTTTGACTTGATTCGGGAGCAGGGGAATGACGAGATAAAGCGTAAGTTGAAAATCGCGTTTGAAAAGCTGCCCCTACGGCAGAAGGAAGTCGTTCAGCACCTGTTTTTTGAGAATCTTTCCTACGAGGATACCTCTACGGTAATGAACCTGCATTTGAAATCTGTTTATAACCTCGTTTGTAAAGCGATTTGTAACCTTAGAAAAGGACTTGTTTCGATTGGATATTTACTGTCTTTCCCCTTCTTTGACTACTTCGTGAGGTAGGTGCTTTGTTTTTCCGTCTTTTTCGAATACCAAACAGCTTACCCACCTATACAATCTAAAAATAATTTTGCTGCCAGAAGGTGAACTTTTGTGCATTGCCCCCTTACGTGATTAGGTAATGAATGCTATGGATATATCAAATTGGACTGTTGACGATTTTGTCCTGAACGCTGAGTTCAGAAAGTGGGTGTTGTCTCCTACTTCAGACTTGAATGTGACGTGGGAAAAAAGGATTAATGCCTATCCTGAAAAGTTGAAAGAAATCAAGCTTGCCCAGAGTTTGCTGATCAATTTTCCCACACAAAACAGTAAGCTCACCGAAAGGGATAAGCAGGCACTTTGGGAAAGGATTGACCATACCACCGAGGGTATGGCTCCTGTGATTTCCCGGCAAAAGGTCATCCCCTTAAATTCCCAAAGTACCATAAAGCGTATGGATAGGAAGCCCGCGCAGCACGTTCGCGTAAGCCAGGAAATAAAAATTGCAGCCATACTGCTAGTTAGTTTTGGGTTAAGCATCTTGGCGGCAACGTTTCTCAAGCGAGAACAACTTGAACCGGAGATTCCCCTTGTTTATGTAGAATATACGACTCCTATGGGGGTTAAATCAACCTTTTTGTTGCCTGATAGCTCCACGGTGATGCTCAATGCCGGAAGTAGGGTGAGGTATCAAGAACACTTCGCGGAGGAGCGCAGGGAGATCTATTTGGAAGGAGAGGCCTACTTTGATGTGACAGAGGATGTTGATCGGCCCTTTGTGGTGCATACCGGCCCGACGTCTACCACAGCCTTAGGGACATCTTTCACCATTCAGGCGTATAGGGAAAAGCCCGTAAATATTTATCTCCTCTCGGGAAAGGTCCTTGTTGCCGTCAAAGAACGTAGGGATGCAGGGGTCTTTCTTGTTGAAGGGGAGACGGTGACCTTCACATCCGGAGTACTTTCTCAGAGGCGGCGATTTGACCCAGAAAAAGTCACTGCTTGGACCCAAGGTATTATTCTATTTGATGAAACCCCTATCCGGGAAGCTATTGCCACCATGGAACAGTGGTATGGTGTCACTTTTCGGTTAGAAAACGATCCACCGGCAAACCTCAGGGTATCCGGTAAATTTGACAGGGAGCTGTTAAAAAATATACTGACGGGTCTGGGTTATTCCGCCCGCTTTGAATTCGAGATTTTAGGAGATACCATTTCAGTCACTTTCAACAAACAGTAAGATGCCTATGAAATAAAAAAAACTAAAATTAAAGTAAGCGGCAAAGGAATGCCGCTTACCTGTTTGGAAAAATACCCACAGGAATGTAAACGACCAAATCAACAATTCCCTAGGGTACTAGTTATCGACCACCATTTTAGAAACAGTTTTCAATAAACCTTTAAAGATATGAAAAACATAGTACTTATACATGTACTTAACATGACGAAACGCCTAATTCCCATCTTATTGATTCAATGCCTGTCGATGAGCCTTTTACTTGCCGCCAACAGCAACGCACAGGTCAAAGGCATTGATGAGGTGCCCATTCAGATTGGCTTTGAGGAAGTCCCATTGAAATCAGCGCTCGCCCAGATCGAACGACGTACGGGGTATAATTTCGTGTATACAAACCTCGAACTTGGCCAATACCACAGTATCACGCTGGAACAAAAGAATCAGACACTGTACGCATTATTGGTAGAGATCTCCAAACAGGCAAACTTGGTCTTCATGCAGGTGAATAGCAATATTCACGTCAAAAAGCCGACGTCCAAAGCAGCGGCAGTATCCATTTCCGCGGAGGAAGTGGATGTCATCGTCAGGGGAACCGTGGTGGATACTAACGGACAGGGACTGCCAGGTGTGACGGTATCGGTGCCGGGAACATCGGTAGGTACTGCCACGGATATGGACGGAAAATATAGCCTTTCGGTAAGCGAAGGGTCGACCTTAATTTTTTCGTTTATCGGATTTCAAACTCAGCGTGTGGCCATTGGAGACCGCAGTGTCATCGACATTACACTGCTTGAGGACATGTCTTCGCTGCAGGAAGTAGTGGTCATTGGGTATGGATCAGTTAAAAAATCCGATTTAACTGGCTCTGTCGGGTCTGTGGATTCTGAATTGATTCACAGCAGGCCGTTAACCAATGCTGCAGATGCCCTTCAGGGAAGAATTCCAGGTGTGCAGGTTATGAATAATTCTGCAGCTCCTGGTGGAAATTTTTCCATTAGGATACGAGGTAGTAATTCGATCAGCGCAACTAATGAACCCCTTTATGTAATCGACGGTATTATCGGAGTGGGTGGACTGCAGTTTATCAACCCAAATGATATTGCCTCCATTGAGGTATTAAAAGACGCATCCGCAACCTCCATTTATGGTGCCAGAGGAGCTAATGGAGTAGTTTTGATAAGTACAAAAAGAGGGAAGGAAGGAAAGCCCCAAATCACCTACGACAGCCAATTTGGATTTTCGAAAATGTCCCGAAAAATCCCCATGTTAAATGCTTCCCAGTACATGCAAATGGAAAATGAAGCTTACTTGTACTCTGGTTTAACGCCCCAGTTTACCCAAGAACAGATACAGAATCCGGAATTTGACACAGATTGGCAGGACGAGGCTACTAGAACAGCATTTCGTCAAAACCATCAAATTGGTGTTTATGGCGGAACTGCCCAAAGCAAGTATGGTATTTCAGCCGGTTATTTGGATGAAGAAGGCATCATGCTAAATTCTAAACTGGAAAGAGCCAACATTCGGATTAATTTGGATAATAACCTTTCCGATAAACTGACTTTGGGAACGAGTTTGTCCATTAACCAATCCAAAGATAGACGAATTGATACAGACAATGGAGGTTTAAATGCCAGCCGCGCCATGTTGGAAATGTTTCCTTTTCTTCCCGTAAAGTATGAGGACGGTACTTACTCTAATAGTGCCGACCATCCCGGAGGGGAAGGAACAGACAATCCAGTTGCCATTTTAAATGAGATCGAAGATTATTTCACCATCACCCGGACCTTGGGAAACATCTTTCTAGAATACGAGGTGATCAAAGACCTTAAAATCAGGATCAGCGGGGGGGCGGATATCAACTATGAATCCCGTAATTATTATAGCCCAAGGACGCTTAGAAGAACCAGAAATACCAGGGGCTTCGCATTAAGATCAAATACACGAGAGCTTTCTTGGCAAAACGAAAATACCATCAGCTATCAGAAACTCTTAAATGATCGGCATGATATCAATGCCATAGTGGGAATTACCTGGCAACAATTCAGACATGAAAACTTTCAGGGGTCTACCCGAGGCTTAAATGATGATTTCTTTAAGTTCAATAATCTAGGAATTGGTGATACACCCCTACCGCCAAGTTCCAATACCTTTGATTGGGCCCTGAATTCCTATTTGGGCAGGATCAATTATATTTTGGATAAAAAATACCTGTTTACGGTATCGGCAAGAATGGACGGTTCGTCCAAATTCGGGGAAAGCAATAAATACGGCTTTTTCCCGTCGGGGGCATTTGCTTGGCGTGTTTCCGATGAAGGTTTCCTGGATGGGCAAGATATTATTTCGGACCTTAAATTGAGGACAAGTTATGGTATCACAGGAAATCAAGAAATAGGGGTTTTCAATTCTATATCTAGTTTGGCTACCTATACCTATATCATCGATGGGCAGCGCAACATCGGTTTAGGACCGGGAAGGATACCCAATCCTGATTTGAAGTGGGAAAAGACTTCCCAGGGTAATGTGGGCTTAGACGTAGGCTTGGTGAATAACAGATTGTCTTTAACTATTGACGCCTATTACAAGCAAACCAATGATTTGCTGCTGAATGCTCCGTTACCCTACACAACGGGATATGAATCGATTTTCAGAAACATTGGCCGAGTGGAAAACAGGGGTATTGAATTCATGCTAAGTTCGGTAAATGTAGACGGTGATTTTCAATGGACGACGGATGCCAATATTTCGTTCAATGATAATAAAGTATTGGAATTGGGCCCTGAGGGAGATGATATTTTTCCTGGTCCCGGTTTTGTTACCCAAACCAATATTCTACGTGTAGGTCAGCCAATTGGATCTCTATGGGGATGGACCAGATTGGGTATTTTTCAGAACGAACAGGAAATCACATCCCATGGTGCTCAGCCTAATGCCCGTCCTGGTGACATTAAATACCTTGATCTAAATGGAGACGGGGTAATTGACTCTCAAGACCAATCCATTATCGGGAATACAGCGCCTAAATTTAATTTTGGATTTATAAACTCCTTTATATATAAAAATTTTGATTTAATTATTGAAATTCAGGGTGTTCAGGGAAACGATGTAATGAACCTAAACCCGATTGTTTTAGAGGATCGCCAAACACAGGCAAATAGTTATGCCACCCTATTGGATAGGTGGACACCAGAAAATCCCAGTAATAGCATAGCAAGGGTAAGGAAAAACAGTGATTTAAGACTCTCAACCCGACATGTGGAAGATGGATCCTTTATTAGAGGCAGAAATATTTCTCTTGGATACAACTTCAACCTTCAGAATAAGGAGTGGATTAATTCCTTGAAGGTATTTGCCAGTGCTCAGAATTTCTTTCTCATAAGCGATTATGGAGGATACGATCCGGAGGTAAGTACCTATGGAGGTAATTTTGGGCAGGGGATTGAATTCAGCAGTTATCCTACCCCCCGTACATTTACTTTGGGTTTAAGTGTTGGTTTTTAAACAAAAAGAAAATAAATATGAAAAATTATAGCTTCAAACATATAGTCCTACTTCTGATCTTGGGGTATTCTTTCGCAGGATGTCACGAATTTCTAGAAGAACATCCAGAGACATTTATCAGTCCAAACGCATATTATAGAAACGCAGAAGATGCAACAAGTGCGATCAACGCAGTTTATGCCATATTGCCACGCTTTTATCAGGGCATTGCCTATGGGGAAAGCGTTTTTTTCACACTGGAAATGCCCTCTGATCAGGCCAATTCTGGTACCGGAGTATCTGTTGTGGACCAGGATAGATTGGATGCATATATCTATGATCCAGCCATCAGGCACCTTAGGTTATGGTGGCAGTATTCCTACCAGGGTATAAATGCGGCAAATACTGTGCTTCACCACGTCCCGGCAATTGAAATGAGCGAAAGCGTAAAAAACAGGATTTTGAGTGAAGCCTACTACCTTAGGGCGTATTTTTATTTTGATTTAGTTAGGCTTTTTGGTGCAGTTCCGCTTTCCATTGAACCAACCTTAAACATCAGCAACGTGAACGTTTCCAGAGATGATGTTTCAGTCGTATATGAGCAGATCATCCAAGATTTGATTATGGCGGAAAACAATCTTCCCTCGGTCGGATCTGGCGAAGTGGAGCATGGAAGGGCATCAAAAGGGGCTGCATCCACACTTTTGGCAAAAGTTTATCTTACTCTTGAACGATGGGCAGACGCTGCAAACAAAGCGGAAGAAGTGGTTAATTCGGGAGATTATCAATTATTTGATAACTATTCACAGGCTTTCAAAGTGGAAAATAAAAATGGCATAGAACACATTTTCTCTATTCAATTTGAAAGGACAATTATATCTAGCAACTTTCATGCGTGGTTTTTGCCGAGATACCGGGGAATACAAGCGAATACTGAAGAGTTTGGAGCAATTTTACCTAATATGGATTTCTACAACTCCTATTCGGACGGTGATCACAGAAAATCGGCAAATTTTTACACAAGCTATCCTGCGGCGGATGGATCAGGTATAGTCGAATTTGAACCTCACATTTTCAAGTATTTTGATCCTTCCGTGGACGTAGTCGGTGGATCTAGTATGAATTATCCGAAGTTAAGATACGCAGAAACACTTTTGATCCTTGCGGAAGCTGAAAATGAAGCAAACGGTCCTAGCGCAAAAGCTTTAACCGCAATCAACCAAGTTCGCAACAGAGCAAAATTACCTAATTTGGAAACTATGGAGGGATATGAGCCCACTAAAGAATATTTTAGAAATGCGGTCTTAAAGGAACGTTCATGGGAACTGGCTTATGAGGGTAATCGATATTTTGATATGTTACGAACTCGTACTTCTATTAGCGGACCGCTGATAGGTTATAACAGCGGATCAGGAGTGTTTAAAGCGCATAACGTGCTGTTCCCTATACCGCAACGAGAGATCGATAACAATAACAACCTGGTTCAAAATCTAGGTTACTAATGATTGATTTTAAAAAAGGCTGGATTGTTACTAATTCCAGCCTTTTATTCAAAGTAGTTCAAATCGCAACTTTTTTCTTTGTGGATGCAGTTTGTGATAAATATACTTCAATTAAGCTGTATTGTGTTATTCAAAACCGGATATAAGCACTTTTTTGAACTCAACTAAGGCAAATTCTATTTTTCTCAGTTTTGATTAGTAGTATTGTGTATTAATGCTTAAATTATCATCATAATATTTAGGTATGATAACCATATTTGATTTCGTAGGTTTTTGAAGCCTATATAGCTGCGAATTGAAAATCGTATCGTAGATTTATGGAATTAGTTAACTGCAAAGACCTAGTTATATTAAAATGAGGCATCTGTACTGGTTTATCTGCATAGTTTTTTGGGGATTTATTACATATACTTTATTTTCATGTACCTATTCAAACAAGGAGTTATCAACCACTATCCCCGACCAAATCAGCTATAACTTCCATATCCGGCCTATTCTCTCGGACAATTGCTTCGCCTGTCACGGCCCGGATGCCAATAAGCGGGAGGCGGGGCTGAGGCTGGATATAGAAGCAGAGGCGTTTAAAACCCTTGCCGAAAGTCCGGGAAAATTCGCGTTTGTTCCGGGAAAACCACATGAATCACAGGTCTGGCAGCGCATCAATTCCTCCGATGAAAAGGAATTGATGCCGCCACCTGATTCAAATCTAACGTTAACAGCCTACCAGAAAGACCTGATACACGCCTGGATTAAGCAGGGCGCGGGGTATGAAAAACACTGGGCATTCGTTCCCCCAAAGAAGCGGGATTTACCTGAAGTAGCGCGTAGTGAGTGGGCAAAAAATCCGATAGATTTTTTTATTTTAAACAAACAGGAAGCATTGGGAATTGAGCCAAATCCAGAGGCCAACCGGGAAAGGCTGCTGAGGCGGGTTAGTTTTGAACTCACCGGTTTGCCTCCGGACTTGGAAATGATGGATGCGTTCCTATCGGACTCACGGGAAGACGCCTACGAACGATTGGTAGACACATTACTTAGCCGGCCATCGTATGGCGAACGTATGGCGGTCTTTTGGCTGGATGTGGCCCGGTACGCGGATTCCTACGGATACCAGTTGGACAACCTCCGTACGCAGTGGCCTTGGCGGGATTGGGTCATTCATGCGTTCAATCAAAACCTGCCTTACGATACATTTATCCGATGGCAGCTGGCTGGGGACCTGCTTCCCAATCCTACCAAGGAACAGCTGCTTGCTACGGGGTTCAACAGAAATCATAAGATCACCGAGGAAGGCGCCATAGACGAGGAGGAATACCGCGTGACCTATGTAGCCGACAGGACGAATACCCTAGGAAAGGCGCTGCTGGGCATCACCCTGGAATGTGCCGCCTGCCACGACCATAAGTACGACCCCATTTCCCAAAAGGAGTACTACCAGCTTTTTTCATTTTTCAACAATATCGACGAGCGAAGGACGAGCACCACACCCATAGATCCTTTGGTGGGCAAGCCGGCATCTTACGCCAAAAAGCCCCTGATGGAAATCACCGATGAAGATGTACAGACCGTGCTTTCCTTTGTAAATAAACAGGATACTTCGAGACTCATTGTGTCCGTCATGGGCGAACTGGATACCTTGCGAAAAAACCATATCCGCGAAAGGGGCGTCTTTGATGCCTATGGGGAGGAGGTTTTTCCGGCCACCCCCGAGGCAATATTGGCTTTTCCGACAGCAAGCCCTGCCAATAGGGTAGGGTTGGTGGATTGGTTGTTTGATCCAAAGAATCCCTTGACGGCACGTGTGTTTGTCAACTTGATATGGAAGGATGTCTTTGGCCGCGGGATCGTCAATACGCCGGGAGACTTCGGCATGCAGGGTGAGCTCCCCAGCCATCCGGAACTGCTTGACTGGCTGGCGGTGGATTTTATGGAAAACGGATGGGATATTAAGCGCCTGATGCGGCAGCTAGTCACCTCGGCGACCTACAGGCAATCCGTGATTTCCGAAGCGGGAAAAAGGGATGCCGATCCGGACAATACCTACTACACCCGGTTTTCCCGGGGACATTTGAAGGCGGAGTTTATCCGCGATATGGTCCTGGCCTCCAGCGGACTGTTGGTCCGGGAGCTTGGTGGGCCGAGTGTCAAGCCTTATCAGCCGCCGGGATTGTGGGAAGGAGCCACGGCAGGCGGATCCACGCTGGCCGAATACCATCAGGATCACGGCGATGCGCTGTATAGAAGGGGCTTGTATACCTTTGTAAAGCGTACCGTACCGTCCCCAGCCATGCTGATTTTCGACGCGAGCAACAGGGATCAATGCGAGGTGGAGCGCGGGAATACCAATACACCCCTACAGGCCTTGGTCATGATGAACGATCCCACGGTGTTGGAGGCTGCCAGGGTACTGGCGAGTAGGTTGTTGCTGGAGGATTCCACGATGGCCGACAAGATCACCAAGGCCTTTAAGCTGATCCTTTGCCGTACGCCAAAGGAAAAAGAGCTCACCTTGATGTTGGGCTATTTCCAAAACAAGAAAGAAGCAGTAGATGAAAGAAGTGCCAAAGAGCTGCTTGCGGTAGGAGAGTACACCTTGGAAAGTGACCTTGATCCAATAGATACCGCAGCACTGATGCAGGTGATTGCCACCTTGTATAATTTAGAAGAAACCATTAACCGCTCATAAGTGATGGAACGCGAGGTTACCGAGTATGCATTGAATCAGAATAGACGGAGGTTTTTGTCCAAGATGAGCCTTGGCTTGGGTTCTGTGGCCCTGGGATCGCTACTTATGCCGGAGCTGTTTCGCGGCTCCTCAGCGACAGAAGGCCTTAGCCAACCGGGGATTCCGGACTTTGCGCCAAAGGCAAAGCGGGTCATCTACCTCTTTCAAAACGGAGCGCCTTCGCAACTGGAATCCTTCGACTACAAACCGGGATTGGAAAACCTGCTGGGACAAAACCTTCCCGATTCCGTGCGGGGGGATCAGCGGCTCACAGGATTTACAGCCAACCAACCCGGAGGCCTGCCTTTGGTGGGGTCATTTACCGGATTTAAACAGTACGGTGCGTCCGGTGCATGGGTTAGCGACCTTTTTCCCCATACCGCAAAGATTGTAGACGATATCTGTATCGTCAAGTCCATGCATACGGAAGCCATCAACCACGACCCTGCCCTCACCTTTTTTCAGACCGGCGCCCAGCAGGGCAACCGTCCGAGTTTTGGGTCCTGGCTAAGCTATGGGTTGGGGAGTGAAAACAAAAACTTGCCGGCCTTTACCGTATTGATTTCGAGGGGGAAGGGCAATAGTCAGGGGGTGTATGCCAAGCTGTGGTCAAACGGCTTCCTGGATCCCATCCATCAGGGTGTACAGTTTGGTTCGGGAGAGGATCCCGTACTCTACCTGAAGGATCCTATCGGCATGAGTCGGGCGGACCGAAGGCAAATGCTGGATAAGCTGGCCCAAATGAACCAATGGGCGTATGAGGAACTGCATGACCCGGAGATCAATGCGAAAATCAAGCAGTACGAAATGGCCTACCGGATGCAGGCGGCTGTTCCGGAAATCATGGACCTCAGCAAGGAACCCCAAACCGTGATTGACTTATACGGGGAGGATTGCCTGACGCCGGGTACCTTTGCGGCCAATTGCCTGATGGCCCGAAAGCTATCAGAGGAGGGGGTACGTTTTGTGCAGCTGTACCATCAGGGATGGGATCAGCATGTGAACCTGCCCAAGGAGATTACCGGTCAGGCCAAAGACGTGGATCAGGCTTCTGCCGCCTTGGTGACGGACCTAAAGCAACGGGGATTGTTGGATGAGACGCTCGTGATTTGGGGTGGGGAGTTTGGGCGTACCTGTTTCAGTCAGGGACCAATAGCGAAGGGAAACTACGGCCGGGACCACCATCCGCGCTGCTTCAGTATATGGATGGCCGGAGGCGGTGTCAAGCCGGGAATGGTTTATGGCGAGACCGATGATTTCAGTTACAACATTGTCAAAGATCCGGTACATGTGCATGATTTTCATGCCACGGTGCTCCATCAGCTGGGCTTGGACCATGAGAAGCTGGTATACAAGCATTTGGGCAGAAGGTTTAGACTCACCGATGTGGCCGGCAGGGTGGTGCATGATTTGTTGGGGTAGGTGGGAGACTGAGAGACTGAGGGCCTTGAGGTGACTTAGGGACGGAGGGACTGAGGGAGTTGCGGAATTTGGGATTTAGGGAGTTGGAGATGTAGGGACGGGGGGCGTAGTCGATCGACGCCATAAACCGGATTTTTTTAGTTACCGAGTAAAAAACCGCTTAATAGCAGGATTACGATAGGAAGCATTGAATTTTTAAAGCAACATAGGAAAGGGATTTCCGATGGCTTACTAGAAGGTAACGGTGATGCTGGACGCTCCGCTGTTTTTTTGAAGGGACGGCAAAAGTCATCATAAATGTTTGGCTAATACCTTGGTTTACTTTTGTTTGGTGGAGGTTTCGCAGGTTTTGAAGGCACGGTGCCTATAAGCAATAGAAAAAAGCCACTAAATTTTTAAAGATCATAAAAAAATGTGAAAAGGGTTGTATCTTGATCACGTTAATTTTTTATCAAGCCTATGTGGAAGACCATTGTTTTAAAAAACGACACGATACAGAAGCTCCCCGTGATCCGGTTGGAGTTTCCGTACGATTTTGATCTGAAAGAGATCGTAAAAGCCTTTCCGGAATGCAGGTGGCACAACAAGGAGCGTTTATGGGCGGTACCCTACACTCCCGAGCTTGTGTCCGAATTACTGCATTATTTCAAGGGGAAGAAGGTATGGCTGGATTACAGCCAAGTGCAAAAGGTAGCTATACCGGAAAAATATCCTGATTTGCCGAAGTTGTCCGATTCATTGGAGAAAGAGATCACCCGTTTCAAAGATTGGCTTCGAAACAGGCGGTATTCCGAATCCACCATCAAGACGTATTCGGAGGCAGTAGCGCTGTTTTTCCGGTTTTTGGAAAATAAAACGCCCAGCACGATCACCAATGAAGACCTAGAAATCTTCAACCGCGATTATATCATTAGAAGAAAGTATTCCGCTTCCTACCAATCACAGGTGATTAACGGGGTGAAGTTGTATTTTGGGATTCTGGAGGAAAGGCAACTTAACCCGGAGATTATCAAGCGGCCAAAACGGCCAAAGACGTTGCCGAATGTGCTGAGTAAAGAGGAAATAGTGGCAATTCTTCAAGCTTTAACAAACGCCAAGCATAGGTTTATGCTAATGTTGCTTTATTCCTGTGGGCTGCGGAAAGGTGAGCTTTTGAATATGCGGGTATCGCATCTACAACCTGAGAGGGATATCATTTTAATCAAACAGGGAAAAGGAAACAAAGACAGGATTGTTAGGTTTCCTGAAATGTTGAAGAAGGAATATACCGACTTTGTAAAAGTTTATAAACCGAAAACCTACGTGATAGAAGGAAGGGATGGGGGTAAATACAGTGAGCAGAGTTTGTCAGAGGTGGTACATAAAGCCGTGGAATTGGCTGGCATCAAGAAGCCTGTTACGCCTCATTGGTTTCGACATACCTACGCAACACATTTACATGAAGGGGGAACGGACATAAGGTATATTCAGGAGCTCTTGGGTCATAAAAGCAGCAAGACCACAGAGATCTACACGCATGTAAGTAACCGGAAAATAAAAGAAATTAGAAGTCCTATTGAGGATATGGATTTGGATTTGTAAAATCAGGTAAAACCTGATCAAGCTATCCAAATTGGAGATATTAACCAAATAAAACCTGATCAATAAACGAGTTGTGGGCAAGGCTAAAAACGACAGAACAAACATTGAAAATGACAGAAATAGAACCAAAATTTGGCTTTCCACTTTTCACAAGACAGTCAAACAATATATACTTAGGGAACCATAAAAAACTGGTGATTTCTGAAATCTGGGCATTTTGGGACTATATCATAAAGAAGACAAACTATGAAAAGGAGTTTATGAATTCTTTGCTTGAACAGTCAAAAAATTTCTATGCTGCTGCTGAAAATAGTCCAATAAAATCAAAACCGCTACTCTATTACTATTCATTCCTTAACCTTTCAAAAGTCGTAATTAATCTTGAAAAGAGATATGGAAGGGCAAGTTATATGCACGGGCTAAAAGAAACACACAACAATAGATTTATTCACTCGACAGTAACTATTTCAAAGAAAAAAACACATTTAAAAAATGTTAGCTGTGAACTGCACGAAGTAATTGACGGAATAAATACCCCTTTAGATGTAACACATAATATTAAAGATTATTTAGTTCATTGCGTTGGTATTCATAGAGCATACAGCGAAATTTATACAATCAATGAAATATTTTTTAGACTTGATGACTACAAGATATTTAAATCAGCTAAAACATTTATTTTCAAAGCTAAAGTTATAGCAGAAGCAAGTGAAATACCCTCTTTACAAGCTCGCGGTTATAATATCATTTTGGAAGACGATGTATATTACCTACAAGAAAGTATTACTAC
Source organism: Cytophagales bacterium (assembly GCA_016124425.1). Lineage (GTDB taxonomy): Bacteria > Bacteroidota > Bacteroidia > Cytophagales > Cyclobacteriaceae > Lunatibacter. The sequence continues at coordinate 38,350 of WGNT01000076.1, forward strand.
TACTTCATACAATGTAACCCGCAATTCATACTATCAGCTTTCGCTTCGTCTAAGAACTTTGGGCATTTGGTATTTTATAGGAAATGACGGATACACGCTTTACATATCGAACCACCCCAACCACAGATGTTCACCTGAAATAATTATTTATAACACGATGTTTTTTCTTGGTTCAATTACTCGTTATCATCCATATATGTTTGATAAAATCTTTTCTGACAAAGAACAGTGGTTAATGAGTGAGTTTTTAACTACTCAACCAAAACAATTTCTCTATCTAATCACAGCCAAAATACTTGGACAAAATGTATTAAAAGCATATTCGAGTTTTTAAAAAATTAATTATGAGTAAATCAGCACATTTTAAAGTTGACCCGAAACTAGCCGAACTGCTCGGTGAGACATATCGCTCTATCGAAGAAGCGACTAAGGAGCTTATTGACAACTCTTATGATGCTGACTCTGAAAATGTAGATATTTTATTACCTGACGACTTAACTGTCAATCCGACAATAACCATCAAAGACAATGGTTCAGGTATGAAAGAAAAAGAAGTTAGAAATGAGTATCTGAACATTGCAAATAGTCGAACTTCAAGAAAGGGAAGTATTTCCTACCTCAAAAAAAGAAAAGTTAAAGGACGCAAAGGAATTGGAAAGTTTGCAGGTCTTATGGTTGCAACTCAAATGAAGGTTGAAACATTTGCGGCAGGTAAAAAGACCCTTATCATAATCAATAAAGACGAATTAGCAAAAGCAGGTTACGATTTAGAGAAAGTTCCTCTACCAATTTCAGTTGAAGACTGTGACGAAAACTTACACGGGAC
>WGNT01000035.1 GCA_016124425.1 Cytophagales bacterium
ACTCATTAGTCCAGTTGCGATTTCCCCCTTAAGGTACAATTTTGAAAGCAATTCACAACGCTATTGGCATTAGTCCGCAAAGGCATTCGTTGCGATTTCCCCCTTAAGGTACAATTTTGAAAGCAATTCACAACACTATCTACACATGGATAGATGATGAAAAGGTTGCGATTTCCCCCTTAAGGTACAATTTTGAAAGCAATTCACAACACCACCTTGATCTAAAAATGTTTGTTGTAAGTTGCGATTTCCCCCTTAAGGTACAATTTTGAAAGCAATTCACAACTTTATTGAAGCATCAAAAATCGTATAGGTGTTGCGATTTCCCCCTTAAGGTACAATTTTGAAAGCAATTCACAACGGATTTTTATGGTGCAATCCCCAATCTAATGTTGCGATTTCCCCCTTAAGGTACAATTTTGAAAGCAATTCACAACGGCGTTTTCAATAACGTTTCGATTCAAAAGTTGCGATTTCCCCCTTAAGGTACAATTTTGAAAGCAATTCACAACTAGATGCTGTTTCTTCTGCTTCGCTAAAAGGTTGCGATTTCCCCCTTAAGGTACAATTTTGAAAGCAATTCACAACGGCCGTAGGCATCGCCCAAATTAAACAAAAGTTGCGATTTCCCCCTTAAGGTACAATTTTGAAAGCAATTCACAACGGGCTAGGTCAATTTGCTAGTAGCTTGGCGGTTGCGATTTCCCCCTTAAGGTACAATTTTGAAAGCAATTCACAACATCCCCAACAGCAAAAAGCCAGAAGCCAAACTGTGATTTCGCCCTTAAAATACGATTTAGAAAGCAATTTACAACATCCCCAACAGCCAAAAGCCAAAAGCCAAACTGTGATTTCCCCCTTAAGGTACAATTTTGAAAGCAATTCACAACGGGCAATAGTGAAAAGGGAATAGTGATAAGATAAAAGTTAAAAATGAAAAGGGAATAGGTAAAAGTGAAAAGCTGACGTAGTAGCTTTTTTCTGTTTTTACCGTCGTGTCTAGGTCTCTCCGTCCCTAACTCCCCAAGTCTCTCCGTCCCCTTCACCGTATGTTCAAATCACAAAAAAATGTGCCCCCAGAACATTCTGGTATAATTAATGTACGTTTTTCTTAGGAACAGCTTCCCATTATCGAGTACCGGTTGTATATCCCTTATTTTAACGGTTAGTGCCGAACACCGTCCTTTCTTAAACCACCAAAAATCCGCCTGCCAATGCCACAGCAGCTACTTCCCGAGATTCAGGCCGTCATTCTTGACATGGATGGCGTGATTACCGACAGTGCCCGGCTTCACGCGAAAGCTTGGAAGCAGATGTTTGACGCGTTTTTGGAACAGCGTGTCGGGGCAAATTATACCCCACTGGATCAGGACAAGGACTACAGGCGCCATATCGACGGCATTGCCCGAAAGGACGGCGTCCGAGCATTTCTTGACTCCCGCAACCTGAAGCTTCCTGAGGGAACTTCCGACGACGGCCCAGCAGTGGATTCGGTAGCGGGTCTGTCAGAAAGAAAGAATGACATGCTACTCAATATCCTCGATGAAGAAGGGGTGCAGGTGTTTCCGGACGCGCTGGAAATGATCAAAAAATGGAAAGAAGAGGGAAAGCCCTTGGCTGTTATTTCTGCCAGTAGAAACTGTCAGCGAATATTAGAAGCTGCCGATGTGCTGGATTTTTTTGACGTCAGGGTAGACGGCGTAACCGTTCAAGAAAAGCACCTCGAAGGAAAACCCGCGCCGGATATCTTTCTCGCTGCCCTTCAGGAGTTAGGTACAAAAAAGGCCAATACCCTGATTGTGGAAGATGCTATTGCCGGGATAAAAGCTGGAAAGGCAGCCGGGTTTCCCTTCGTGATAGGCGTTGCCAGAAACGGAGAAAAAGACGAGCTCATACAGGCTGGAGCGGATAGGGTAGTCAAGGTGCTCACGGAATTAAGCTATCCGGACTAGACGTCACAGGAAGGGAGAATAAAGTCTATGAGAAATGTTCATAAGCATGTTCGCTTAGGCCTTTTGGTTGGTTTCGGTAAGGGATGCGTTTATGAAAATGAAACTTATAATAAAAGAATATGGAAGACTATTACAAATTAAATTCCCCAGCACAATTGCCCCATGCCTTGGATCATTTTGATGATTTAATAAAAAAGCTAGAAGGCAAAACCCCGGTCTTGTTTTTCGATTATGACGGCACCCTTACCCCCATTGTGGATAATCCGGATGAGGCAATCTTATCAGACGTTGGGAAGCAGGTCTTGGAGCGACTTTCAAGAGAACTGACGGTAGCGGTGGTAAGCGGTAGGGGGTTGAGCGATTTGAAGGGTAAGGTAGGCCTAGCATCCTTGATTTATGCCGGCAGCCATGGATTCGAGATTACCGGTCCCGATGGCCTCGAAATGGAATTGGAAGAAGGGCAGCAGATTCTTCCACAGCTTGACGAAGCGGAAAAAGTCCTCCTTGAAAAACTTCGGGAAGTCAACGGCTGTAGCGTGGAGCGGAAGAAATATGCCATAGCCGTTCATTACCGGAAGGTCGACGAAGGGCAGGTTGGCCAAGTAAAAAAAATCGTTGCAGAGGTGGTAGAAAGACACGATATGCTCAAAATAGGAGAAGGAAAAATGATCCTCGAACTCAAACCCGCCATAGATTGGCACAAGGGAGAGGCGCTAAAATGGCTGCTGGAAAAGCTGGAGTTGCGATCGGAGGCTTATCAGCATGTTTTTTTTGGCGATGACATTACCGACGAAGATGCGCTGAAGGTGGTACATCGGAATGGAATCGGTATTCTGGTGGGTGTGCATGGACAGCAAACTTACGCCAACTATCGCCTGGAGCATACACAAGATGTATATGCGTTTTTAGAAAAACTGTGGGGCTGGTATGCAGGCCGTGGAAATGACTAGGTTCCGACCTCCGGAGGTTTTGACTTTCCACGCCCGAATTTCTACCACGCAAAAATGACTATACGATAATGAAAGATAACTTTACGCTACTATACGATGGTTGGGAGCCAGCAGAACAAAAACTCCGCGAGGCCATGTGCACCTTGGGGAACGGCTACATGGCAACCCGGGGCGCTGGAGAAGAATCCAAAAATGATTCCTATAACTACCCAGGCACCTACCTCGCCGGAGGATATAACCGGGCAAAAACGAAAATTTCAGGAAAAACGATAGAGAATGAGGATTTTGTGAATTTTCCGAACTGGCTTTGTCTGTCCTTCAGGCCGGATGGTGGGGAATGGCTAGACCTACAAGCCTACTCGGTGTTGTATTACCGTCAAACCCTGAACATGAAAAGCGGGATTTTGATTCGGGAATTCCGTGTAGAAGATACACAGGGCCGAAGGACATCGATCAAAAGCCGTAGAGTGGTCAGCATGCGGGACAAGCACATGGCCGCGCTGCAATGGTCCTTTACTCCCGAAAATTGGAACGGCAAAGTGGAGTTTGATAGTGCACTGGATGGTACTGTCATCAACGATAATGTGGCCCGATACCGGGACCTGGAAAGCAGGCACTTGACGCCGCTTGAAACGGAGGTCCTCGGCAAAGACGCCATTTCTTTACTTGTACAGACAAGGCAATCGAAGATCTACATGGCACAGGCTGCACGGACGCGTATTTTTAATGGGGAGATGCTGATAGAACCCCACACCGATACGTACCAGCACAAAGGCTGCATAGGTCAACGAATTGCCATCAAGGTAAGTGAAGGCGAGACCTATACGTTAGAGAAGGTAGTAGGCATATACACTTCCCGCGACAGGGCCATCAGCGAGCCTGGCATTGAGGCGAAAAAGGCGATAGAGCGGGCCGGCCGCTTTGAAGAAATTGTTGATCGGCATCAAAAAGCATTTGAAAACCTTTGGCACAGCGCGGACATCAAGATTACAAATGGGGATGGGAATCAGTTGTTACTTCGATTGCATATATTTCATGTGCTTCAGTCGGTGTCTACCAATATCATTGGTATGGATGTGGGAGTCACCTCAAGGGGACTTCACGGTGAGGCCTACCGAGGACATATCTTTTGGGATGAGCTTTACATATTTCCCTTTCTAAACCTTCGCTTCCCCGACTTAAGCCGAAGCTTGCTGATGTACCGCTATTACAGATTGGAAGAGGCGAGGTTTGCGGCTAGAGAGGCTGGAAAAAAAGGCGCTATGTACCCTTGGCAGAGCGGAAGTAGCGGAAGGGAAGAAAGTCAGGTGATGCACAGAAATCCCAAATCCGGAAACTGGATTCCGGACAACACCCATTTACAGCGGCATATTAATGCGGCAATCGCTTACAATATCTGGAACTACTACCTGACCACAAACGATCAGCAGTTTCTTTCCTTTTTTGGGGCGGAAATGTTTCTGAGTATCGCACAGTTTTGGGCAAGCATGACAACGTTTAATTCCGAAAGAAAGCGGTATGAGATTCACGGCGTGGTGGGACCGGACGAATACCATACCTCATACCCTGATTCGGATCAGCTTGGACTGGACAACAATGCCTATACCAACGTAATGGTGGCATGGGTAATGATGAAGGCCGTGGAGATAGCGGATTTATTGACTGAGAGTCGCAAAAAGGAGTTGCTAGCGCAGCTTGAGATCACTGCGGACGACTTTGCGTTGTGGAGCGACATCAGTAAGAAAATGTATGTCCCTTTTATTGACGAAAACGTCATTTCGCAATTTGAGGGATATGAAAAGCTTGAGGAATTTCCCTGGGAATCCTACCAGGAGAAATACGGGGATATTCACCGTCTCGACCGTATCTTAGAGAGTGAGGGAAAGAGTCCCAACACGTATAAAGCCAGCAAGCAGGCCGACGTGTTGATGCTGTTTTACCTGTTTTCCAGAGACCAAATTTTTGAGGTTTTGGAACATTTGGGCTATCCTTTTTCAGAGGAAAAAATCCAAAAAAATATCACGTACTATAGCAACAGAACTTCCCATGGATCCACCTTGAGCCGCTTGGTGTTCTCCTGGATTCTGATCAGATATGATAAGGAAAAATCTTGGGAGAATTTCGAAACGGTATTGAAAAGTGATTTTGAAGATATTCAAGGCGGAACGACGCCTGAGGGAATTCACCTAGGTGCCATGGCTGGGTCACTGGATTTGGTGCAGCGGGGATACCTTGGTCTGGAGGTAGGAGAATCTGCCCTATGGATCAACCCGCCTATCTTGGATCCGCTCAAGAAGATAGCGCTAAGGGTACAGTACCGCGGTCATTGGATTGCCGTCGTCCTCGATGATAAAAAGCTAACCGTTGCATTTGAGGAAGGGTGCAGTAATTCAGTGACCATAGGAGTGACCGATAAGACCTACCAGTTTGAACAGGGAGAGGTCAGGGATTTTTTGCTGGAATAGCGGCCGAAAATCTGAGGACACGTGGTCTTGGTTTGGTCGCCGGAAATGCAGCTAATCCGATAATATGAAGCGGCTTTACAAACAATTTTTTCAAAAAAAACCGATGCGTTTTGTAGCAGTTTAAGGCTATTTTACGTCCTATCTGCAAAACAAAACCTATTAACGATGAACATGCGCTTTTACTTTGCCCATTCGCTAGTGATCATCCTCCTTTTTTTGAGCTCCTGTGATTGGGGTAGCGGGACGGATGACGTGGATTCCCCTAATTTACGGGCATTGACTGCCCAAGAGGAGAAGCTGGTTTTTGCCAGCTCAAAGTTTGCGGTGGATCTTTTCCATCAGCTTCAGAAACGGGACGAGCCAAACCAGTTTTACAGTCCTTACAGCATCCACCAAGCACTCTCCATGGCCATGAATGGTAATGAAGGGGATGTCCTGGAGGAATTTATACAGGTATTACGGTTTGAGGGAATGAGCCTGCAAGAGGCCAATAAAGCGGCGAAGTCGCTTACCGATTTTTTGTTGGCCTTGGATCCGAAAGTAAGATTATCCATTGCAAATGCCATTTGGTATCGGCAGGACTTTAGCATCCATCCTGAATTTAAAGCGGCGGTGAATGAGAGTTACCGTGCGGAAGTGGCTGGCTTGGACATGACAAATCCACAATCCGTCCATGTGATCAACAACTGGATTGAATCCAATACGGAGGGATTGATAAAGGACATGCTGGACGCCATTCCTTCGAATGCCGTCATGTATCTGGTGAACGCTATTTATTTTAAGGCAGATTGGAAGTATCAGTTCAACCCGTCAAATACCTACAGCGGTGCTTTTTATGTGACGCCCGAACAAGAGGTGGAGGTTGACATGATGCGGATGGATGGGGCTTCCGAGCTGAAGTATTTCAATGCGGGTGACTTGGAATACCTGGAGATCCCTTACAGTACGGGTCATTACACCATGGGCGTGATTACGGCCATAGATGCTGACTTGGACGAAAAGCTTCAGGATTTTTCCTTTGATAAATTGGAAAGCTGGAGGGAACAGGCAAGTGAGACAGATATTATCCTGGAGATGCCGAAGTTTAAAATGCGGCATAAGCTGGAGCAGTTGAAAGAAGATTTGATGGCGGTCGGTCTGGAAAAGCCGTTTAATCCAAATCCGTTGAATTTCACGAAGTTGTTTGCGAATCCCACCGAGTCCATGTATATCAGCAGAGTAATACATGATGCGCTGATCGAAGTAGACGAAAAGGGAAGTGAAGCGGCAGCAGCTACCGTAGTGGAAGTTGGATTGACCTCCGTCGACCCAAATCAGCCTAGGGTATTTCGGTTAGATAAACCCTTTGTTTTCTTTATTCAGGACACCCATAGTGGCGCTGTGTTGTTTATGGGAAAACTGGGTAATCCTGCCTTGTTGGAGTAAAAATCATCTCGTCTGAGATTTTGCCATTAGCGGTACTTTTTAACGTTGGCTGATGCAATACTGGTATTTTGGAATCGAATTCTTAGAGAAAAAAACCAGACTGGCTAACCAGTCTGGTTATACTCCCTGTCGGGGTGGCGGGATTCGAACCCACGACCTCTTACACCCCATGCAAGCACGCTACCGGACTGCGCTACACCCCGAGATTATGGACTGCAAAATTAGAAGAATTTCAGGGATATGAAAATTTAAGCCCGAAAAAAAATAATCGGACCAAGACGCTCCTGCTTTCGGTTTAAACCAGTTGAAACGAAAACCATCCAAGCGAAAATAAGACATTGAATTTGAGGACTAAACCAAAAGATATGTAAAATAACCGGTTGATATTTGGAAAAAATACCCCAACCTGTTATGTTTGCATCACGAAATCAGGGCCTAGTCTTGGGTTCGTCAGTATTCCTCCTTAGCTCAGCTGGTTAGAGCATTTGACTGTTAATCAAAGGGTCCTTGGTTCGAGCCCAAGAGGAGGAGCAGAAGCCTTGCAGAAATGCAGGGCTTTTTGCGTTTTCAGGGGCTTTAAAAGAACCGCTGCTTTTTCCAAATGCTGCTATAAACGGGTAGGGGAACATCAATCATTATCCCTGATCCACTTACATAGAGATCGCTGCACCGGCATTTTTTACTTACTTTTTTAAACCATTTTAATGTTTCAAGGAAAAATATGAGGCTTTAGCAACTTATCTAAAATCAAGCGTATTTCAATTTATTTGAAGAAAAGTAGAGATTCCCGAACAAAAAACTATATTTCGGCGCTTATTATAGTTTTGCTGCGTTCACATTACGATGGAAAATCTCTTCTTTTTTAGCGGTTCTGTTACCTCATTTTTTATTATTCTTTTGTTGAGCAAAAAAAATAAAGCCATATATGATTGGTTTTTGATCGTGTGGTTTTCTGTGATTCTTCTCCATATCGTTGTTTTTTACCATTCCTCCCTTAATCAATATGATGCGATGCTGGAAATCAGCAGTGCTGCTGTATTTCTACATGGCCCCATCCTATGGTTATATACCAAACATTTATTCAACAAGCGTTTCTATTGGAAACAAACCGTACACTTTGTTCCTTTCCTGCTAAATGTAGCAATCATAGCACCCTACCTGTATCAAAACACACTTGCACCCTTCTCTGATATGTCACGTATGCTGCTTTCCTGGGCAAAACTTGGAAGCATATTGTTTTACAGTCTTTGGTCGATCCATACAATCAAACAAAATCTGGGATTCGCTAAAAAATATTTATCCAATGTCGAAATCCATCACGTTAAATGGCTTACGATGGCACTAAAACTGGTACTTCTTTTATGGAGTATTGGATTGTTCAGCCAACTTGTTTTTCAGTTTAATCTTTTTGAATTAAACCCTGCCCATGAAGATATCTTGCTCAATATCTCAGTGAGTATTTTGGTGATTGTTATGGGCTACTATGGATTTAGACAAGCTCCTGTTTTCGTTGGATCTGCTCCATTGGTTTTTTATGAAAATAATGTTAAAGAAGAATTTATAGTTTCTGAAAAGTATCAAAAATCAGCTTTGAAAGAGGAGGATCTGAAATATCATGGGGCACTTCTTGAAGGCTTGATGTCTGCTGAAAAACCTTATAGAGATCCGGAATTAAGTCTTTTAAAATTGGCTGATCAATTAAACATGACTACAAACCAACTTTCCCAGATCATCAATCAGTTTCACCAAAAAAACTTTTATGATTTTGTCAATTCTTACAGGGTTGAAGAGGTCAAACAAAGGTTAATCAATGGAGACGTAAAACATACCACACTTTTGGGCATAGCGTTGGATGCCGGGTTTAATTCTAAAGCGACCTTTAATCGATTTTTTAAGAAGTACACTGGACTGACCCCTACCGAATACCTAAAAGGTCTAAACAGCAAATCAAATCTATAGAATTTTTGAGCGAAATGGGTTTCAACCTACCCATTGCAACGCTTACACCAATGGTTCACTGAATATTTGTGCCAAAATATGGGCATAAGTAATGAACCAAAAAGTATTTTTCCCCAACCTCGATGGACTAAGGTTTTTCGCCTTTTTCTTCGTTTTCATGTACCACTGTTACTATGAAGTACCCCTACAAGGAAAAGACAGTTTCATTTATTTGGGATTTCACAAATTATGGGAAAACGGAGATCTGGGTGTTAATTTTTTCTTTACCCTATCGGGTTTTTTAATCACCTTTCTTTTACTTTCTGAGGAAAAACAATTGGGCAGTTTCAATATCGGTGGATTTTATTGGCGGAGAACCCTAAGAATCTGGCCTCTTTATTTTACCACTGTCCTCTTTGGCTTTTATATTTTCCAGGCACTCGTCAATTCCGTGGGCGGAGAAATCGAAGAAACAGCAAATGTTTGGTACTACCTCTTTTTTCTTGGGAATTTTAATAGCTTAATCAACGGGTCACCTGTTTCAGGTACACTTTCAGTACTGTGGTCCATAGCCATAGAAGAGCAATTTTATTTGTTTTGGCCAATTCTTCTCCTTTTTTTCAAAAAACATAGACTTGCTTTATTCATTATTTTAATCCTGATTTCTATAGGATTCAGGGCAATGTACCTCCATAAACACGAGGTGATTTTCTATCACACCCTCAGTGTAATGTCTGATTTGGTGATCGGCTCTTGGTTGGGATGGTGGTGTTTTAAAAGAAATTTGAGACAGATGGAAATGCCCTCAATTTCCAGAACAAACAGTGCGTCTATTTACTTTGTGGGGTTTTTACTAATCCTTTTCCGTAAAGAACTTTTCGTTTTCCCGGTACTTGTGGTCTTAGAGCGCTTGGTTTTTGCCATCTTCTTTGCATACATTATTTATGAACAGACATTCTTCAAGCAATCACTATTCAAAATCGGTAGTTTTAAAAATATAAGTTATTGGGGAAAATTCACTTATGGCCTTTATTGCTTGCATATTCCCGCCATGGTATTTACAGAAGGTTTTGCAATGATCGGCGGAGTCCACGAGTCAGCTTGGTGGGTATTTTACGGTAAAACCATTACCACTTTCTTGCTCAGCCTGATCTTCTGTCGGCTCTCATTCCGCTACTTAGAGAACCCGTTTCTAAGACTTAAAGAAACGTCACCTACACAAATTTTGAGAAAAGTAATCTAAATAATTTGTGGCAATCATATATCGAATGTGGAGTGTCTTGTAGTCTATCTGGGATGGAGTCAGACAAACCCGATGGTTATTACATTTGGTGGGAAAATTTCAACAAACAACCAATTCGGACTCGGCTGTCTCAATTTGGTTTCCCCTGAATAGCCAGTTACTGATTTGATCCGATTTGGAAAAGGTGCTCCTTTTTCCGCAGGTACTAGCATCTTTTACGAGGACGTTTAAACATAAAAAGAGGCCATTTTAGACCTCTTTTTATGAATCTGCATTCCCCGCCTTAAATTTAGTTAATTTGTGCTCCGGCTTGTTTTGTGATTGATAAATTAATATAGATTAGTTTTTTATTGGGTGTCAGTAAATGGGCAGTATTAGCTTTTTGTTTAGCCGATCACCTCCTGCAGAAGAAGGGCAGTGCAAATATTGGCCATCAGGAATTTTTCTTCTCGGGTAAGTCCCTGTATGAAATATACCTGTCCTTTATCAGCAAGGTTGACAGCTGCGAGCGGATGTCCCGATCGGTCTCGAACTTCAAGACCCATTGAGCCAAAAGGCATTTGCAGGGCCTTCCCTTTTTTACTTAATACACTAGATAAGGGATGGAGGGTGTAGTATTCGCCGTTGCTCTTCGAAATTGTTCCCGCATACTCCCTTGGATTTCGTTGTGCACTATCGTTGTTCAAGATCAGTTGCCAAGGTTCGGTTTCGTTCGGTGTGTATATCTGTGCAAAAAATACACTTGATGAGTTTCCCTTTCTCAGTTCAAGCAGGTCTATCCCTACAGAGAGAATTCCTCCATCATTTCCGATAAGGAGGTCAGCAGCCTGGAATTTTGAAACGCAGAAAACTGAAGATGTGTGAAATCCGCCGTCGGAAAGGTCAAATCGAATGGTTTGTTTCCTTTCGATGTATTCCTTGCCTATGATATTTAGATACTCACCTGTTCCATAATTGCCCAAACCTATTCCGGAATAGCTATTGCCTCCTCTAGTCCATGATCGTCGGATTTCGGGAGTGTGGAATTCACCAAAGGCCATTTTTTGGTTGATAAGTATTCCTGTACGGCCGCTCACTTCTACTTTTTGGTGCCCATACCATTCCTCACCAAGCAGAGCTAGATTGGCTGGCGCACATCCTGCACTTAATGCAAGACAAAATAGAATGACGGTTATGTGTTTTGTTACTGCCATGTTATTACTTTTTTTAGTTTTCTGATTTTTTGTATTTATGAGTTGGTTTAAAGAATGTTCGTTGCAAACTCAGCTATATCAGCGTACTAGACTTGATAGGCGACAACTTTTCCTGATGCATCGGGGTAGCCTGTTACTGTCCTTGTGAGAATGTCGTGTTATTGCTAACCATCCCACTTTCTGAGGTTTTTCTCATGTTCGATTTCCTTTCATTAAAACTTTTGATCGGTTTTGAAATTTATCTTGATTTTCATCGGTGTCGGAAATGCGATGTCAAAAGGTATACCTCTTCTCGTAGTTGTCTGAAAAACAAATAAATGCGTACTTAACAACCTACATATACCTGTTCGAAAATGAACAAATTATTTTACCATAATGGGACATTTTGAAAGAATGGAAACGACTTTTTCCCTCTTCAGAATGCGCTTAAACCATCGATTGAAGGACCTTAAAACTCACTATCTGCGTTTTTGGATTTATCAAAAAAAATTCGTCATCCGGCAATAACTCAAGGTGTTTTTGGATGCTTTAGAAAAAGAAATCGCGAGGTGTCGACACCTCGCTAGGATTTACAGGGTTTGGAGCTACCACACGGAAAATTGCATCCTTGTGGGAGTCTTTATTTATGGTTTCGTCTATTTAGCGCCTCAGAAGGAACACATCAGAAAATAGTGTCGCATGATGCTTTCAACCAGTCAATTTTGGGTTTGCTGATTTGGGTAAAAGAAGCTGATAGACACTTGGAACTACTATCAGGTTCAAAATGGTCGCAGAGATCAAACCGCCTAAGATTACTACGGCCATTGGGCTTTGAATTTCATTTCCTGGTTCTCCGCCTTTTAACACAAGTGGGATTAAGGCCAAACCTGTGGTAAAAGCAGTCATTAAAATTGGATTGAGTCGATCCGCAGCGCCGCTTTTAAGCAATTCCCACCCTTGAAGTCCCTCTTTTCTGAGGTCCTCATACCGTGAAACCAATAGGATTCCGTTGCGGGTAGCAATGCCGAACAAGCTGATAAACCCGATAATCGCAGCAATGCTCATAGTCCCGGAGGTAAGATACAGGATCAAAATCCCGCCAATCAAAGCTAACGGGAGGTTAATTAGTACGATAGAAGACAATTTGGTATCGTGGAACTCATAATACAGCAGTAGGAAGATTACCAAAATTGCGATGAGCGAAGACAGCAACAACAACCTTGAAGCTTTTTCTTCACTCTCAAACTGTCCGCCGTAGACCACCCGATAGCCTACAGGAAGTTGGATTTCGGCGTTGATGACGTTCTGAATATCACTTACCACTCCGTGAAGATCCCGGTTTTGCACGTTGGCTGCAATGACTATATGCCGCTGCACGTTTTCTCTGCTTATGGAATTTGCACTACTCACAGAGGAGACTGTCGCGAGCTGGTTTAGCGGTAATTGACCACCGGAAGGGAGCTGTATCAACGCGCGCTGTATGGCGTCCAAGGAGTTTCTTGAAGCTTTTTGATACCTTACGATCAGATCAAAATAAAACTGACCCTCGTAAATTTCCCCGGCTTTCTCTCCCGCAAAGGCTAAATCCACCTGATTCATCAATTCTCCGACTGTCATCCCATGGGCCGCTAGTAGCTGTCGGCTTGGGGTAATCCGTATCTGTGGAACTTCAATCTGCTGATCCACGGCTACATCGGCAATACCTTCCACTGAGCGGATTTTTGTTTCGATGTTTTTGCCGATTTCAAAGAGTTTAGGAAGTTCATCACCGAATACCTTGATCGCAATATTGGCCCTTGTCCCTGAAAGCATGTGATCAATCCGGTGTGCAATGGGTTGTCCGAGCGTGATATTGATACCCGGTACGATGCTCAGTTTGGTTCGGACTTCCTCGAAAAATGCTTCTTTGGTCTTACCATCCAAGATGAACGGCACGTCAATTTCTGCCGCATTTACTCCTTGGGCATGCTCATCGAGTTCGGCCCGGCCCGTTCTTCGGGTGACCACCTGTACTTCTGGCATTTCCAAAAGTATGCTTTCTGTCATCCTTCCAGCTTTGTTGCTTTCCTCCAAAGACATACCTGGCACGCCCACTGCGGAAATCACCAGGGAACCTTCGTTAAACTCAGGAAGAAAACTCCTCCCCAGCTGCGATAGTAGCACTAAGGACAAAAGGAAAGCTGCGAAGGTAACTCCCAAGACCATTTTAGGAAAAGCAAGCGTTTTTTGAAGTATACCTACATACTGCTTTCGAAGCCATCGCTCTACCTTCGTGCCATCTGCCTGTTTCTGGAGAATGCTTTCATTCTTCAACAAGATCGAACACAGTACGGGTGTTAGTGTCACCGCTACTACTAATGACGTCAATACGGACGTGATAAAGGCAATTCCAAGAGGACGGAGTAATCTACCCTCCATCCCACTAAGAAAGAAAAGTGGCACAAACGAGACGATGATAATCAAGGTGGCAATGATGATGGAGCTACGGATTTCCATGGATGCCTCTTTAACCACCTCGAGAACAGGAAGTCTTTCCGTTAGCGGTTTGCGGATGTTTTCCCTCAATCTCTTGAACACGTTTTCTACGTCAATGATGGCATCGTCTACCAAAGCTCCAATAGCAATTGCCATTCCTCCTAAGCTCATGGTATTGATGGTGTATCCTAAAATCTGTAGTACGATGATTGTTACCAATAAGGATATCGGAATGGCTATGAGCGATATCAGGGTAGTCCGCCAATTCATCAGGAAGATGAAAAGTACCAATGTCACAAATAGGGCCCCTTCCAAAAGGGTCTGCTTTAGATTCGAAATAGACGCTTCTATAAAGTCAGACTGACGGAAAATTTTGCTTTGGATATCCACGCCTGCTGGCAAGGTAGCTTTCATTTCGGCCACAGCGGCATCTAGCCGCTCGGTCAGCTCTAGGGTATTGACTTCGGGCTGTTTCGAAATCGTCATAATCACGGCTGGTTCTCCATTGAGTGAAGCGTCTCCGATTTTGTCTGCTGATCCGATTGTCACTTCTGCAACATCCCTGATGCGTATCGATTGGGTTCCGATTGTTTTTACAACCGCGTCCTCCAACTGATCAACGGCATACGCTCTTCCGTTTCCTTTAATCAGGTATTGGTTACCGTACTCGTTAAGAAATCCTCCTGATGCATTTTCGTTACTTTCTTTTACTTTTTGAAACAGTTCTTCCAAACCCACCTTATAGTACTTCAGCTTCTCAGGATTGGCTAGAATCTGATACTGCTTGTAGTCGCCGCCGATAACTACCACATTGGCTATTCCGCCGATGGACTTCAGTCTTGGTCGGATTGTCCAGTCAGCCAACGTTCTCAGTTCCATGGGTGAAAGCGTGTCTGAACGAATACCCAGGAGCATAATTTCTCCCATAATGGAGGAAATCGGTGCCATGGTAGGGGTACCTACTCCCTCCGGCAGCAATTCCTGCACCATCGGTATCCGTTCGCTAATGATCTGCCTGGCACGATAGATATCTGTACCCCATTCAAATTCCACCCAAACGATAGAAATACCTGTTGCCGATGAGGAACGGATGCGCCGGACATTGGGAGATCCGTTGAGAGCGGTTTCCAGTTGGTAGGTTACCATTCTTTCAAGCTCCTCGGACTCCATGCCATGAGCTTCGGTTAAGATCGTCACGGTAGGTGCCGTCAAATCCGGAAATACGTCTACATTCATAGTCCGAGCCAAAATTAGCCCAGCCATACTCAATAATACCGCTGCCAACAAAACCAAAAACCGGTTTTGAAGGGAAAAGGATAAAACGCTGTCTAGCATCGATTTTATTGCTTAGTGTGTATGTCCGTGTGCGGGTGCCTGCCCTGACATGGATGCCATTTTCACTTGAAATGCCCCATCTGTGACCACTATTTCGCCCGGCTTTAGACCCGTTAAAACCTCCACGTCCGAACCGTTTTTCTTACCAATTTGAACTGACCGCCTTTCGAAACGTTCCCCGGAAAGCTGAACGATAACGGCATATTGTCCATAGTCTTCCAAAAGTGCACCTACCGGAATCACCGATTGTTGCCTCGGTATGCCGATGGCCAATTGAGCCTCGGTAAAGCTTCCGTCGGGCATTTCTATCGGTTCGTTGACTTCGGCAAAAACGGAAAGTAGGGGTTGGTCTGGGTCAACTTCTTTGCCTACCGAGAGGATTTTCCCTCCTTTAGCCATCAGGCTTGACCAATTGGTTGGGCTGGTTTGGTAGAAGATGTCCTGAAGCTGCTGCAATTGAGCAAAATACAAGGGACTGACCTGTACTTCGAGCAGGCTGCTTCTGTGGCTGCTTACTGAAAGGAGCGCAGTTCCTTGATCTACAAATTGTCCGTTCTTGGCTTCTATGGATTTGATGTATCCGTCGATTGGCGAAATGATTTGTTTTCCCGACCCCGTGAAGCCACTGTTAAGGGTTTCAAAATTGGCTTTGGCGACGAGATAGCGCTGTTCCACTTTTTCATACTCTGATTTCGGGGTGATCTTGGCTTGAAAGAGTTCCTTTTTCCGTGCATATTCAGACTGAGCTTGGTCATAAGAAGCCTTGGCTTTTTGGATTTCTGTACTCAGATTTTCCGTTGTGAGGCCTGATCCACTAACGGTCATCACTACCTGCCCTTTTTTGATTGTACTGCCTTCTGTAAGCAGCCCTTCGGCAAAGCGTACACTACCGCTTGCGGGAGCAATCAGGGTTTGGTATTCTGAGGGTGCTACTTTCCAAATTCCTGAGGTCGGAATAATATCGAGAATTTCCTTTTCCATCACCGGTGTGGTTTGAAACCCCATTTTCCAGGCCTGTTCTTTCAGGAAAGAGATGGCGTTTGGATTTTCATTGGCTTCAGGAATATGTTCAGCTGCTTCTTCCGTATTACCATAGACCTGAACAGTGCCTACCTCAATCCGGTCCACATAATCTGCGGTCTGTAAATCAAAGACCAAGAGGTAGCTTCCCGCTTCTTTGGGCTGTAACGATGGATTGAAAATGCCAGGGGAAGATGGCGCATTTGCTGCACTTCGAATCCCTCGATTACCTTTGATAAGACTTACCGTCACTACGCCTTCCCTCACCGGTTGATGCTGATCCAATACCGTAAAATGTGCCG
This sequence comes from Cytophagales bacterium, assembly GCA_016124425.1. Classification (GTDB taxonomy): domain Bacteria; phylum Bacteroidota; class Bacteroidia; order Cytophagales; family Cyclobacteriaceae; genus Lunatibacter. Next base: position 16,278 of record WGNT01000035.1, read on the forward strand.
CAAACCTACTGGATTGCCCCACTACCAACGCAGGGAACTCTACGAATAATTCTGTTTTGGGGGTCCAAACTGTATATTCTAGCGTCGGATTGCCATTTTCATCATGTGAATGCTCTTCACCTTCATCATGGCTGTGAGTCTGTCTCTCTGTTGGCTGGCACGCGCCAATAAGGGTTAGAAATATCATCGCATATATCAATCGCATCGCTCTCAGTTTTTAATGATCATGGTGTGTTGCCCCATCTTCATGGGTATGCGTACCTTTAGCTGTGGAATCATCCACTGTGAATTCTTCCTGTGAAGTTGTTTCGTGAGTATGGTCTCCATCTCCGTGGCTATGCCCGTCTTCCATATGTTCGTGGGAGTCTGTTCCATGTTCATGGCTATCTGTTTTTTTATTGCCACAAGCCAAGGCAAAAAGAAGCGTTAATGCGATCAAGATTGTTGAGATTTTCATAATGTCTTTTTTCAGAATGAGTTAGAGTTGATGTTTGAGTAGAGAGGTATGTGATTGATATAATTGATGTTGCATTTCCAAATAGGTATCAAAAGCCTGACGGTAAAACTGGATTTCCTGGAAATATTGGAGAAAAGACAACTCTCCTAGCCTATAGGCCTGCAATAGAAGTTCTTCGGAATCTAGTCCTGTCAAGGTAAGCTGATAATCAGCAAATTTTACCAGGAGAAAGGAATAATTCCTATAATCCCGATCAAATTTACCCTTTGCCAGACTGAGTTTGGATAGGCTGTTCTGAGTTTGGAAAGCTGCCTGATAGTGGGCTGCTTTCACCTTGCCACGGCTACCCCATAGCGGAATTGAAAGACCAGCATATACCCCTGAATAATAAGCACCCATAACTCCCTGCCTGTTAAACCCTGCGGCTAGGTCTGGAAGCACCTTTAATTTTTCCAACTGAAGTTTCTGCTGTACGATTAATTCATCTTGTCGGATTTGGAGTAGTGGGGGTTCTGAATTCAGCTTTTCCACCCATAGTCCATCTGGATCAGTCAAGGGGACCAAGATAGGGAATTCCCAGGGATACCAGGTTATGGGTTTTCCTCCGTTTAAATTTTCGAGTTGGCTAATGGAATTTTGGAGTTGGTTTTCCAGCTGCTGAACCGCAAATTGTTGTTGAAGCCAAGCTACTTTGGCCTTGTTCAGTTCAAGGATGCCCACATCCTCTTTTTGATAAAGTTGATTTACCTGATTAAAAACAGCTTTAGCCTATTCGGTTCGGGAGGTATAAATTTCGAGCTTTTTGGAAATCAAAATGAGCTCTAGCGCGAAAGCCTTGGCCGAAAGTAGAATCTCCTGCCGGCGGGACTTATATCCGAGTTCAAACTGATTTATTTGTTCGCGGATAAGCGTTTTTCTTGAGCCATATACCACCGGGAACTCAAACGACTGCGTGATCTGATATTCGGTGTAGCCGGCAGTGTTATGCTCACCAAAGGGAAGGTAAAAGACTCCCACTTCCGGATCCGGTAAATTATTGCCGGACTGCAATTCGAATTTTTTCCCCTCAAGGGCAGTAGCAAGGGCCTGGAGCTCTGGATTGTTTTGCTCGACGAGTTGTAGCAGTTCATCCAAACTGGTCTGGGAATACCCCGGCCATGAAAGCACAAACAGACAACCTGCGAACAGGATGTTTTTTAACATGTGACGGAATTTAGAACTAAAACATGGAAATTGGCGAGCGCAATGGTACCAATACAGGAAGGGATCTTCCTTCTAAGGGAATTTAGGGTAGTTCTGGCGGTCCCCTTTCGGAATTGTAAGTAAAAAAGAGTGACTTTAGAGGTTCGTCAACGTGATTTCTGCGTTTTTTTATATCAAGCGTCGGTGCAATAAATAGCTCACTGCTTGTAGAGGGAGTTAGGTCAATTATCTTCCAATACTCCTTATCGATCAGATCGGATTTTTTGAAGTTTACCGAAATAGTCAGGGGCAAATGGCTAGCGTGAGCATGATAATGAACGAAAAGATCAAATAGAGAGGTATTTTCTACATTTTCCGATTCGTATTCAGCATGATGGTCGTGGGAGTGGCCTGACTGAGTTCCGAGGTGCGTGTGCTCTTCATGCCCGTGGTGAACATGGGGAAAAGCCGAATGCATCAACATTATCGAAATGATGAACAGCAATGTATTGGCCTTTATTGAAAGTGAACGTCTCACATCTCAAATATAGATAAAAATAGCATGAATTACAATCCGGATTATTGCCCTGCGGTTGTTCTCCAAACCTACCTTTTGCGCACGCAAAGCCTCCTAAATTACGTAATGCACCCAATTTCGAACCGGCTAAGATAAAAAGGTGAATAAAAACATTGCGTAATGTAAATAAAACTTTACATTTGTAAAGTATACTTTACAAGACACATGAACGTACTGAAACTGGAACGAAACAAACGACTTAAAAAACTGGCGGCATGGACTTGGTCTTGGGTGGCCACAATGGCTA
>WGNT01000186.1 GCA_016124425.1 Cytophagales bacterium
AACGTAGTGGTAACGTCGCGGAGCATCAGCCCAAACTGCCAACTTTCGTAGAGGTATATTGCCCCTAAATCCAATCCGAACCCCCATGCATTTGCAAATTTCCCCACATTTCGGTGGATAACTTTGGCGTTTACCCCCATTTTGAACCCGTCACTGATATCTCTTGCATACGAGAGCATCAACGCATAATCAGCCGCGTTGAAAAACTGAATATTATTGTAATTGAGTGCGCCATTTGCGTCGTATAAGAACCGTGTATCAGGAATATCATCTACTCCGAAACGTATGAGCGAAATGGCTATCTGATTATCTTCCTGAATATTTGTCGTAAAGGCACCGTAGTCAAATTTTGCAATGCCAGCGAAATACTCCGCATGCATGAGCGAAAACTCATATTCATGGGCAACACCGATGAGACCAGCGGGATTCCAATACGCTGCCGTTACGTCCCGTGCTGCCGATACCTGCGCCCCTCCCATTCCCAATGCCCTCGCCCCAATACCAATATTCATGAATTCATTGGAATACTTGGGAGTTAAATCCTGGGAACTCGCCTGAAAAACAACCGCAAGGAAAAAGAATAACCAAAAATTCCCCCTTATAATCATACGATTAAAACACAACCCAGATGCAAAGTAACTATAAAATGGATAGTTAAAGACGCGAGAAATAAAAAATCTTACGATTTTTCGAAAATATGTACGTAATCGTACATAATATTGTTCGCTCGCAACTCAATTCCAGCCTCTTTAAGGAATACACCACAGTAAGTATCGGTCACACGCAAAAAAAAAGCACAACAAATAATGTGTAAAAACCCACATAAAGGCCGTTTTGAGGGGTTTTCTGTATTTGCACGAAAAAACTTCGCCTGTATCCCTCCACAAACTTGGCATTACCAAGTACTGTAGATAAACTTGGTACAATTTTTCTTAGAGGTTGATTTGTAAAAGGTCAGTTACTCCCCATCACCCCTTGTCTAATTCAGCGGTGTGCGGACCTGGAAAACATAAACCAATAGTAGCTATGAAATTGAGCCTGCCTACCGTAGGCATGACGAAATGGTCACACTCAGGGATAATCATATGGCATGCGAAATTCCATAGTACCAGAACAAAAAAATTATAAACCTATGAAGGCTTCAAATACACAGATTCAAATGCGAAAAGGACTCCTTGAATACTGTATTCTACATATCATTTCCAGAGAGGAAGTGTATGCAAGCGATATGATGGAAGAGCTTAAAGACGCTAACTTAATTATTGTGGAAGGCACGCTCTATCCGCTGCTCAACAGACTGAAACACGCAGGGCTGGTCTCCTATCGGTGGATTGAATCCGAATCAGGACCTCCGCGAAAATACTATTCCATTACGGAGATAGGGATCGCATTTCTTCGGGAACTTTCCGAAACTTGGAAAGAATTGGATAAATCGGTGAACTGCATTCTATCTAAGACATCTTGAAGGGCGCAAGACAGCGATGAGATTACGTACAGTTGATTAGCGAAGGTTTAAAGGACCTACTTCCATGAGATCGAGCCTGCCTACCGGACAGGCAGGCATAGCGAGAAGCTCATAAAGTGGGAAGATTATAAAAGCGACCTGCCTGCCGTCAGTCAGGGTTTCCATAGCCTGTCCCGGCTAGTCGGGATGACCTCTAGAAAACAATTATAAAAACATGAAATCGAGCATGACGAAAACGTCACACAGTGGGATGATTGTAATTGCGAGATTCCATCTGACCATTAAAAAACAATTATAAACAGATGAAATCGAGCATGACGAGGCCGTCACACACTGGGATGACTATCTACCATGCGAGATTCCATGTGACCTTTGAAAAACAATTATAGACACATGAAAAAGACAATCAGTATCAATATCAGCGGCATCTTATTCCACATAGAGGAAGATGGATATACCACGTTAAAGAAATACCTTGATGCCATCAATGAGCACTTTTCCCATTATGAGGACAATCAGGAAATTATCACCGATATAGAAAACCGGATCGCTGAGATATTCCTGAGCAACCTTAAAAACAACAAGCAGGTAATCACCGCGGAAAACGTAAGCAACCTCATCGAAAAGATGGGGACAATCGCCGACTTTGAAGCGGTCGAAAACGATCTTAAGTCCGATGTTGAACCTGATAAGGAGGAAGGGGAGAATGATTTTTACAAGTATATCACGCCTCCCGATCAAAATGCCGGTAAAGGATATCGGAGACTTACCCGGCTGCCAAATAGCAAGATCCTTGGCGGGGTATGTGCCGGATTCGCAAATTATTTCGCTATCGACCCGCTATGGACCCGGTTGATCACGATACTGCTCCTGTTTAGCGGACAAATAAGTATTACCCACCTTCCTCTAGGGCTCCTTTCTGATGACTTCAACTTAAATATCTCGTTTGGGGTCTGGACCGTGATTGCGTATGCGTTGCTTTGGGTGATTCTTCCACCCTCCTATGAAAAACCGGAAGATAAAAACATAAAAAAGCTCTACAGTAATCCCGATGACCGGGTGCTGGGCGGTATTGCGAGTGGATTGGCCGCCTATTTCAATGTTGACGTGCTTTGGATTCGGCTGGCCTTTGTCGGTTTAATCTTCGCAGGTGGATCGGGCTTTGTCCTGTATCTGATCCTCTGGATCATTACGCCCATGGCAAAGTCAATTACCGAGCGAATTGAAATGAAGGGTGGTGCCATTACCCTTACCAATATCGAGCAGACAATTCAAGAAAACCTGAACCCGGAAACGCCAACCCAAGAGTCTACTGGAAGAAAACTACTTATGGCACCTTTTCGGATTTTAGGAGAAATAATCAACGGATTGGGCAAAGCATTGGGGCCTTTTGGTAAATTTCTTTTGAGCTTCGTGCGCGTGGTGTTCGGATTGATTATATTCTTCATCGGGACCACTGTAATCATACTGCCTTTACTCTTCTTAGGTATCTATACGGAATTGCTGACAAACAATGACTGGGGCTATTTCTTTGAAGGCTTTCCTGTAGAGGCTATCTCGGAACTTATTCCCATATGGCTTGCCATCTCCGCTTCGGTAGTGGTGTTGATTCCCGGCATTGTAGTTACACTTCTAGGAATCAGTGTACTTATTAAGCGTAGCATCATCGACGCACCCTTGGGTTTCATTGCCTTTGGTATCTGGATTTTAAGCATTGTTATCTGCTCCTTCCAAATCCCAAAAGTTGTGAACCAGTTTAAAGAACAGGCAAGTGTGGAGGTTGACAAATCCATCCCCCTTCCAGCTGGTACCCTTGTTCTGGCAACTTCCGGTACCGAACAAACCGCAGAATTTGGAGGGGTCACGATTTCCATCAAGGGATATGATGCTGAAGAAGCCCTACTCGAACAAACCTTCTCTTCAAAAGGCAGGAATACCGAAGAAGCGCTTCAAAATGCATCCGAGGTGACGTATGATTATAGCCTTACGGACAGTACACTCTCCTTCCAGCGGCACCTTGAGTTTTCGAATATCGCTAGATATAGGGGGCAATATCTAAGACAAACCTTATATCTGCCTTACTACACGCCCTTTGTGATGGATAGGTCATTACTTCCCATACTTAGAAGTACGATCAGTGCTGCTGGATACAAAAACCGGGACGTAAACGGGAAAAACCACTGGGTTTTTCACGAAGAAGGGTTGCTTTGCCTTACTTGCACGAGTACCCAAGATGCCACCGAACTTGACAGCCTTACCAAAAAGCGGTTTGAAGGGAGCTATTTCATGGTAAAATAGCCGCTTTAACTGTAGCGTAAATTCTGTACATTTGGGAAAACTGTCAAGGCATGGATGTAAAAGTGAAATTTCTTGGAGCCGCTGGAACGGTGACCGGTTCAAGGTTTTTATTGGAGTTCGATAACCTAAAGATACTCGTGGACTGCGGCCTCTTTCAAGGTCTGAAGGAATTCCGACTGCGTAATTGGGAGCCTTTTCCGGTCAATCCATCCGAAATTGACATGGTATTTCTTACTCACGCACATATAGATCATAGCGGGTACCTGCCAAAATTAGTAAAAGAAGGGTATTCTGGACCGATTTACGGCACAACCCCCACTCTAGATCTCGTAGAGATTCTGCTGCTAGATGCCGGGAAACTTCAGGAGGAGGAAGCGAAATATGCGTTGAAAAAGGGGTATTCCAAACATGAAAAACCTGCCCCGCTCTTTACAGTAAAGGATGCCGAGCGTGTGTTTCCTTTACTTCAACCGATGGAGTTTGGAGAAGAACAGCGATTTTCCGATCGCCTCCACGTTACCGCCTACAATGCTGGACATATTCTTGGGGCAGCGATATTAAAATTCAAGATCCAAGGAGATACCCAAGAAAAAACGATCGTCTTTTCAGGTGATTTGGGAAGGTACCAAGACCCCATTCTTAACCCGCCCGTGGAGATACCCTTCTGTGACGTCCTATTCCTGGAATCTACCTACGGGGATAGGGTTAACGTTGCTGCTTCGGTTCAGCGTCAACTCGCTGAAGTAATTCGGGAAACGTACATGAGAGGAGGAGTCTCTGTGATACCCTCCTTTGCCGTAGGTAGAACTCAAATGATACTCTACTACCTGCACCGGCTACAAAAATTAGGAGCAATCCCCGAAATACCTATTTATGTAGATAGCCCCATGGCCATTGACGTAACTAAGCTTTATAAAAAATACGATCAATTTCACCATCTCGGCCCTTCTTTGCATGAGCATCAAGCAAATCCTTTTCACCATTCGAAGCTACATTACTACCAGACGCAGGAAGCATCCATGACCCTAAATGCCATCAAGGGCGACGCGATCATTATTTCAGCGAGCGGCATGGCTACAGGGGGGCGAATTCTCCACCATCTTTATAATAGATTACCGAATGAAAATGACAGCATAATCTTTGTAGGGTATCAAGCAGCAGGCACACGTGGACGGAAAATCCTAGAAGGAGACACAAATTGCCGGATATACGGTATTGATGTTAAAGTCGAGGCAAAGATCCATTTTATTGATGGCCTTTCCGCCCATGCAGACCAAACGGAACTACTTGAATGGTGCAAAGGGTTTATCCAGCGTCCCAAACGAACATTTTTGGTCCATGGGGAAGAACAGGCCTCCGAAGCCCTGGCACAACTCTTGCGAGATGAACTTGATTGGAACCCTATCTTACCAACGTATCTGGAGTCATTTGAACTGTTTTCAGGTATTTAATAAAGGATGCGTACATATGTCCCATTTCTTCAACCGGCCATGAAGTATTCTGCCCGCATTTTATGTTGCATTCTTATCTTGGTTATGCTTACTGCAGGATGTAAGTCCCCAAAAGAAAAAACGCAGGGAATCCACGGGAAGGTATACTGGGTAGAAGGCAATCGGATGCCACAAGCGTCCGAAGGAAAACTCAACCCTAGCATGGACACGGGGCAAGGTGTAAAGCGTACGCTGAAAATCCACCCGCTTACGCACCTTGATCAGCTGTCTTTAGGTGATTATTTAATAGGCACGATAGCCACTCCCGAAATCAAGCGCATCGACACAGCGGAGGATGGTTCATACCGAGTAGAACTTCCAATCGGTACCTACTCCATTTTCACCGTAGAGGACGAGGGGTATTTCGCTAATACCTTCGATCACAATAACCACGTAAACCCAGTTAAGGTGACATCAAGTGAGTGGACCCAATTTGACATTGTTATTAACTATAAGGCGGTCTATTAGGTAAGGTATAGGGTAAGGACCACTCATAAAAATAAGAAGCAATCCACTTTTTTACATTTTTATTTTTTGGCGATGCAACCTTTAGGTAACGATCTGTATCTATACTATTGAAACACCATAACCATGTTTTTAAAAAAATCCTTTAGCGAAGAACCGGATATCATCAAAAGATGCCTCAGGGGAGATCGAAAGGCGCAGCGGGAATTGTATGATGCCTACTCGGGCAAATTCCTTTCCCTTTGCATCAGGTATATAAAAAACAGGATTGTGGCGGAGGATGTAATGATTGAGGGATTTATGAAAATATTTGAAAAATTACCTCAATATGAAGGAAAGGGAAGTTTCGAGGGATGGATGCGGACAATTATGGTAACGCAGTCCTTACGCTACTTGAGAGACAGTAAAAGTTTACTGATGGAGATAAACCTTGATGGACATGAAAATACGGTCGCTTCAGCCGACGCAGACCATGATCTAATTGTACAGGACCTATTTCAATTAGTGGCCGAACTTCCGGTCGGCTTCCGGACCGTTTTTAACCTTTACGTGATTGAAGGTTATTCGCACAAAGAAATTCAGGAATTGCTTGGCATAACGGAAAGCACCTCCAAATCGCAGTTAAGTCGGGCAAGGGCTGCTCTCAAGGAAAAATTATCGCAATACTCCCATCACCCAAAAGAAAACAAACACCATGGATGACAAGAACCTAGATTCCCTATTTCGGGACAAATTACCCAACTACGAGGTTTTGCCGAGTCCGGGGGCCTGGTCAAAGCTAGAAGAAAAACTAGAAGGGCAGAAAAAAAAGCCATTGTGGCTTCCATTAGCCCGGTATGCTGCTGGCTTCCTTTTGGTGCTTGGTATCGCAGGATTGATCAGCTACGTGATCAACAGAGATACCCTTACGGAAACAAAACTGGCTAGCGAGACCCCGATAATTGAAGCACAACAAAATGCCCTAACGCTTCCGGCTCCTTTGGATACAGTTACTAGGGAAGTAGAAATCCCCGTAGAGCAACCAGTCTCCAAACCAAAAAAAGCCTTGCCTCAGAGGCCGTCGCCATCAATCGACGTGAAAAAGCAAATGGCTTCATTGCCGCGCGAGGTCATGGTGGACCCTATGCCTGTTGCCACACGTCCTGACACCTTATGGAACGAGTCCTTGGCACTTGAATCAATTACGGATCATGACGTCTTTGCTGAGGCGATTGCGGAAACTACCGAAGCAGAAAATGAAATTGCCTATAAGGTGACAATCGTCTCCAGAGGATATGCTATTGCTCCGGAGAAAGCCGAGTTGGTGGAAGGAATCGAAGGGAAACTTCAGAAAATCGGCGGATTTCTATCAAAAGTAGATAGGGAATTTGGAGAACTACAAGACGCCAAAAATGAATTATTCACGGTGGTAATGGCCAGCAAAAAAGAAAAATAAACTAATTAGAAAACGCATATGAAAAGGTATTTGATCGCGGTACTTCTCCTCATCTTGATACAACAGGTCTTCGGGATGCAGGTAACTCAGGAAAATTTGGCCAAAAACGATAGTATTATCGTAGAGTTTGGCACATCGGGAAAATTGGTCATAGTGGTCGACAATCCAGAGGATTTTGAACGGCTCAAACAAATGAACATCAACGAGATCATTCAGGAACTTGATCTGCCAGCCCCCGAAAAAGATGGCGTGCAAACGGTAGTAGAAGTAAAGTATAAAGACGGGAAAAAAGAGATTTTCAGAATTTATGAAGACGACTCTGAAACAGAGGTGACCTTTGGAAGGTACCGCCTGATTGTGGATGAATCTGGATCAAAAACGAAGGTCAAGATGGAATCTACCCCAAAGGAAAAGAAAGACCCCCCATTTAGAACCTTTTTTAGCGCGGATTTAGGGATCAACAATTACTTCGAGAATGGCGGAATTCCAGGTCCAGGGGCACCTTATGCCGTAAAGGGCTGGGGAAGTTGGAATGTTGGGCTCAACTGGATGGCAAGCCAAAAATTAAACGAAGGTCTCTTTTGGGATTTTGGCTTAGGTGTTCAATGGTACAATTTCAAATTCGAGGATGGAGGCATTCAGGCGCAAGCGAGTGAGTCGGGAGTAGAGTTTGTAGACCGGATCGATGTTAATGGTTTTAAAAGCAAAATTTCCGCTTCCTACCTCACCGCACTTACCATGTTGAAGTACGACTTTGGTAAAAAAACAGGAAAAGGTCGTGAAGGACTTCGGGTAGGGATTGGCCCCTATGCAGGATACCGCCTTGGTGGACGGAGCAAATTTGTGTACCGAGAGCTAGGGGGATCCGGAAGAAATAAAGAAAAAGAGCCCGCAGGGACCTACCTAAGCAACTTCCGGTACGGACTACGGGGAGAAGTAGGTTTTAGAAGTATCACATTCTTTACCACCTATGACTTTAATCCCCTCTTCCATAGAGATGTTGAGCCTTCCGTCAGCCCTATTGCTTTTGGGTTGGTGTTTTAAGCCACAAATAAACCAGACAAACAACACCTAATTATGAAAACAATACGCGCTATCAGCTCGGGCATTATCATCCTGCTACTCATCAGCATGACCGCTGTCGGTCAAGAGGTAATTGACAAAACCTTCGCCAGTATTGACGTGCTGGAAATGGAAATCGGAGGTATTGAAGTACTTTACACCGGCGTTCCGGGAGCAACAACCATCAAATTGAATGCGCAGTTTGGCAACAATGACGATGTAGATAGAACCTTTGTGATGGTGACCGTCGGCAACACCCTAAAGGTATCCTATAAGCCACAGAATAGAGAACCCATGTTGCGTGAAAAACGATTTATCCACCTTGAAGGCCCCGAGAATATAAAAATCTCTATTCGTAATACGTCTGGAATCGTCGGTGTGCGCCGTGTAGTTTCGGAGGAGACCAAGTTATACGTAAATTCGGGAACGATCAATGTTGAAAATATTGTAGGTAATTTACTCGTAAAGTCCAATTCAGGAAAAATAGCCGCGCGCGATATCGAAGGTGATCTTTCCTGTACAATCACTTCAGGAATGGCAGAAATCGCATCCATCGTGGGAAACGCAGAAATTAACGCCAACAGTGGGTCGCTGAAAGTGACCGATGTACAAGGAGTATTAAATGCGGGGCTATCATCCGGTAATCTGAGGATGGAAGACATCAAAGAGCTGGGGAAAATAAGTATTTCCTCCGGGAATGTACGAGCCAGCAACTGCGGATTAGGACCTAAAACAGATTTGGAAGGATCTTCAGGTAATATCGACATCCAAACGTTGTCCCCGCTTGACCAATTTAACTACTCGCTTAAGGCCGGTAGCGGATCGCTTAGGGTGGGTTCCATATCCACAAGCAAACAGCTTATCATTGAAAATGGATCACAGCATACCATCAAAGGAACGATTAACTCTGGGTCACTTCAGATAAAAAACTTGTAAACAGACAGGATTGGTATATGAAATCAAAGATCTTCTCTTCTTACGATTTCATATACCTTATCTTTTTCCTCTTTTTTTAAGCGAAGTGCACTGACAATTCTGTCGGGGGTGGGTTTACCCAACGACACAACGATAAGACATACTGCATAAGCAATAGTAAAGCCGGGGTTCTGGAAAAAAAACAAACCAGCCGCGCAGATAAGACCAACCGCCAGCAAAATCCAATAACGTTCCATAGTGGTACGTACGTAGGAAATAAACCGCTCACTAAACGTCAAGCTTTTATCCCGTGTTGGTTTCAAACGTTTCCTAAACCGCATGCTTTGCAGCAGCAACCCACTTACTGCAAGTACCATAAACAGTACGTTAAGGAATTCGGGCAAATTCGGGATGAGTAGATCTTTGGATTTTCCGGTGGTGTAGAGATAAGCGTATGAAAATACAGGCAATGGGACCATTATCAGCAACAGTACGTTCCTTTCAAGTAGGCGATATTCCTTCTTTAGCTCATCTATATCACTCATTCCCGCTTACTCGATGTTTATCTTTATATTGCCGCTTTTAGGCTTTGACGAACAGCAGAGAATATATCCCGCTTCAATTTCGTTTTCACTTAGACCGGCGTCTTCATCCATGGTTACTTTTCCGGACAGCAGTCGGCCCCTACAGGCGGTACACAGCCCGCTTTGACAGGAATAGGGAAGATCAATATCCATTTCCAAACCCGCCTCCAAAATCGATTTATCCGGAGTGACATCAAATGTATAGGTTTTCCCCTCCAAAATAACCGTAACCTCTTGCGTAATACCTTGTTCCTCGCCTTCCGTTTCTTCCTTTTTAGGAGAATCCAGGTAAAAGCTCTCTGAAAATATGGATTCTTTAGGTACCCCTAGTTCAGCAAGCGTGAGTTTGGTTGCTTCCATCAATTCTTGAGGACCGCATAAGAAAAATCTGGACTCATATGCGGCATCCCCCAGCAGGTCAGCTCCAAAGTTTTGAACATCACCAATCGCTATCCGACCCTTTGTACCGGCCCATGTAGCGCCCGGATTACTTAATTTATGGTGGATGAAGATCCTATCCGGAAAGTCTGATTGTAATTTCTCCAACTTAGACCTGAATATGACATGTGCTTCGTTTCTGCTGCCATAAAGCAAGCTCACTTTGGAGTTTGGTTCGTTTATCAAAATGGACTTCGTAATGCCAAATATTGGGGTGATTCCGCTTCCGGCCACGACCATTCCATAATGCCGCTTGTTCTTGGAGTGATAGTCACAGGTGAAATTGCCCATGGGACGCATGACCGTGATCTTCTTTCCCGGAAAGACAAATTCGTTCATGTAATTTGAAACCACTCCACCAGGTAATTTTTTGACCGTAATTCCCGGAAATGGATCCACAAACGGAGAGGTACATAAGCTATACGATCTTCTTTCCTCTTTGCCATTAATCACCATGATAATGGTTAGAAACTGGCCCGGTAAGTACTCCAAATGAGGCTCCGGTTGGTCAAAGTAAATCGTAACAGCATCGGGTGTCTCACGAACGATTTCTCTTACCTGAAGGGTGATATATTGGGAAGCACCTTCCTTTTCCTCGGCGTTTTTCTTGAACAAATTAAACAACATGTGGCGCAATTTTTTATTCTATCTCCTTATTTGCTTGGCAAATCTACGGGGAACCGTCAAGAACCCCAATGCAAATATATTATTTTCGAGAAGTTAACCTATTAGGGCATTTAATGGTTCTCAAGAATGAGATATTTTTCTGGGTTTCATTGTAGCGTTTTGGGGGTTTCACACGTATCGGTGGTGAAAACAAATTAAACCATTATATGATTACACACAATAAAAAATTGAGACCCATGCATTTGCAAAGGTATTCCGTACTTGCCCTGTTTTTCGTATCGGCAATGCTAAGTTCCTGCTTGAATGACGAAGACATGTCCGGTATCACTCCGATTGCCTATGTCTCTTTCTATCATGGTACTACCCAAGCAGACGAACTGGCCATTAGTGTGGATAATAAAGCATATCCCCGGGATTATAACCCCTTTGCCTATGGAACCTATATCGATTATGGCAATTTCTTTACAGGAAGCCGTAATTTTTCGTTCAATAATTCCACCCGGACCAGCAGTCTGCTTGACACGCTTATCACGCTGAAGGCAAGTCAGACCTATTCCGTTTTCCTAGCTGATGAAGCAAACTCGTTCGTACCGATTATTGTAGAAGATCATCTTTCCAATCCTGGTGAAGGAAAAGCGCTGCTTCGGTTGGTACACTTATCTCGTGTTACCCCAGCAGTAACGCTGTTAGCCAACAACGGGAGTACACCCCTTTTTGGCCCCATGGACTTCAAAGAGGTAACGGACTATAAGGTAATGAACAGCGGACCAGTGGTACTCAAGGTAAATGAAGTCCAATCCGGTCAGATTTTAGTAGCTAGTGAAGAGGTAACGCTTCATCCAGGGAGAATTTACACGGTGATAATCAAAGGCGGTCAAAGCAGTTCAGCTTCTTCTGAGGAACTTGATATACAGATAATAAGGAATTATCCCAACTATTAACGACTACAGGAACGCTCCTTCAAGCGTTCGCTATAACGCTGATTTTTTCGTTCAAAATTGATGTTTCTACCGCGGGAGATAGGTAAAGGTATCTCCCGCATTTTTTTTCAAAGGGGATATCCCAATATCCCGGACAGGCTGGGAGACGAAATGGTAGCTTTTCGGAAAAGCTACTGAAAGACAGAACTTCATGCCGGCACCCTTCTCGCAAATAAACCGAAAAGGCATTCATGTTTCAGTTTAAAGCCCTATTTTTGCGTTTCCTTAATCAAATCACGCACCTATGGATCTCTCCCTCTTGACGGCAGTTTCTTCTATTGATGGCAGGTATGGTAGCAAAACCGCTTCTTTACGGGCTTATTTTTCCGAATTCGCGTTAATAAAGTACCGTGTAAAAGTGGAGATTGAGTATTTTATTGCCCTTTGTGAACTGCCACTTCCGCAGTTGACGCATGTTGATCATGGGATATTCAAGGATTTGAGGAAAATTGCTGAGGAGTTCTCATTGGAAGACGCTGCTTGGATAAAAGAAACAGAAAAAGTTACCAACCACGACGTAAAAGCGGTTGAATACTTTTTGAAAGAGCGTTTTGAACAAATGGGAATGGGCCACTGCCAGGAATTTATTCATTTTGGTTTAACCTCTCAAGATATAAACAACACAGCGGTGCCGATGATGATCCGCGACGGGTGGAACGCAATAATGTTGCCATCGCTTATGCAGGTGATCGAGGATATTAAAGCCCGTGTAGAGAGCTGGAAAGAAATCCCAATGCTTGCCAAGACGCACGGTCAACCCGCGTCACCAACCCGGTTAGGAAAAGAATTTCAGGTTTTTGTCGTGAGATTGGAAAACCAACTACGCCTGTTTGATCAAATTCCATATGCCGCAAAATTCGGAGGGGCTACCGGTAATCTCAATGCGCATTATATCGCCTATCCTGAAATAAACTGGAATGACTTTTCAGTTAGGTTCGTACAGGATTATTTGGGCCTCACCCGAAGCTACCCTACCACTCAAATTGAGCACTATGACCATCTGGCAGCCCAATTTGATGCGATGAAACGCCTCAATACGATATTGCTCGATTTTTCCAAAGATGTATGGCAGTATGTGGCAATGAACTATTTCAAGCAAAAGATAAAAAAGGGCGAAATTGGTTCGTCGGCAATGCCGCATAAAGTAAATCCGATAGACTTTGAAAATGCCGAAGGAAACTTTGGAGTGGCCAATGCGCTGCTAGAACATCTGTCCGCCAAGCTACCTATCAGTCGGCTTCAGCGGGACCTAACTGACAGCACCGTATTACGGGTAATAGGTGTCCCGTTGGCCCATATGCTGATCGCCAACCAATCGCTCCACAAAGGAATAGAAAAACTCGAACTCAACACCACGTCGATAAACAAAGACCTTGAAGACAACTGGGCGGTAGTCGCGGAGGCCATTCAGACCATTTTGCGACGTGAAGGGTATCCTAAACCTTACGAAGCCCTAAAAGAACTGACTCGAACGAACAGTAGCATCACTTCTGACTCCATTAAGTCGTTTATTCATGGGCTTGATGTTTCTGACACAATCAAACAGGAATTACTAGTAATCACACCTTTTACCTATACGGGGAAATAATATCACCATGAATGTCCAAAATAACGAAACCAATAGTTATTCTTTTCGTTATAAAAACTTTCTTAGTTGTTCTATCTTCAACTGGAGAAACCCGTTGTTTGAACCAAGGCGTCCGGCGCTTCAACGAACCATCTAGTCGGAACGTAACGTTCCCCAATCCAATTGGATTTGGATATGAATGTAATGGCTTTTCCGGTTTCCAAAAATAATTTTGATAGATCAGTTTCATCTGATTTAAAAAACCCCTACCTTATAATATGCCAAACAGAAAAGGATTATTTGCTAACTTAGGATCAGATTTACCCGCGGGCTTAGTAGTATTTTTGGTCGCCTTACCGCTATGCCTTGGGATAGCTTTGTCTTCCGGTGCACCCTTATTTTCAGGAATCATCGCCGGGGTAGTGGGAGGAATTGTAATCGGGTCTCTCTCTGGTTCCCATACGTCCGTTTCTGGACCTGCCGCTGGTCTTACTGTTATTGTTCTTAACGCGATCGCAGACTTAGGTGCCTATGATATTTTTCTTACAGCAGTTTTCATCGCCGGAATCATGCAGATCGGGCTGGGAATTGCAAAGGCCGGGATTATTGGTTATTATTTTCCCACTTCCGTAATTAAGGGCATGTTAGCGGGAATAGGGATCATTTTGATCATTAAACAAATTCCGTACGCATTTGGTGTGAATGAAGACGCCAACTTATTGGAATATACCCCATTTGTCAACGATTTGGACGCGGTTTTGTCCCTTCGGCTGATGTTAAATGCTTTTGACATGGGATCGGTTATCGTAGCAGTAATTTCGTTGGCCATTTTGATCCTTTGGGAAAAACCATTTATCCAAAAAAACAAGTTTTCAAAGGTAATTCCCGGCGCATTACTGGCCGTACTGCTAAGCATAGGGATCAACAAATTCTTTAAGTTCTTTATTCCAAATCTTTACATAAATATGGAAGACAAAGTAAGTCTTCCTTCTATTAACGGATTTGGAGAGTTTGTCGACCAGCTGATATTCTTCAATCCAAGCGGATTTTTAAATCCGGATGTCTGGATTGTTGCCATTACCATTGCCGTCATCGCTAGCCTTGAAACCCTCTTAAGCCTGGAAGCTGCCGATAAAATCGATCCCCATAAGCGGGGTTCTCCTCCCAACAAAGAGCTATTTGCGCAAGGCGTCGGAAACATGATAAATGGATTAATAGGCGGAATGCCAGTTACTGCCGTGATAGTTAGGAGCTCGGCAAACGTAAGTTCAGGAGCAAAAACAAAAATGTCAGCGATTTTTCATGGCATATTGCTTCTAGCCAGTGTACTATTAATTCCGAACTTGCTAAACCTGATACCGCTGGCAAGTTTAGCCGCAATCCTGCTACTTGTTGGGTACAAATTAGCAAAAGTCTCTCTTTTCAGAACGATGTACCGATTGGGTTGGGATCAGTTTTTACCCTTTGCCGCCACCATCTTTGGGATTATCGTGTTTGACCTCTTAAAAGGTATAGGATTGGGAATGGTCATTGGCGTAATTTTCATTCTCTTGAGAAATTACAAAAACTCCTATTTCTACAAAGACACCAAAACGGACGATACGAATGTATCCCATATTATCTTGTCAGAAGAGGTAAGCTTCCTAAACAAAGGCGCGTTGATTTCCGCCCTAAACCGGATTCCTAATAATTCAAAAGTAATTATTGATGGATCGAAGTCAGTAATTATCGATTATGATGTACTCGAGGTTATCGAAAACTTTAAAACCAATGCCAAAGAGAGGGATATTGAGGTAGAAACGATTGCGATCAAGGAAGTTAAAACAGCCTCCGTGCATTAGTCGTCGACTTCTAACCGATCGTACCTGTAAAGTATAGGATCTACGCGCATCTTCTTCTCGCTTAATGTAAAGTACCCTCTGCCATTTTGGAAAAAAGCTACCGCCTCTCCTTGAGGTTCAGGGGTATAAGGAAGCAAAATCGGATCTCGGGAGAGTGCTTCGGGAACGGTCTCACCCTCCTTTCTTTCCCAATAGTAGACTACCCAATAGTTTTTGATGACAATATGCCGACCATCCTTCGAGATATCTCCAGCTACCGACATCGTTATCGGAAGTTTCATGACTTTCTCGAGGATTACTGGGGTGGATTGGTTCCAAAGGTTTTTCTCCTGGACGGTATAAAGGGTGTTACTGGAATCCCTCTTTGTCAGGATGAATAAATCCCCAGAAAGTGGATCTATCATTAGCGTTTCAGCATCTTTCGGCCCATCTGGGTATTTCAGCTGGATTTTCTCGGGGGTCACCCGAAGTTCACGCTGACTTTTTGTCGGCTCGGGAAACCGCAAGAAAGCAATATGTTCATATTTTGCATCATTATCCCCAATTTCCCCGACATAGACATATGATTGAGTTGAATTTTTCCCCGGGCCGATGGCTATATCCTCCCAATCCCTGTTTTTCGCCCCTTCTAAAAAAATGGTTCCTCTGTCTTTCCCAAGACTATCCAGCATATAAATCACTGGATCTCCTCCGCTGTCATTGTGCGTGTACAGCAGGTTGGGGTTTTTCCAAGACACAACAAGCCCACTAGCCTCGTCAATAGCCTTATTTTCCAACTTAGAAACAGCTTTCGGCTGGGAATAGAGGGTATCAACGACCTGAGGATCTATACGAATGGTGAATTTTTCCTGCATCTTTTCCGCTATCAAAAACGGAAGGATAGAAAATGCAAAAACAATTTTGAAAAACAGCTCTATATAGTACTTCATGTGTTTCAGTTTGTTTTTAAGCGGACACAACTTACCCCTATTAATGTGGGAGCCTTTCAGGTATTTCGGGAGGATTGTGTTATGATACTTATTCGTATTAAATGATATGCTACATGCTCGATTTCAAACAAATCACTCCACTTAACAAAACTAAGCCCGAATGTCCTTAGCTGGTTATTTGAAATACGTATTCAACGATACCCATTGTGGCTGTGCGCTGTATATTGTATTCATTTATCTCTTTAAATCACTCACTTTCCAGCAAACTTATAAACTCGTCTAGTTGTCCTTTTCTTGCGACCTCTTTGCCGATAGATTAATTAAGTCGAATGATGGAAATAAAACTTTTTGAAAAACGGGAAAGTGTGCATTTAAGTTTCGTGTTAGCCCGGTTTGAAACGGATATCGTCTTAAAATTGGTTAACGCCGAAAACCATATGAACTAAATAATGATGCGCTAACATTTTGCGTGAATAAAAAGGTAAGTTATCCAGGAAAAGCCCACCGGCATCTGGTATAAAACAAAAAAAAACGGTCCGAATAGACCGCTTTTTTGTTTTATTTAACAGGTAGACCATTTATTGATCTGCATTTTCCTTTTTCGTTACGCTTATTGAAAGTGCCTCACCTTCTCCGCTATAATCGGCTAGGATTACATCGCCTTCAGAGAGCTCACCTTTTAGTATTTCCTCAGCGATAGCATCTTCCAAATACTTCTGAATGGCCCTATTCAGCGGTCTAGCTCCATACTGCTTGTCGTATCCTTTTTCTGAAAGAAAATCCTTAGCCTTATCCGTCAATTTGATCTGATAGCCCATATCGGTGATTCGGGCAAATAGCTTACCCAAACTGATATCAATAATCTCATGGATATGTTCTTTGCTAAGGCTGTTGAAAATAACGACATCATCAAGTCTGTTGAGAAACTCCGGGCTAAATGCCTTCTTTAAGGCACTTTGAATGGTAGATTTCATCACCTCATCCATATTCTCTTCTTTTGCCTTAGAGGCGAACCCGATACCGGCACCAAAATCCTTTAGATCTCTTACACCGATATTTGAGGTCATGATGATGATGGTGTTTCTAAAGTCTACCCTTCTACCCAATCCATCTGTCAGAATTCCGTCGTCAAGTACCTGCAATAGGATGTTAAACACATCCGGATGCGCCTTCTCAATTTCATCCAAAAGCACAACGGAATATGGCTTTCTTCTCACCTTTTCGGTAAGCTGTCCACCCTCTTCGTATCCTACATAGCCTGGAGGAGCTCCGACAAGTCGGGAGACGCTGAACTTCTCCATATATTCGGACATATCGATCCGAATCAAGGCATCTTCCTTTGCAAAGAGGTAAATCGCCAGCATTTTCGCAAGTTCCGTCTTTCCAACCCCTGTAGGGCCTAGAAATACAAAAGATCCAATGGGCTTCTTTGGGTCTTTTAGACCGACGCGAGTACGTTGTATAGCCTTAGTAAGCTTCTTGATGGCATCGTCTTGGCCAACCACCTTATTTTTCAACTCGGTACCCATATTTAGAAGCTTTACGCCTTCATTCTGGGCAATTCGCTTAGCAGGTATTCCGGTCATCATCGCAATTACCTCAGCAACGTTGTCCTCCTCTACGATGTAGCGTTTGGTCTTACTTTCTTCCTCCCACTTCGCTTTGGCATTTTCGAGCTGCTCTAATAGCTTCTTTTCTCTATCTCGAAGCTGTGCGGCTTCTTCATATTTTTGTGACTTTACAACCCTATTCTTTTCCACTTTGATATTTTCTACCTCTTCTTCAAGACGTAGGATATCTTCCGGAACATGGATGTTATTGATGTGCACCCTTGCCCCTGCCTCATCAAGAATATCAATTGCTTTATCTGGTAGGAAGCGGTCAGAAATATACCTGTCTGAAAGATTAACGCAGGCCTGAATGGCTTCCGGAGTATAAATTACATTATGATGGTCTTCGTACTTATCCTTGATATTTTCCAAAATTTGAATTGTTTCTTCAGGAGAAGTAGCATCTACCATCACCATTTGGAATCTCCGAGCCAAAGCTCCATCCTTCTCGATGTATTGTCGGTACTCGTCCAACGTGGTAACACCGATACATTGGATCTCACCTCGCGCTAACGCAGGCTTGAACATATTGGAGGCATCTAGCGAGCCACTTGCGCCGCCGGCACCTACGATGGTATGAAGCTCATCGATGAAGAGAATGACATTTGGGGACTTTTCAAGTTCGTTCATCACGGCCTTCATTCGCTCCTCAAATTGTCCGCGATATTTTGTTCCGGCAACAAGAGATGCCAAATCCAAGGTCACAACACGTTTGTTAAAGAGTACGCGCGACACCTTCTTTTGAACAATCCTCAGTGCAAGACCCTCCGCGATCGCTGTCTTTCCGACACCGGGCTCCCCAATAAGAATCGGGTTGTTCTTCTTTCTCCTGGACAGAATCTGGGCTACCCGCTCAATTTCCTTTTCCCTTCCTATGATGGGGTCAAGCTTGTCGTCTTCCGCCATGCGGGTAAGGTCTCTGCCAAAATTATCGAGCACAGGTGTTCTTGATTTTTCGGTCGTACCGCTTTTGGTACTTCCCGAAGACCCACTCGATGATCCGAATAGTTTTGAACCTTCGTCATCTGAATCATCGGCTTCAGTCCCGGACCGCGGCGTTTGATCAGTTTGGAATTCCAACATTTCTTTTACCGCATCATAGGTCGCATCAAACTTTTGTAGTATCTGCGTGGCTATATTGTCTTCGTCGCGCAAGATTGACAACAACAAATGCTCTGTCCCAATTAATTGGCTTTTAAATATCTTTGCTTCCAAGTAAGTAATCTTCAACACTTTTTCAGACTGCCGAGTAAGTGGGATATTGGCTAGGTTCTTCACATTGTGGTTTGCGGTTCCTTTCACGGCCCGTTCCACAGAATTCCTTAATTCATCTAGGGGAACGCCAAGTTTCTTAAGGATAGATACCGCTACACCTTCCCCTTCACGAATCATTCCAAGCAGGAGGTGTTCCGTGCCAATGTAATCATGCCCCAACCGCAAAGCCTCCTCACGACTTAGGGAAATTACTTCCTTGACTCTATTTGAAAATTTCGCTTCCATTTATTTCCTTATCTAATGAGCTTTTCCAATTCAACGTTAATACTATCAAATTTATCTTAAAACACAATAGTTTTATGTATTGTTCAATTTCTTTTTTAGTGATAAATGTAATTTGTCGCTTGACCCAGGACCCTCGCAAAACAACAAATCGATCACGCTTAGGTTTGGCACAAAGTCTAAGCCAAATAACTGATGGTAAGTTATCGGGGTGTAATATTGCCATGCCCAATGCCTCCCTTTCGCCCCAGATCTCCCCCGCAGGTCTATTTCAGCCCCATTGGGGACAAATTGAGCACTAATATCTATTTTGGCACTATGAAACAGGAAATTCAGACAGATTGTCAGTAATTCCACATTCAACTCCCAGAGAAAGTTTTTTCGTTTTACAAAAACCTCCTCGAATGAGGGATAAAAATATTCAAAAAAAGGGGCTTTGCCATAGGCACTGCGTATCCCCCTCAAGTGAACATTCAACCATTTCTGACCATAATCAATTTTGATATCCCGGTAGGGAGCCAGTTTATCCGCTTTCAAAACCGGCACACTTAACATTTCCACCTTGTTGGCCATCAAAATCTCACACCTGTTGCGATAGGTCTGTCTCACAAAAGGGTCGTCTAAGACGAACGTGATACTGTCGGCGCCTTTCACCAGACAGAAAAACTCCAAATTTGGCAAGTAAAAAAGGTCGGCAATGACAACTTTTTTATCAGCATGTGTACCCTCTATCACGAAAGTCACGTCAGCGTGAAGCACTAAATGATCTCATGAATATTTCCTTTACCTTCCCGCAGTATTTCTATTTCCTCGCCAGTACAATCTATGACTGTGGAGGCCACGTTGTTTCCATATCCTCCGTCAACGACTGCATCGACAATATCCTTGTACTTTTCATAAATCAGTTCCGGATCCGTACTGTACTCCACCACATCATCCTCATCCCTGATAGAGGTAGTCAATATGGGATGGCCTAATTCTTTTACCAATATCCTGGGAATCGGGTGGTCCGGCACCCTGATTCCTACTGTTTTCTTTTTGTTGTTCAAAAGCTTTGGGACATTGTTATTTGCTTCAAGAATAAACGTGAACGGACCCGGAAGCGCCTTTTTCATCAACTTAAAAACAGGCGTACTCAATGCCCGTGTGAATTCCGCAATGTTACTAAGGTCGTAGCAAATAAAGGAAAAATTCTGCTTTTGGGGCTTCACTCCCTTAATCTGACAGACCCGTTCTACCGCTTTTTGGTTGAAAATGTCGCATCCCATACCATAAATCGTATCCGTAGGGTAGATGATTACCCCTCCATTCCGGAGAATGTCCACAATCTTCTGGATACGCCTGAAATCAGGGTTTTCCGGATAAATTTTAATTAACTCTGCAGGCATACGGCTTTTTTTTGATTATGCACTAACAAAATTAACCTGAAAGCACGCTAAATTTGATTGTAAAGTAACGGATTTATTTTAGAAAAAAAAGGAAGCAAATGTTAAATGAAGTAAAAGCGTTCCAGATTCCCGCAGGATCATCGTAAAAACGGATAAGCCAAAAATCCAAAGTGGAATTTATGTGTTATCTTTGCCGTACATACGGAATTCTATTGGCAAAAATCCTCCATCAGGATCAACACATGCCCTGCAATGAGCGCACAATAATATGATTACAGATAAAAAAAGTAAATTGCTGATGATTGGCGTTATCGCCACGTCGGTGCTCTTCACCTCCCTCTCCTTTTACTTCTACCAGGCTTTTTTTTCACCGAATACGCTAGTAGACTCAGATGCTCCAGCCCTTCTGAAAATCTCCCAAGACGCTAATTTTAAGCAGGTAAGCGATAGCCTTATTCAAAAAGGAATTGTCAACGACCTAGTGACCTTTAGTTTCGTGGCAAAGATAATGGACTACCAAGAAGCGGTAAAACCCGGCCTTTACAAAATTAACCCAAAGATGTCAAATAGGGAACTGGTCCGTTTGCTACGTTCTGGCCAACAAACCCCTGTAAACATCACGTTTAATAACGTCCGAACCAAAAGGGATCTGGCAGAGAAAATAACTAGAAACCTAGAAATCGAAACCGATGATTTTCTGGAGATCTTGGAAGACAGCGCATATGCCGCCAAATTTGGGCTAAAGGAAGAAACTGTTCTTTCTTTGTTTATCCCCAATACCTATGAAGTTTATTGGAATGTAACCGCTGTAGATCTTTTCGACAGAATGTATAAAGAGCACAACCGCTTCTGGACGGAAGAGCGAAAAGCAAAGGCAGCCAAACTCGGGATGGATCCAACAGAAGTATCTACATTGGCTTCCATCGTGCAGGCCGAAACTGCCAAGGCAGATGAACGTCCAAAGGTGGCAGGGGTATACATTAACCGCCTAAAACGCAATATGCCCTTACAAGCAGATCCTACCTTGATATTTGCAATTGGGGATTTTGAAATCAAACGGGTACTTAACGTGCACAAGGAAATCGAAAGCCCGTACAACACATATAAATATACGGGATTGCCCCCGGGACCAATCAATCTGCCGGATATTTCAGCTTTGGAAGCAGTGCTAAACCCGCAAAACCATAGCTACCTGTATTTTTGTGCCAAAGAGGATTTTTCCGGGTATCACGCATTTGCGACGAATTTAAAAGACCACATGATCAACGCCAGAAGGTACCAACAAGCATTGAACGCAGCACGAATTTTCAACTGATATGTTTTCCTCCGAAACTACCATACGGGTTCGTTATGCAGAAACAGACCAAATGGGATATGTCTACTACGGCAACTATGCCACGTATTACGAAGTCGGGCGTGTCGAAGCTATGCGCAGTATTGGTTTCTCCTACGGCAAAATGGAAGAGAACGGCATAATGATGCCTGTACTGGAAAACCACAGCCGCTTTTTACTCCCTGGAAAGTACGACGAATTACTCACCATCCGGACGGAGGTAAAAGACATGCCTGGCGTAAAAATCAGGTTTCATTACTATATTTACAATGAAACATTGGAACTGATAAATGAAGGAGAAACATTGCTGACCTTTCTGCGGACGGACACGCACAGACCTTGTAGACCTCCTGCGGATTTGTTGGAATTGTTGCGCCCCTACTTCACTACGTAATATGTATACCTGCACTGGTGAATAAACTGTATATCGATCTTGTCCGCAAACTGCACACCCACGCACTCAAGCTAAAGCCGATTCATTTTGGAAATCCGGACCAGAACCTGTACGATGTAGGGAAGATATTTTTCAGACAACTTCACAAAGACGAAATTTTCGAGCGGGCAAGCGCTATGGCTTTCAACTTTACGGTAGCCATGTTTCCGCTGCTACTCTTTCTGCTAAACATAATCCCTTATATCCAGCTATTTTTCCATGATGTAAGCACATCCAACATCCTGCTTTTTGTGGAAGATATTTTACCGGAAAATATTTATGCCGAAGCATCGCCTACAATATTGGACATCATCAGCAAACCCCGTCAAAGCCTTCTATCTTTAGGTTTCTTTCTTGCGCTTTACCTTTCTACCAATGGGGTAATTTCACTTATGAATGCCTTCAACTCGGTATACAAAACCAAAGAAAACAGGAGCTTCTTTAAGACAAGAATGGTAGCTGTAAGTATCGTACTTGTGCTTGTTCTGAGTTTGTGCGGAGCTGTAGTGGTCATGGTCATTGGAAACGATCTGATTTACAGGCTCTCTATGTTGAAATTTGTCAATAATTCGCTGTATGTGAGCCTACTGATAATTTTCAAATTCTTTGTGCTCCTGCTCTTGTTTATGATAGCAACCTCCTTTATTTTTCGCTTTGCCCCGGTGGTTCATGACAAATGGCGGTTCTTTTCTACCGGATCGACTACCGCGGCATTGTTGATCAACCTCAGCTTTTACGCCTTTACATTCTACCTCAATAATTTCGCAAGCTACAACAAGCTGTACGGTTCCATAGGCACGATGATTGCGCTGATGTTTTGGTTATGGATTACATCGATAATCGTACTCATTGGATTTGAGATCAACGTCAGCTTGGATATCGCTGCGGAGCGAAAAAAAAGAAGACGGGCATCCAAGTATAGAATTTTGAGGGACGGCTATACGAATTAGCTAGCCGTGCGTAAATTTGACGACAGATACACATGCCCACTCCCGGCCCCATTTAAGTGATGGTTCATTTTGAAGAACAGGGCGGTATTGACCTTGCTCGTACATGCATGATTCATTTTCAAAAACGATAAAGCAACCCCTCTTTTTATGGATTCAACTAAAAACATTTTTATAGCAACCACCCAACCATTCAGTGGTAAGTCCGTCATTGCACTAGGTTTGGTTGATTTGCTACTTTCGAAAGGCCAGAAAGTAGGCTATTTCAAACCCATCATCAACCATAAGCCCGAGGTTCATGTGGATGCCCATATCGACACCCTTATAAACCACTTTAAACTTCCCATCGACTACTTAAAATCCTATGCATTCGCAAAGGAAGACGCGAATATTTTGGTAGAGTCGGGACACCCTGAAGATATCATTGACAGTATCATCGAAAAATACAAAAAACAGGAATCCGCCTACGATATCACGATTATTGAAGGAAGCGATTTCCTTGGCGAGGGTACTGCCTTTGAGTTTGACGCTAATGTGATGATAGCGAAGAACCTCGCGGCACCTGTCATCGTCGTCATCTCGGGCGATGGAAAAACAACCGCACAGATCACCAATTCAGCGGTGGTTACCGTGCAGCGGTTTCTTAGCCGGAAAGTGCGTGTTGTTGCCGTGATCGTAAACAGGGCCGCGGAAGAAGCGTTGGACGAGATCCACGCCGCGCTACGGCCTCAACTGAAAAAGGATATCTTAGTGGCGGTAATCCCGCAGATCAAAGAACTGAAAAGCCCAAGCATGTCCGAGGTAAAAAGTCATCTCGATGCACAGGTGATGTTCGGCGAGGAATTCTTGAACAACCGTGTGGATCATTTTATATTCGGCGCCATGCAGGTCCCCAACTTTTTGAACCACATCAAAAAAAATGTACTTGTAGTTACTCCTGGAGACCGCTCAGATATCGTATTGGCTACGCTACAGGCGGATATCTCGCAAAATTATCCCAAAATCGCCGGTATTGTCGTCACCGGAGGTTTTGACCTGCCGGAGTCCGTAGTAAAGCTGATAAAAGGGTCAAAAGTATCTATCCCACTACTTGCGGTGTCAGAGCCGAGCTTCCATGCCGCTACCAAAGTCGCCGGAATCCAGTCAAAAATCCATGCCACCGATACCGAAAAGATACAGACTGCAATTGGTATATTCCGTAAGTACATGGACCTCGACCGGTTGGAAAAGGAAATAGCCGACGTAAAACCATCTGGTGTCACCCCTAGGATGTTTCAATACCAACTGGTCACTCGTGCCAAAAGTCAGAAAAAACATATCGTGCTCCCTGAAGGAAAGGATGACCGCATTCTGAAAGCCGCTGATCGGCTTGTCAAACAGGGTATCGTGAATATCACGCTATTGGGAAATGTAGATGAAATTCTGGAGGCCATCAACCGACTGGGGCTTAGTCTAGCCCCCGAAAACTGCCAACTAATCGACCCGGTACAAAATATCCACTTCGATGACTATGTACGTACATTGCTTGAATTGCGAAAGGGGAAAAATATGCTGGAAGGCATGGCTAGGGACCTGATGACTGACGTGGCCTACTTCGGGACGATGATGGTCTACAAGGGCCATGCGGACGGGATGGTTTCAGGCGCAATCCACACCACCGCCCATACCATACGTCCGGCCTTGCAATTTATCAAAACCAAACCTGGTATCTCTCTTGTGTCTTCCGTTTTCTTCATGTGCCTTCCCGACCGGGTGACTGTTTTTGGAGACTGCGCCATCAACATCGACCCTACTGCCGAAGAATTGTCAGAAATAGCCATCTCTTCCGTGGAGACAAGCAGCAAGTTTGGCATTGACCCCAAAGTGGCTATGCTCTCCTATTCATCGGGAAGCTCCGGAACGGGCGATGATGTGGAGAAAGTGCGGAAAGCCACGCAGCTCATCCGTGAAAAAAAACCCAGGATAAAAGTAGAAGGCCCCATTCAGTACGATGCAGCCGTGGATCCTGCTACCGGAAAGCAAAAAATGCCCGACTCCGAGGTCGCAGGCAACGCCTCTATCCTGATCTTTCCGGATCTAAATACGGGCAACAATACCTACAAGGCTGTACAGCGGGAATCTGGAGCGGTGGCTATCGGCCCTATTTTGCAAGGCCTTAACAAGCCGGTGAACGACTTGAGCAGGGGATGCCTTGTGGATGATATTTTCAACACGGTAGTAATCACCGCCATTCAGGCACAGCAATAAACAGGGGGTGTGCAGGTTCAGTTAATTACACAGACCAAATTTCGTAATTGCCGATTAAAAATGACAGTCGGAACCCTCAACCCCTTTTCGAAAAAAAATTATTTTTAACCAATGAAAATACTTGTACTAAACGCTGGCAGTAGCTCGCTCAAATATCAACTTTTTAACATGCCTGATCAGGATCCAATCTGCGCAGGTCTGGTAGACCGCATCGGAATAGACCAGTCGAGCATTACACACCATGTTTATTCAAATGGAACGAAAAAAACTTATCGGGTAGCTACATCACTTTCGGATCACGAAGCCGCATTGCAGACGGTGACAGACTTACTGGTTGATACAGAAAAAGGGATTTTGTCCACAATGGATGAGGTTGTCGCCATTGGGCATAGGGTGGTGCATGGGGGCGAGACTTTTTCCTCCACTACTCTGATCAATGAGGCTGTAAAAGATGAAATAAAAGCACTATTTTCTCTAGCCCCCCTCCACAACCCCCCGAATTATTTGGGGATAACGGTGGCTGAGCGTATGTTTCCAAAGGCCAAGCAGGTAGCTGTATTCGATACGGCGTTTCACCAAAGCATGCTGCCGAGGGCTTTCCGCTATGCCATTCCCAACGACTTGTATAAGGAGAAGGGCATTCGGGCCTATGGCTTTCATGGAACCTCCCATCAGTATGTCTCCCGGCAAGCAGCATTGTACCTCAAAAAACCAGATGCCAAACTAATTACGGTACACTTGGGCAACGGATGTAGCATAACGGCTGTCCACAACGGTCGATCCATCGATCACAGCATGGGATTGGGACCCTTGGGTGGACTGGTAATGGGTACCCGTTCCGGGGATATAGATCCCTCTATTATTTTCCACCTCATTCAGGAGCATGGCTTTTCTTCCAAAGAAGTCAATGAGTTGCTCAATAAAAAAAGTGGTCTATTGGGGCTTTGTGGGTTTAGCGATATGCGGGATGTGAAAAAAGCAATTCAGGAAGGCGATCCGGAAGCTATACTCGCATATGAGCTTTATGCGTATAGAATCAAAAAATATATCGGCGCCTACATCGCTGCGCTAAACGGACTGGACGCGCTGGTCTTTACTGCCGGAGTGGGAGAAAATGATCCGGATATGCGAAAAGCAGTTTGTGCGGATATGGAATTTTTGGGTATTCAGATTGACGATCAAATTAAACAATCCAGACAAGCGGGTATACTGGAAATAAGCAGTGTCTCATCGCGGATAAAGGTATTGGTTATCCCCACCAATGAGGAACTGGAAATCGGACAGCAGACCTATTTGCTTATAAAAGAATTGGTTCAAAGGCAGGTGAAACTTTAGGGTGAGCGCTGTAAATCCGTTTTACAAGAGAAAAAATGATGATCTCCTGTAAGAGGTTTTCGAGATTTTGAAGGCCGTTTTTCCCAAAGATCCCTGAATTTCACCACCTTGCTTTCAAAGCATAAATTTGCTGTGCGGAGACATAAATTTTTACTTTTTTTCGGGTGGAAGGCATTTGTAAATTCAAAGAATAGACCTACCTTTGCACACCGTAAGACAGTGATATGGATTACGGGGATAAACTTTAGAGGAGTGGCAGAGTGGTCGATCGCGGCGGTCTTGAAAACCGTTGTACCGAGAGGTACCGGGGGTTCGAATCCCTCCTCCTCTGCTCAACCTAACCCTAACTAGCTGATAATTCAGTAGTTAGGGTTTTTTATTTCTACTGGGGTGCATTTTGGGGTGCAATTTTTAATTAATTTGATTCAAATTATCCTCGTTTTTTATAAGCAGCTTCAATAGATGCGAGCTTAGAATTAAGTTCTGGCGATATTAAATCATTTGATTTAAACCAATCAAGAAGCTCGGCATCGCTCTAATCTTCCCAAGTAAGGTTGTAAAAATGTCTCTCCAACTTAATTTTATCAACCAACTGTCCAGCATAAGGAAATTTTGTGCTTCTAAAATCCTATGCACTTCCCTATTGATTAAAAACTTTCTCCTACTAGGCTCCAACACATTTTCTACTGATGGAGGAGGAAAAACTTCTAAAAATTTAGTAAGCTCCTTCCCTAATTGGGTGTAGAATTTCCTACACCCTACTATTTCTAAACTCCTTGCTAAGTCGAAATCCCTTAAAAGCCATTTCCAAAGGCTTACTAAAGAACGTCTTAAAAACCAATTACAGTAGTGATCTTGGTAATAATTTTACGCAGCCGCCATCTTCTTTACCGAAAACACCCGGGCAATACAGACGCTTTCCCAACAACACCTTGGAGGAAACTACCGATAACGACTCCTACGGCAACGCCAACAGGCTACCGGCTAATTATACAGTTTCAGGAGAAGGTAGGTGGTTTACCGTAAACGGTTTGCTGTACGACGCCAATGGCAACGGTACCAAGGTAATCCGGCGCAATCAAATGACAGGATCCACTTACGGTGAAGCGGATAAATTGACCTAGAAGATCCACAGGCCGAAATGTTTTTCATAGTAAAATCTAATAGGAAATGGTCCTAAGCACGTAGCGATCTAACACAGCCATATCCACATGGAAAAAGGACGCAGCGGTAACGAAACAAGCAAATAGCCTATAAAACACCGCAGCAGTGATCCGCTGATATGAGCAGCGAGATTTTTTTTCGCTTGATCGTCTTATTGGTTTGAAATTTTTCTATTTTGTCAAAATAAAAAATTATATTCCGAAATGGCTCACGCGGATCAAAAATACATTGATGCACTTTTGCAAAACAATCAAAAAGTACTGAAAGAGCTTTACGCTACCTATTCCGGAAAAATCACCTGGATGATTCTGAAAAACAACGGAACAGAGGATGATGCTGGTGACATTATTCAAGAAAGTCTGCTAGCGATTTATCGGCGGGCATTAAAGGGGGACTTTGTATTGACCTGCCCCTTTGACGCCTATTTCTATATGGTGTGTAAGAAACGTTGGCTTAACGTGCTTTCTAAAAGAAAATCCAATCCCACAGTAACAATTGACGGGGAAGAGCGATATATTCCCGGAGAGGATAGTTTCAGGCTTGCAGAGGAAACGATGGAGGATGAGGAGCGACTGAGCTTATTAAAAGGAAAAATACAGGAACTAGGCGATGCGTGCAAGGATCTATTACGCTTAAGCTGGTCAGGGAAATCCATGGAGGAAGTGGCCGCATTTTTGAATTATACGTACGGATACGCAAGAAAGAAAAAATCCGAGTGTCTAGGTAGGTTGGTGGAGTTAGTCAAAAAGTCACCGGAATATGCAAAGTTAAAATGGTAGTTCATGGAAACGGATAAATACAGCAATTTTGAAAAGTACCTTGAAGGGGATATGACTGCGGAGGAAAAGCGTGCCTTCGAAAAGAACCTGGAAGAAGACCCGGAATTCAAACAGGACTTCATCCTATACCGTCGAATCGAAGAGGAGATGAGTGCTTTTTATGGCGTGTCAGCAGAGGAGGACATATTAAGGAACTCACTCGAAAACGTACGCAGGGACTTTGTTCGGTCTAACGTGGACAAGAAACCAAAGCAGGTGTACCTGATCCCATTTTTGAAAGGTGTAGCGGCTGCGGTTTTGTTGTTTTCTGGAGTGTATCTACTGTATCTGACAGTATCCAACGATCTTTCAGAAGAAGTTTCAACATACTACGCCGCTCACTACGCCACCTTATATCCAACGATGGGATCGGCAGAGGAAGGGATTCAGCAAGGAATTGCGGTTTACATTCAAGGGGACTATGAAGCAGCAGCTAGCATTTTTTCAGGGGTCCTAGATGAAGAACCAGATAACAGCGAGGCATTGAAAAATCTAGGAATCACTTTTCTTGCTATGAAGGATTACGCCTCTGCACTGCGTGCCTTTGAACAATATGGCAATATTCCGGATTTACAGGTCAACGATGGCATACTACTGCAAGCAATCACCCTTTTGATGCGGGGTGAAGCGGAGGATCTGGAGAAAGCCGAAAACCTTTTGGAAAAAATTATAAGCGGAGATCTTGATGGAAAAGTTCAGGCGGAGGCGTGGCTTAAGAAGTTATAGCGATCAATTTCCGTCTGTTTTTTCACTGATTTTGGAAAGTACAATTCACTGCCTTTCATCCAAGGAAGTTTCAACTAGGCTACCTCAATAAGGTGGCCTTTTTTGCTTAGTAGCTTTGGGCAACCTACATAAAGGCTACATCATTCAGGTTATTTTTCGAGATCGCTATGATCACTTAAGAACTCCCAATCATCCGGAGATTGGATTTTTTGGTTGCGGCGGTAACAATCCGTCCACTATCAGATATAGAAGCAGAAACTGTTGGAAATATACCGCATGGAACTGAAGGGAAGAATTTTTGTGATCGAAATGATAGCGGCCGCAGCCATATTGCTACTGGGTTTGTGGTGGTTCCGTGACTGTTTGCATCATGCAGATGTATTTAACGTTCCGGCTGTTTTCGGAACGCAGGTTGAGGCCAGGCCGATTCAACCACCGGCTTCTGACGGCATACTTATCCCTATGCCTGTTGAAAAGAAAAGACACGGCGAGATGAGGTCTATCCGTGGATACAAGGAAATGTAGTTTTTGAATACCGGGTAACGACCCGGCAGCTAATAAATCCCGAAGAAAAATTTCTCACATGGTGGAATGATTTTTAGGGCGTTCCACCGCGCATCTGATCGATGCCAATTTATGTGACTACTACCAAACTACCGCAAACAGATGAACCAAATAAATGCGGATGCAACCCAACAGTAACATGAAGCCGAAAGCTATGCAGAAATGGATAAATAGTATTGAAAAGGCGCTTTTTCAAATCGCTAACGCATATAGGTTCAAAGCTTGGAGTTTAGCGCAAGCACCTAATTTGGAACAATACGCTAAAAATGACGGGAAA
>WGNT01000195.1 GCA_016124425.1 Cytophagales bacterium
TAGTGTTTCGTTGATATAGGATTCCTTGAGGACGGAAAGGGTCCTAAAATCAAAATGCCGCGCTAAGGGTTCTGGCAAGAATATCTCAAAAACAGCCGCCGCCCTCTCCGGATCGGAAAAGGACTCCCTGACAAAGGTGTCGTGGATATTTGGGGGACGTTTTGCCATGTTACAACATGGGAAAAAATCGGGAAAAGTGCAAGAGGGGATTGATGTTGAAAATTACGGATGTAGTTAATGGTTAATTATTAATGGTTAATGGTTAATTATCAATTATTAGTTTTGATTTATAATTTGTTGCGTGAATACTTAAGTCTTTCCCGCCAAAACCCGAGTAAGTAAATCTCTGCCGACGCATCGCTTTGCAAAAATCACCTTCTTTGACGTCATCGATCGCCCTCCCCTCAAGGGGCAGGGACGGGGTGGGGCAACTTTGGGGCAACATTAGTTAATCCCCGAGACATTCCCTCCAGTGCGGAATTGCAAATTCCTTTAAATCTGTCCGTCGCAATTGCAACTTGCGACGAGCGGGTTTTATTTTGGCAGCGGGGATAATTCATTCCGGCATCTCTCTCCCGCCAAAACCGGTGGACTTAAATCTCTGCCTACCTATCGCTTGGTAGAAATCACCTATTTGACGTCATCGATCGCCCTCCTCTGAAGTTGCAAATCCTGTGATAGCGTAGCGGTTACGGGAGGGCAGGGGTGGGGCGATTACGGGGTGGCATTAGTTAATCCCCGAGACGTTCCCTCCAGTGCGGAATTGCAAATTCCTTTAAATCTGTCCTCGAAATTGCAAATTGCGACGAGCGTCACCCCCCCCCCCTCCTGTTTTAGGAGGGGACTGGGGGGGTGGTCAAAATAAGGTGCATTTTTCGTTTTCGTTTTGGCCGCTGAAATGGTTAAATAAGCCAATCTCTTCCGCCAAAACCCGGTTCTGTCTGAAGTCCCTCCGTCCCTCCGTCCCTCCGTCCCTCCCTCCGTCTCTAGGTCTACCAGTTCCAAATGCGGCATTATTTTTCAGAAATTGACAAATAAGAAAGGTATTTACCACCAGCGTCTAAATAGTCTAATACTCAACCTGTTCAAAAAGAGGATAAACGGTAAATATCGCTTAAAGACGTAGTTTGGGTAGGGTGGAATCCTTTGGCCATGAAGAAAAAATAGAATCTCAATTCTTGTACCTAATGGTATTTTTCATACTTTCGCAATGTTGTCATCTAAAGTGACTGACGGAGTGAAACTGTATTCGGCAAGAAAAAAAATATCATTAAAAAAATTTTTTTGTAAAAAATTTTGGTTCTTTTTCTTGAAAATTAGCTTGAATAATTTTTTACTAGTAAAAAAGCGCTTTAGCATAGAATGTGAAAATAAAATCATCAAGTACGAAAAATCAGCTATTAGTTTAATTAAGTAATTGACGACGTAAGATTTTGGAGGGATTAAAATCAAAGACTTTAAATAGTGCAAAGTGGAGTCTTCTGGAAAAAGCAATAAATATTGGTTTTGAATTTGGAGTCGGGATTATATTGGCTAGATTGTTGTTACCTTCAGACTTTGGAACTGTTGCCATTATTTCAGTAATAATCTCTTTTTCATTAACATTTGTAAATAGTGGATTTAGTCAATCTTTAATTAGAGACACCGATGTAGGCAATAGTGATTATTCTACTATCTTTATTTTCAACCTGGGTGTTGGTGTGATTTTTTATATCTTATTATTTTTTCTTTCAAATAATATTAGCATTTTTTATCAGGATTCTGATCTCGTATTATACATTAAAGTATTAGGACTTTCAATTTTCATTTCGTCATTTGCGATAATCCAAAGAGTGACCTTCACAAGAGAAATGAATTTTAAGATGATGAGTAAGATCAGTATGATCTCAAGTACATTGTCTGGTATTGTAGCTTTAGGTTTAGCAGTTAGTGGATTTGGGATATGGAGTTTAATTGCTAAATCCTTATTTAGAGAGGTGATCCAAACTTGTTTATTTTGGTTCAATGGGAAATGGAGGCCAACTATTTTATTCAGTAAATTAATATTAAGAAAGCATTTCCGATATGGGTCAAATTTTCTGTTTAGCGCCATTATCGGGCAAGTGTATAACAATATTCTTGCACTTACTATCGGTAAGATATTTAGTTTGCAGACGTTAGGATACTATAATCGGGCCCAGCTTTTTTCAAACACAATTTCTGAAAATCTCGGAGGGGTGTTGACTGGGGTGTCATTCCCGGCATTGGCAAAGGTTCAAAATGAAAAGGAGAAATTTGTTGCTGGTGTGAGGATGTTGCTAAAGCAAGCGTTATACATAATAGGTATTTTGATGATTTTTTTATTTTTTACATCAAGAACATTGATCCCTTTACTCTTAGGTCAGCAATGGGTTGAGACGGGTATTTACCTGCAATACCTTTGTATAATTGGTTATTTTGGTATGTTGAACTCTATTCTTGTCAATTCTATCAGCGTCACTGGAAGGTCAAACGTGTATTTATACTTTCAAATTTTGGCGTTGGTTTTTAATTTAATTAGTTTGATAGTAGGATATTTTTATGGTATTGAGAATATGCTGATGGTTCTTATACTTTTGTACTTTGTTTGTTATATAGTAATTTCAATTGTTTTTCAAATTTATTTTGAATATACCCTTAAAGATCAATTTTACGATTTTAGGATTATTTTATTTCTCCAGCTAGTAATGATTATTATCGGTGTAGTTTTCTTTATGCAACAAACATCAGGTTTGTTGCTCATGTTAATGGTCTTTCTGCAACTTCTTTCTGTCATTTGTTTATCATATGTATTAAAGGTTAAGGAGTTCTTAATTCTGAAAAGCTTACTCTCAAAATGAAAGGAAATGGTTAAGTATCTTGAATGGGATTCGACGTTTTTCGGAATGAGGATTGGGAGTGTCTATTTGGATGCTAAGTTTAATAGCGAATTGCCATTGAGCGACGAGCTATCTGATTATGATATTATTTATGTGTTTGCGAATGCTCAGCTGGCTTGGAATGTTCCGTTAGTGGATATTAAAATTACGTATGGTAAAGAAGCCTTACCGACTCCTTTAGGCAGCGATGTTTACGAATTTGATCCGTTACAGCATAATTATGATGAATTAGTAAAGCTTGTTTATCTCAGCGGCCATGATTCCCGCTTTCTAAAAGACGCTTCTTTTGGTCCATATCACTTCAAGAGGCTTTACAAACGATGGATTGATAAATCAATTGAAGATAATAATACCCATGTTTTGGTATTTCTGGTTGATCAATATATTGCTGGCTTTCTTACCGTTACCTATGCTAATGATTTGTCTACGATTGGATTAATTGCTGTTGATCTGGATTTTCAAGGCCGGGGCATAGGTAGTAAATTGATTCAGGCTGCTGAAAGTTTTTCCAACCCAAATTCGATCCTTCAAGTTGCTACACAGGAAACAAATGTAAATGCGTGTAAATTTTATGAAGGGTTGGGATTTAAAATTTTAAAAAAGGAATTTATATATCACTATGCACACAATACCTTTCAATAAGCCACATCTTACAGGCAAAGAAGCCCATTACATGTATGATGCGGTTTACACAGGCAAATTATCCGGAAACGGAAAGTATACACATAAATGTCAACAGTGGTTTGAAAATACCTTTGGTTTTGGTAAGTGTTTGCTTACTACTTCTTGTACCGATGCATTAGAAATGGCAGCGATCCTTATTGGTATTATGCCCGGGGATGAGGTTATACTGCCGTCTTATACGTTTGTCAGTACTGCTAATGCATTTGTCTTGCGGGGAGCCAAACTCGTTTTTGCAGACAGTCGGAAGGACCGTCCTGGTATTGACGAAGCCTCTATAGAAGCCCTAATTACTCCTAATACAAAGGCGATTGTTCCGGTACACTATGCTGGTGTGGCCTGCGATATGGATGTGATTATGGATATAGCTTCCAGATATGGACTTTTTGTAGTCGAGGATGCCGCACAGGCAATAGATAGCTACTATATTGGAAAAGATGGAAGTAAAAGAGCCTTAGGGAGTATTGGGCATTTGGCTGCTTTTTCTTTTCACGAGACGAAAAACATTATCTCTGGTGAAGGCGGAATGTTGGCTGTGAATGATATGCAGTTCGCCGATCGTGCTGAGATCATTTGGGAGAAGGGGACTAACCGATCTTCTTTCTTTAGAGGGGAGGTAGACAAATACGGTTGGGTTGATGTTGGCTCGTCTTTTTTACCGTCTGAAGTCATCGCCGCTTTTCTTTGGGCGCAACTGGAGAATATCCAGGAAATACAACAAAGAAGGATTTCAATATGGTCAAAATATGTTGAGCGCCTTTCGGGCTGGTCCAAAGCCAATAACATAGCATTACCCTTTTTACCTGAGTTTGCGACAAACAATGCGCATATGCTTTACTTGGTGTGTACGGATTTGGAACAGCGGACAGCACTATTAAACAGGCTTAAGGATAATGGTATTTTGGCAGTTTTCCATTATATCAGTTTACATAGTAGTCCATTTTATGAGCAAAAGCATGATGGACGGGAACTTCATGAAACAAAAAGGTATAGTGAATGTCTACTTCGTCTACCTATGTACTATGATTTGACTGAGGAAGAACAAGATAAGATCATAAATGTGTTGATAAATGAGAAATAGGATCCTACATATCATGGTTGCAGATAAAATTTTTACGCTGCCACTGATTCAGTTTATGGAAGGTAAAGATGAATTTAGGAATCATTTTTTTTTAGTTAGGGATGAAGGACTTGATTTTAATTTCGATAGTAAGTTTGTTTATAGAATACGAACACCTTTTAGAAGTTTTTTTATTAGAAATTTATTTGTTTTTATATCAGCTGTTTTTGCCTCAAGGAAAATTATTTTACATGGATTACCTATGTTAAATATTTTTATTCTATTTCCGTTTAAATGGAAGAGTATTTCTTGGGTCATTTACGGTGCAGATCTTTATGACAGATTGGAGAATAGGTCGTGTTCAACATTGCAAAAAGTAATTATCAAGTATATAGGCAGGCACATTACTCATATAGAAGGAGATTCGATATTGGCTAATAGAGTATTTAAATCTAAAGCTAAGTTCCATTATTCTCCGATGTATTTGAGTAATGTAGTTGATGTGACAGGATTTAGTCCTTCAATAGATGTAAAAGATGATTTTGTTTTGTTGATTGGAAATAGCGTAAGTAAGAATAATAATCATATTGAAATACTTCGTAAGATTAGCCGTCATAGTAATAGTATCAAAAGTATAATTTGCCCTCTAAGCTACGGTAATGAACTCGCCTATAGGGATCAGGTTGTTGAAGTGGGTAAAAGTTTATTCGGTGATAAATTTACTCCGTTAGTTGATTTTATGGCTCTTGAGGACTATGTCAAGTTACTTAACAATGTTGACATAGCAATTTTTGACCATTGGCGACAGCAGGCGATGGGAGTGACCCTGTCACTACTTTCGTTAGGAAAGATAGTTTATATGAGAAAGGAAACCGAATCTTATACTTCATTAGTCAACAGGGGTTTTAAAGTTTTTGATAATCAAATCGTATTCAATGAGGGAATCTTTACCCAAGATGTGGCCAAAAATAAGGAGTTGCTAGAAAAAT
Source organism: Cytophagales bacterium (assembly GCA_016124425.1). Classification (GTDB taxonomy): domain Bacteria; phylum Bacteroidota; class Bacteroidia; order Cytophagales; family Cyclobacteriaceae; genus Lunatibacter. The sequence goes on from WGNT01000195.1 coordinate 5,628, forward strand.
ACTATAGCTCCAAGTCACTGTCTGATTCATTAACGTCATTATAAGAAACATAACATCCTTTGCGCTTAAATACAGTTTTTTCACATTTTCGCTTAAGGAATTGGGCTTTTATTCAATACTACATTTCAAACCTTTGAACCTAACAAAAACTCAACTATAAATCAATTTGACCTTCAAATATATTTTAAAAGTTGGACCACGGAGGTAACACAAAGGACACGGAGGATTTTTACATAAAGCTTTGTGCTCTTCGTGCCATCTTTGAGTCCTTTGTGGTCTTTTTAGCTAAATCTGAAAATGATTGAATGATTTACGGCGTCATGTTTTCTCTTAAGAGTAGCTTGTTATTATGATAGTTCATAGATTTCGAATATTGAAGAAGTGTCTAGTTCTATTCGCTTATTTCATAAATCAATACCTCAATCTTACATTCTCTCTCTGTCTAAGGGTTAAGCGGACACTACCTGTCCGATATCGTACGTCCGAAATATAGGTATATGTTGATTATCAGTGATTTATATCTTGGTATGCTTTTAGTTAGGTAGACACTATACGTTTACATAGTCATCCCTTTGCCGTATGAGGTTTTTTACAAATTTGGTTTTATGGGCTATTTTATTTGTGCTTTGCTGGCCCTTCGCCATTATCTTGTTGGTACTATACCCTATTATCTGGCTGATCTTTCTGCCCTTTCGACTTCTGGGCTTCGGTCTCTCCCTTACCCTCGGCATGATTGCTGCCGTGTTCCTTTATCCCTTTAGTTTACTGAAGTAGCTTTTTTTTGCTGACAAGCACAAGGCCAAGGTAGGTGATGGCAGCATTGACCAGAAGAATCTCAAACCCAAATGCATAGCCATCAAACCATTTTTGTGAGTTTTGGTCCAAGATAAAGGACAATATGGGACTGCCAATACAAATATAGGGTACCCACCTATCTTTAATCGCCAACTTTTGGCTTAATCCAAAGGCGAAAAGTCCCAAAAGTGGTCCGTAGGTAAACCCTGCCGCTTTGAAAACCGCTCCTACTACACTACGGTCATTCACTTCGTTGAATACCACGATGGTCAGAAAGACCAGAAAGGTAAAGCCTACATGGATAAGAAGACGGGTCCTGTCCTGATTGATGTTCTTTTTTCCCGGGAGGTTGATAATGTCGATGCAAAAGGATGTCGTGAGCGCGGTAAGTGCCGAATCCGCACTCGAAAACGCCGCAGCGGTGATACCCAGAAGAAAAACAATCCCGGCTAAGGTTCCAAAATGATTGAGCGCCAAGGTAGGGAAAAGTTCATCCGTTGCTGCGGGAATAAGGATGTTGTTCTCAAGTGCGTAATAGTAGAGTAGTACCCCTAGTGCCAGAAAGAGCAGATTGGAGATGAAAAAGGAAAGGGAAAACCAAAAGATATTCTTTTGGGCCTCACGTTGGTTTTTGCAGGTCAGGTTTTTTTGCATCACATTTTGATCCAGCCCGTTCATGGCAATGGTAATAAAGATCCCTGCAACAAACATCTTGAAGAAATTCTGGCTTGAATTTCCCTCCCATACCCAAATGCGCGAGAGCTCACTATCCATGATGATGCCGAGCATTTCCTGTCCGCTTTTGCCTAGATGACCTGCTATCACTGCTATGGTAATGACCACCGCAGCTAAAAGAAACGCTGTCTGTAGGGTGTCCGTCCACACAATTGTCTTGATGCCACTTTTGAACGTATACAGCCAAATCAACGCCATGGTGACAAACACCGCCGTGTAAAACGGGATACCAAAAGATTCAAAAAAGGCGATCTGCAGGACGGTTGCCGCCAAGAAAAGACGAAACGAAGCACCTATTGTCTGTGATATTAGAAAGATGGTGGCACCGGATAGATAGGTGTTTCTTCCAAAGCGACTGCGCAGGTACTCGTAGATGCTTATCAGGTTGAGTCTGTAAAACAGCGGAATCAACACGAGTGCAATGACAGCATAGCCGACCATATTGCCCATGATAAACTGAAGATAGGCCCAATTTGTATTCCCCACTTCCCCAGGTACGGAAATAAACGTAACCCCGGAAAGTGATGCGCCTACCATCCCAAATGCAACCAAATACCAAGGGGACTGCCTGTTGCCGGTATAAAAGGTCAGGCTGTCGGATTTTCGGGAAGTGAGGATACTGATTAGAATCAGTAACATAAAATAGCCGGCAATCACGCCAAATACTATGGTTGGGTTCATAGGGAGTTGCTTTCAAATAGTCAAAGCCGATACTCAAAACGGCTAATGCGGGTTCAAGATAGAGAAATTCTACCAGCCCGAAATATTTACAACGGATAAAAAACCGTAACTTACCAAATCATTAGTCTCCTAGTATATACCTATGAATCAATTGAATTATTTAAAGACATTTTTCACTAACTCCTTTTTAAAAAATAGCGCATTCTATTATTGTATTGCCTGTTTTGGATTTTTGGGTGGCTTCCTTCCCCAAGCCCCGGCACTCGGTCAGGAGGCTCCTCCTCCATTTTTGCACCTGTCAGAGAAGAAGGAAGCATGGGTTGCCAAGGTACACGCCTCGCTGACCACAGATGAGAAGATTGCGCAGCTGATCATGGTTCCCGTTTACTCGAATAAGGATCAGATCCATATAGACTCGATAAGCAGGCTGGTAGCCACTTATAAGGTAGGGGGAATGATATTCTTTCAGGGCGGACCGGTACGGCAAGCCCACATGATCAACAGGTACCAAAAGGAATCCGACGTCCCGTTAATGATCAGTACCGATGGTGAATGGGGACTTGCCATGCGGTTGGACAGCACGGTACGATTTCCCTATCAGATGGCACTAGGTGCGATTCAGGATGATAGCCTTATCTATGTGATGGGTGAAGAAATAGCGAAACATACCAAACGCGCTGGATTACACGTCAATTTTGCCCCCGTGGTGGATGTGAACAATAACGCCAATAACCCCGTAATCGGCTTTAGGTCTTTTGGGGAAAATAAAGAAAATGTTGCCAAGAAATCCATTGCCTACATGAAGGGAATGCAGGATAACCGCGTTTTGGCGTCTGCCAAGCATTTTCCCGGTCATGGAGACACGAACGTGGATTCCCATTACGGGCTGCCGGTAATCCATTTCTCCAGAAAACGACTGGAAGAGGTGGAATTGTACCCGTTCCGGGAATTGATGAAGCGGGGGTTAGGCAGCATCATGGTCGCCCACATGCAGATACCGGTTCTGGATGATACCCCAAACCTGGCATCTACTTTGTCAAAGCCCATTGTCGAGGGCCTGTTGAAGCAGGAAATGGGGTATGAGGGGTTGGTATTTACCGACGCGCTCAATATGCAGGGCGTGGCGAAGTATTACGAACCGGGAGTGGTGGATGTAAAGGCACTGCTGGCGGGGAATGATATGTTGCTCAACACCATGAACGTGCCGGCCACCATACGGGAAGTAAAGAAAGCATTGGCAGCTGGGGAAATTTCCATCGAAGAAATAGACAAGCGAGTACTGAAGGTACTTAAAGCCAAAGCCTGGCTGGGTTTAGATGAATGGAAACCCGTGGAGACGACGTCCCTGATCGATGACCTGAATACCCCGACGGCGAAGAACCTCAGCCGGGAACTGGTAGCGAAGTCCCTGACACTGCTTCGAAACGTGGATAACATCCTTCCCGTTGGTGATCTGGCAACAACAAAAATCGCGACGTTGTCGATGGGAGCGGCGGAAAAGACCGCCTTTCAGGAGGGGCTTGAGCGATACGCGCCGATGGACCATTACTGGCTCTCCAAGTCGGCAACGTTTGACGACCTTCAAATCCTCTTGGCATCGTTGCAGGACTATGACCTTGTTCTTGTAGGTGTTCATGGGGTACAGTTAAAGGCAGGGGGGACACAATTCGGCATTACCCCGGAAATGAACCTGATGCTAAAGGAGCTGAATCGGACAAAACGGACCGTCGTATCGGTATTTGGGAATATTTATAGCTTGGCAAGTCTGACAGATTTACCCAATTCCCATGCGGTAATTGGTGCCTATCAGGAAACCGCCGATACGCAGGACTTAGTTTCCCAGTTGATTTTCGGCGGGATAGGGGCTAGCGGAAAGCTTCCCGTAACGGTATCGGCACAGTTTCCGGTGGGGGCCGGTTTGGCTATCTCAGGCGGGCAGCGGATGGCCTACACGTTGCCGGAAGCATTGGGCATCTCTTCCTCCGATTTGAGCGGAATCGATTCACTGATACATGTAGCCATCCGCGAAAGGGCCATTCCCGGGGCGCAAGTATTGGTAGCTAAAGGAAACAAGGTGTTCTATCACAAGGCCTTTGGGTACCATACCTACGATTCTTTGCAGGAGGTAGGGCGTGACGATATCTATGACCTGGCATCACTTACTAAGATCAGCACCTCACTTGCAGCGTTGATGTACTTAAAAGGCGAAGGCAAATTTGATGAAAACAAGACCTTAGGCGACTATTTACCGATGGCTAGGGGAACGAACAAAGAAAACCTCAAATACTCGGATATCCTTACCCATCAGGCTGGGCTGCGGGCCTGGATTCCCTTTTGGCAAAGTACTGTAAGAAAAAGCGGTAAGTTCAAGTGGTTTACTATGAAAAGTGATTCTTCTGCCCGATTTCCGATCCGGGTAGCGGAAAACCTGTTTATCCACCGGAAATATGCCCGACGTATCTACCGGGAAATAATGGAATCTCCTATTAACCCGGATCAAGGGTACGTGTATAGCGACCTATCTTTTATCCTTGCGCCCTTGGTGGTTGAGGAGATATCCGGACAACAGTTCGAGCCCTTTTTGAGAACGCATCTATTTGATCCGATAGGCGCTAAAGATCTGGTTTTCAATCCCTATAAGAGCTACCTGCCTGAGAATGTAGTGGAGACAGAGTATGATTCGCTGTTTCGAAAGCAATTATTGCACCGTACTGTTCATGATGAAGGGGCAGCCATGATGGGGGGGGTAAGCGGGCATGCCGGCCTTTTTGGGAATGCAAACGCCCTGGCTAAACTGATGCATCTATACCTAAGAAACGGAAAGTACGGTGACCAGGAACTTATTCCGAACGGGATTGTACATCAATATGGGAAGTGTGTGCATTGCCCGTCGGGCAATTATAGGGCCATGGGTTTTGATCGCCCAAACAGACCCGGCGACCCCAGCGGAAATGCTGCTCCCAGCGCGCCTGCCTCTAGTTTTGGACATACCGGGTTCACGGGGACCTATGCGTGGATAGATCCGGTTAATGATCTGGTCTATATTTTCCTTTCCAACCGCGTAAATCCCACACGTGAAAACCGTAGGCTTTACCAGTTGAATACCCGTACGAGTGTCATGGAAGTGGTCTATCAGGCGCTAAAGGTGAATGCCTTGTACAAAGATAAGTAGCTTACCTTTCTATGTAAACTAGAATGGGTGATGCGGGGAGTGGTATGGAATAGGAAGATTCCTGGACTTACCTTCCTAAACCAGGTGTAGTTTTAAGCTGTCAAAAGCGTACAGGTACGCAACATCCTAGCGGATACATTCCATCCTCAACTTCCAAAGGGGGTGGATCTAATAGACATCGAAAGGTAGCGTGAGCTACCGGAGTCCAAGTCCTTTGCCAAACGGGGAATGTACACGCAAAAAGCCTACATATTAATTAGTTTCTCCTTCAGTTCTTTGATTTTATCTAGGGTAAGAGGTTTAAATATATAGCCATTGACACAATTGAAGGCATTGGCCCGGTCTATTTCCTCCTGATTGATGGAGGAAGAGACTACATATACCTTGATGTCATACTGATCCATATTTCTTTTGATGAATTCCTCAAGAAATTGCCAACCATTCATTATCGGCATATTGATATCCAACAGAATGACATTTGGAAGGGTTTGGCCATTGGCGATAATTTCCGAGAGCCCGTCAATAGCTTCTTGTCCGTTTTTGTAAAAAAGGTTGTCTTCGGCAAAAGAAGAAAACTCGAATAATTTTTTTATCCCGAAGTTATACAAGGGGTCATCATCTACTACACAGGCAATCTTTATTCCGGGCATAAAAGTCTAGTTAAAATGTTTTGTTACCGATACCGAATGGGGTTTTGCAATTAGATATTCCTTTCGCAAATTATAAAGTAATGTAGGAAAATTTATTTGGGAATCATAACACATGTGCGTGAAAGGCCAACAAATTTGACGATTTTCAAACCCCTCTATCGAAATATGAGGGATTTGATCGTGCAAAATTAAAATTTAAATCTTACTAAAATAGCCATCTTCGATTTTTTGATTAAATTCGACCATACATTAACCCTTGCCTTAAACGTTTTACCTTATGAAAAAACAGTATTTTCAGATTGGCTTGCTGGTTTTTAGCTGTTTGTTTTGGTCCTGTAGCCAACCTGCTACCGAACAGCAAACAGAAGAAATCACGCCACCAACCGAATCGATTGCTATGGATAAGCCCTTATTGAGACATGTAGTTCTTTTTAAATTTAAAGATGATACTGCCCCAGAAGATGTTAAAAAGGTAGAGGATGCCTTTATCGCATTGGGAGATAAAATTCCGCAAATCCGCGATTTTGAGTGGGGAACCAACAACAGTCCTGAAGGATTGAACAAGGGGTTAACCCACTGCTTTTTTGTAACCTTCGAAAGTGAAGAAGACAGGGAAATTTACCTGCCCCATCCTGCCCACAAAGAATTTGTGGACGTCCTTAGTCCTCATTTGGACGATGTCACGGTAGTTGACTACTGGGCTAAATAAGGAAAAATAGCGGTGAATATTACTCACCGCTATTTTTTTTGGCAAACGCGATATAATCTATCTCGGATTTATATCCAACCCCCGCCCAGTGCCCTGTACAGCTCTACGTAGCTTTGATATTGTTCTACCCGAAGTTTTACGAAATCCAATTCCGCTTCAAGCGACCTGCTTTGTGAGTTGATGACATCAAGGTAATCCGCATAGCCGATTTTAAACATGGTAGAAGCGTTTTCCGTAGACCGTTGTTGTACGACCACTTCCTCGGTCTTGACAGAAATCTGATCCGCGAGGTATTGGTAATCGTTTACGAGGCCCATCACTTCCAAGTACCCCTGCAACACGGTCTGTTCAAAATCATAAAGCGCGATTTTTTGTTCCGCTTTTGCGGTCTCATACATGGCCTCAATCCGCTTTCTGTTGAATATGGGTGCCGTCAAGCCGCCTCCTACCTGATAAATGGCAGAAGCTGGATTTAAGAACAAGCGACTGAAATCAAAGGCATTGTATCCCACCAATCCAGAGAGGTTCAGCGTTGGAAAGAAGGCCGTTCGGACGATACCAATTTCCAGTTCTTGCGCTTGCAGGTTTAGTTCGGCGGCCCGTATATCCGGGCGTAATCGGATTAAATCTGCAGGAACACCCGCGGCAATCACCTCCGGAAGGCTTTCCGTTTCAGAAAGCGAGGCATAGGTGAAGTTTGTTTCATAGCTTCCGGTAAGCTGGGCCAGGTTAAATTTAGCCTGCTGTAGTTCGCGGTTTTTCTGAAGCAAGAGGCCTTTTGAATTGAGGAGAAGGCCCTCAAATTGGTCCAAGGACAACTGACTGTCCTGACCCGCTTCTTTTAGGCTCTTACCCAACTCGAAGGCAGCTTCCTGAAAGGAGATATTCTTGTTCAGGATGAGAATTTCTTCCTCTAGTCCCGCGATCAGGAAATAATTGGAGGCGATATTGGCAATGAGGTTCGTTTGGGTAAAACGGAGCATTTCTTCGGACTCTAGAAAGCGTAAGAGCGCTTGTTTTTTCCTCATCTTTAATTTGCCCCAGATGTCGACCTCCCAGCTGAAATCGATGCCGATTAGAAAATCCCTGTAGGGATCCGGGATCATTTTATCCTCAGGTACCGTCGGAGAGAGGTTGGAATCCCGGTTGCCGACGCCGTCCATGGTATATTCCCCAAACCTGTTTACCCCGGCACCGGCCTGAACATTCAGTTCGGGCAATCTTCCCAATCGGGCCTGTTGTAGGTTTGCTTGGGAGATTTGAATCCGGTACAGTGTTTTCAGGACATCTTGATTGTTGGCCAGCCCACGCTGAATAAGGGCTTTTAGCGATTCATCCTGAAAAAAGGCTCCCCATGACACCATTGCCCAGTTTGCGGAGTCGCGTTTAAGTTCCTCATTGGTATAGGTATCCGGCATATCCGGCCGTTGCATGACATGCTCTGCTGTGTTGCAGCTTAGCAGGAGCGAAAAGCAGCTAATGATATATAAATGGTTTATGTTCATAAATTGAATTAGGAGTTAGGTATACCGCTGTTAAAGAATAGGAATGCTTTATGCTTCGGTCAATTCGGGAACCAGCTTTTCTTTGGCCGGTGTTTCTCCCTTTTTCTTCAGAGAGGTAGCCCAAGATTCAAACACATAATACAATCCAGGTATAAGTATAATCCCCACAAAGGTTCCTATAAACATCCCACCCGCTGCGGCGGTACCGATTGTTCTGTTTCCAATGGCCCCTGCTCCACTGGCAAGTGCCAGGGGGATAAGCCCGCTGATAAAGGCAAAGGACGTCATGAGGATAGGACGGAGTCTTTCCACAGCGCCGTTTACAGCTGATTCTAACACGCCCATTCCCTTATTTCTGGACTGCACGGCAATCTCGATGATGAGGATCGCGTTTTTCCCAAGTAAGCCAATCAGCATAATTAGGGAGACTTGAGCGTAGATGTTGTTTTCAAGTCCAGTAAGTTTCAGCAGGAGGAAAGAACCAAATACGCCAGCCGGTAAGGACAAGATGACCGGAAAGGGCAGAAGGTAGCTTTCATATTGCGCGGCGAGCAGCAGGTACACGAAGAGTAGACAGACCAAGAAGATGTAAATTGCCTGATTTCCTGATTCAATTTGTTCGCGGGTGATTCCCGACCAGTCGATGTCAAATCCGCGGGGAAGCATAGAAAGGGCCGTTTCTTCCACAGCTTTTATGGCATCCCCACTCGAAAATCCGGGTGCTGCATCCCCATTTATCATGGCTGAGGTAAACATGTTGTAGCGGGTGATTTGTTCCGGGCCATAGATGCGTTCTAGGGTCATAAAGTTGGAATAGGGAACCATCTCGCCTTGATTATTCTTGGTATACATACGCAGAAGGGATTCCGGGTTTGTGCGGTATTCCGGTAAAGCCTGAATCATTACCTTATACATTTGTCCGAAGCGGATGAAGTTGGATGCATAAAAGCTACCGATATAGCTTTGCAACGTTTCCATGGATTCATTGACAGACACTCCCAGTTTGGCCGCTTTGTCGTGGTCTACGCGAAGTAAATATTGGGGGAAGCTGGGGTCAAATCCGGTGAAGACCTCTTTTAATTCCTCGCGTTCGTTCAGGGCAGCAAGGAATTCAGAGATTGTTTGTGCCGTAAGGTCCAAGGAACCCCCTGTTTTGTCCTGTAACCGCAACTCAAACCCGGATGCGTTTCCGAATCCGGGTACCGGAGGGGGCGCAAAGAACTGGATCTCAGCTCCGGTAATATGGGATGTTCGTTCTTGGTATTCCTGAATCAGGTCATTTACCCGTTTTTCCCGTTCATCCCAGTTTACCAGGTTTACCATTCCCATACCGTAAGAGGCTCCGGCCGTTTCCGTGAGAAGGCTGAATCCGGCCAGCGTAGAAACCGTCTCCACTTCATCCAATGGCAGCAGGGTTGCCTGCACATCATCCATGATTTGCTGCGTACGTTCTACCGTAGATCCGGGAGGAGTGGTGACGTTCACGTAAATCATTCCCTGATCCTCATTAGGGATAAAGCCTGTGGGAAGTATGGCCGAAACGCCGTAAATCAAGAAAAAGAATACAAACAAAAGTCCAAATGTAAGTGCTTTCCTGCCGGCAGTTTTGCCGATCAGTATCGCATACCGATTGGAGAAGCGATCATAGTTTCTATTGAACCAGTTAAAGAACTGGGAGAGTACGCCTTTCTTATGTTCATGGTGCACTGGTTTGAGTAACAGACTGCATAATGCGGGAGACAGGGTAAGTGCGTTAACACCGGATATTACGATAGCAATTGCCAGTGTCAGAGAGAACTGCCGGTAGAAAATGCCCACCGGTCCGGTCAGGAAGCCCGCCGGAACGAAGACAGCGGACATGACTAGCGTAATGGCGATAATAGCTCCCCCTATCTCTTTCATGGCCGCGAAGGTGGCGTCTTTTGCGTTCAGGCCGTCCTTGTGCATTTTTACGTGCACCGCCTCGACCACCACAATGGCATTGTCCACCACGATACCAATGGCAAGCACCATGGCAAATAAGGTTAAGAGGTTTAGCGAAAACCCGAACATATCCATGAAAAAGAATGTACCAATCAGTGACACCGGCACCGCAATGGCTGGAATCAGCGTTGATCGAAAATCCTGAAGGAAGATGAAGACAACAATGGACACCAACAGAAACGCTTCAATTAACGTCTTCACCACCTCATAAATCGATGCGTCCAAAAACCGCGAAACGTCGTAGGAAATGTTGTATTCCATACCAGGCGGAAAGGAGGTTACCTGTAGCTCCGCCATTTTATCTTTGATGTTTTGGATGACCTCACGGGCATTTGATCCGGGACGCTGCTTGATCATGATCGATGCAGAAGGCCTACCGTCGGTAGTGGACACCATGTTGTAGTCCAAGGAACCGAATTCCACCTCAGCCACATCCCTAATTTTTAACAGAGAACCATCAGGAAGCGCTTTGAGGGTAATGTTTTCGAAATCGGATTCCTGAAAAAACTTACCCGTATATTTTAAAACATATTGCAGTGCCTGTGGATCTCTGTCAGAACTGATTCCCGATTTCCCTGGGGCGGCTTCCACGTTTTGGTTACGAATGGCTTCATTTACATCTTGGGGTGTAAGTTCATAAGCCACAAGCCGGTCGGGATTTAGCCAAATCCGCATGGAATAATCCCGTGAGCCCATAATCTGGGCAAATCCAACTCCATCAATACGTTTTAATTCCGGTAAGATATTGATATCGGCAAAGTTGTACACGAACTTTTCATCCTGAGAAGTATCCGCGGTCATCAGATTCAAGTATAACAACATGGAGTTTACTTCTTTTTCAGTCTGAACCCCGGCACGGATAACCTCCTCTGGGAGCTCATCCAACACGGTAGAGACCCTGTTTTGCACGTTTACGGCTGCCAAGTCCGGGTCTGTTCCTACCTGAAAGTTAACCGTGATGAGACAGATCCCGTCATTCGTATTCACCGAGGTCATGTAGGTCATGTTGGGCACGCCGTTTATTGCACGCTCTAGGGGTGTGGCTACAGCTTTGGTGAGTACATCGGCATTGGCACCGGTATACCTTGCTGTGACGGTCACAGAGGGAGGGACGATCTCCGGAAATTGCGTCACTGGCAGGTTAAGCAATGAAAGTAATCCTAATAGGGTAATTAGGACCGATATTACGGTTGATAAAATCGGACGCTTTATAAATATATCAAACATGGTATCCGAACGCTTGCATTTAGTTTACACCTGATGAATTGTCAGCCAAAGAACTATAGACTTCCTGGTCTACTGCGTCGACAGGGGAGATACTTATTCCGTCCTGAACGAGCTGAATGCCTTCCAGCACAATTCTATCCCCCGCGTTAAAATCTTCTACAATGTAAAAAAGGCCATATCTGCCAAGAGGGCGGAAACTCCGTACAGTCACCTTATTTTCCTCATCTACCATGTAGACGTAGGTGTAATCCTGTATTTCAAAGGTGGCCTTTTGCGGTACCAAAAACACATTGTCCTGCGGTTTGGTCATTTGCACCTTGCCACTGGCACCGTGCTTGAGCAAGCCGTCAGGGTTGGGGAACCGTACCCTCATGGCTATTGACCCCGTTCCTGTTTCGAAGTCTGCTTCCATAGTCTCCAGCTGCCCTTTATGTGCGTAAGTCTGTCCGTCCGATAAGATCAGCGATATTACCTCTGACTTTTCCTCCAGCGCCTGCTTCAGATTGATGGCCATATTGTCCCTTTCTTCTTGCAGTTTGCTCTTGTTCATTTTGCCCCGCATGTATTCGAGGTACTCGTTTTCGGTAATCTTGTAGTACGCGAAAACCTCGTCAACATCGGCAATGTTGGTCAGCAAATCGCCACTGTGGAGCAAGCTCCCTGTCTTGTAGGGGATTCTATCCACCAGTCCGTCAAAGGGCGCTCTGATGGTGGTGTAGGAAAGGCCAACTTTGGCATTCTTCAACAAAGCCTCCGCTTCCATCACGGCAGACCTAGCCATATCGTGCTTTGATTGTGCCAGTTCTAATTCTGAAGGGGAATAGATGTTTTTTTCAACAAGAATCTTCAAGCGATCTACCTCTAGGGATGCTGCCTTTTCTTCGGCACGGGCTTGCATCAGACGGGCATTTGCCGAATTGACCAGTTCGGTAAATTCAACCGAGCTCATTTGAAAAAGCGGCTGGTCTTTTTTCACCAAATCCCCTTCGTCAACAAAAATTTTCTCAACAAAGCCTTCTACCTTAGAGCGTATTTCCACAAATTGTCTTGCCTGAATATCCGCTACATAGGTTTTTGGTATTTCGATCTTCCTGGGGGTAAGTGTAAGAACGGGCAATTCAAGCTCTTTTTTATTGGCATTTTCCTTACCTCCCTCGGTAGTGCATGCAGATCCAAAGATCACCATTATTAAAACAAACAGGACGCTACCAATGTGATAGGATCGATTATTAACTACCATAAATCCACGGTTTTTTTTCATTGTCGTCAATGATTAGTTTAGAAAGAAATACTTAGTTGAAATTTTTGGTTAAAAGCAATAGTGACTACTGGTATAACCAGTAGCGGTTTTTTGGGCTTCCTCAAATTATCGATTAAGAATTAGGCTAACAGACTGATAACCAGTCTGCATGTGAAAAGTTTAGCCGGAATCAGGGTGCGTTTTTACAAACCACTATCTTTACCAAGTGGAGGATCAATGGATGTATGTGAATTTGTGTAATTTTCCTTAATAAGGAATCACTAAAAAGTCTGCTGTTTAAGGTGTTAAATTCAAAGTTGAAAATATTGTTTTCCGCAATGCGCTGTAGGTTAAGAAAGCTTGGGGCGTTATTTCTGACGCGAGAGGTGGGAAAATCCACATAGTCGTACTCAATCTCAGAAAGCTGAATGTCATTATGCGGAAATTCATGCTCAGCTTCCTCTCCGGAAGCTACAGAAAGACACACCAAGAACAGGGCCAAAAAATTGGTTAAAATACGCTTACAGAAAAACCCAAGGCAGATTCTCATTTCTTTACTGTATACGCAAAATTATAAAATAGTTGCCCAAAAATAGATGCCATTAATAAAAAAGGTCTAAAAAATTTTGCTTTTGGTTACGGATATGCCATTCTCTCCTATTGGGCGAGTAGCAAATAGATAACTACGACTACCAAAAACAAGATGGCAGACATGGGTTTGGCATATTTCCACGGCTCCAAATTCAGTGTGGCCGGCTTTGGAATGAGTGTGCGCTGGGTTGGGGGATACCTTAAGCTCACCAAATACATCACCCCCAAGTTTAACAGGAATTCGATTCCCCATATATGGATAAAATGGATGCCTACATCAAGGACAAAGGTGGTAAGGATGTAAAATGAAAAGCCTGTTAACAGTCCCACTTTTGCACCCATCGCGGAGATTTTGGGCATGAAAAAGCCCGCTATCAAGATGGAGGCGATCGGGATAAAGAAGATGCCATTAAGTTGTTGCATCAGTTGATATAAGCCTTCCGGGGCATTGCCTACCAAAGGTGCAATGAGGATAGCCGTGACGGCAAGTACCAGTGAACTTAGCCTTCCTACACGAACGAGCTTCTTGTCATTGGCGCTGGGGGAAATCATTTTCTTGTAGATATCCAAGCTAAATATGGTGGCAGCGGAATTCAGCACACTATTGAAGGTACTGAGGATTGCTCCAAGGACGACGGCCGCAAAAAAACCAATCAAACTCAACGGAAGTACGCGCATGAGTAGTACGGGATAGATAAAATCCTGATTGTCGTAGTATTGATCGCTGTAGTAATAAAATGCAATAATGCCTGGCAGCACTATAATCAAAGGGATCAGAATCTTGAAAACACCGGTAAATAACAGCCCCTTTTGGGCTTCAGCCATATTCTTTGCGCCAAGGGCCCGTTGGATAATCGTCTGATTCATTCCCCAAAAGTAAATCTGATTGATCATCAACCCTGTAAATAACGTACTGAAAGGCAGTACGGAATCTTCGTCCCCGATGACATTGAATTTGGCTGGAGCGGCATCGTAAACCTTTTGCATACCGGCGACGATACTCCCTTCGCCGATATCCCAAAGTGCAAATACAGGGACCATAAGCCCGCCTATTACCAAGCCAATGGCATTTATCGTGTCCGAAAGCGCTACTGCTTTCAGCCCGCCAAATATGGCATAAATAGAACCGACAACACCAATCACGATAACCATAATCCAAATGCCCTGACCTCGGCTAACCTGCAGAACTTCCGATACCGCGAAAATGCTTTCTAGGTTAATTGCCCCTGTATAAAGTACAATAGGGAGTAAGGTGACGACAAAGGAAAGCATCAGCAACAGGGCCACAATGGTTTTTGTGGTAGCATCATACCTGTTCTCCAGATACTGGGGGATTGTGGTCAGACCCATGCGTAAGTAAATGGGGAGGAAATACAGGGCGGCAATGACTAAGGCAATTGCGGAGGTGACCTCCCAGGCTATGATAATCATGCCGTTTTTATAGGCCGAACCGTTCATCCCGATGAGGTGCTCCGTAGATATGTTGGTAAGGATCATAGATCCGGCGATTACACCTCCGGTCAGGGTCCTTCCTCCCAAAAAATAACCGTCTTTGGAGCTGATGTCGTCGTTTCGGAGTTTGTACCAGGAGAAAA
>WGNT01000096.1 GCA_016124425.1 Cytophagales bacterium
GAGGTACTTCCCTTACCGTTTGTACCGGCAACATGGATGCTTTTAAATTTTCTCTCGGGATTTCCCAGGTAATTACAAAGTGCTATGGTAGGTCCAAGGTCTTTTTTAAACGCCGCCGCACCAATCCGTTGAAACATGGGAAGCGCATCGTACAGGTAATCAAGTGTTTCCTGATAATTCATGAAATCCCCTAATCGACCTTGATAATAAATGTTATTCGCCCGGTGGAAAAGTCGGCCGTTGGATTGCCACTTTGGCGCTTAAACGACATGGAATTCACGACAGTCCGATAGTATGTCAAAACCTCATTGGAAACATTATATTCCAACGGGATAGCCTGTACGATGCGGCCATCTTGATCTACCGTAATTCGGAACACAATTCGTCCGTTGCGGGTGGATAGTCTGTCTTGAATGTTCGGCTTCGATGCAAAATCCCAACCGGCTAAATCGAGATTATATCCTCCGCCGTCACCGGCATTTCCTTTTCCAGACTGCAAGATGGACCTTCCGTCTACAGTGCCCTGTGGCTTGCCTTCGTCTCCTGGGGCTGACGAATTTCCCTGACTGCTACCCGCGCTTGGCTGATTTCCGGTCCCGGTTGATCCCTTTGCTCCAAAAATCGCCCGCTGATCTACTTGGGGCTTTTCCGGCGCCTTCGTTTCAGTCTTGACTGCTTCATTTTCGGCAGGCTTGGATGGGGAGGGTTTAGATTCGACAGGCTTCGCCGTTTCCTTTTGCGCTTCAGTGGTCTTTTCTGCTCCCTTCAGCGGACTACTAACATTCGATTTTACCTCAACGGACTTTTTAGAAACGGTGGGAGTTGGATTTGCTTGTGAAGTCTGGGGCGCTGTTTTAGGGACTGCCGCCTCTGTCACCACAGGGGCCTGTTCTCCGGGCGCAGGGGCTTCTGCCATTTGCTGCAGATTTTCAGCGGGAGGGGCAGTCGTTTGGACATTGCCGGATCCCGTTTCGGTAAATCCTAGATTCAGCTCCAGACCAAACTTAGACAGTGGTGGGATTTGTTCACGCCAAACGACAACAAAGTAGAGCCCAATAAGCAATAGTACATTAACAACAAACGTAATGACGATGGCCCTGTTTCGGCTTTTTGTATCTTCCTTATCTACACCCCAAGCTTCCATGCACTATTTGAAAGGTTTTGTTGCAATGGACACGTTGGCTTCCAATGTGGCAGCAATACCACCAATTTCTACCAAGTACTCCACTGGCACTTCTTTGTCTATATGAAGGACAACGTGTCCTTTCGTGTCTTTTAATAACGCTTCCAGTTCTGATTTAATTTCATCGCGGTTTACACGTTTGTCATTTACCGAGAATTTTAGATCCTTGGTAACACTAACGCTCACTTCCTGCATGATGATGTCCGAAGTTTCACTTGAAGGTAGATTCACAGGAAGCCCGGAGGGTGTGATAAAGGATGATGTCAGCATGAAAAATATCAATAATAGAAAGATGATATCGGTCATGGAGGACATGCTGAACGTTGTCTCTATTTTATTCTTTGACTGCAGTGCCATGTTATTTTTTTTCCTGAAGCAGATCAATAAACTCAATGCTCGTATATTCCATATTATGGACAAGCTTTGATACCTTGGAAACGAGGTAGTTATACCCGAGATAAGCTAAAATACCAACAACAAGTCCCGTAGCCGTCGTTATCATTGCCTCATAAATTCCTGTGGACAGCAACTTTGGAGAAACCATACCCTCTTCTTGAGCCACACTTATAAACGCTTGGATCATCCCGGTTACCGTTCCCAAGAACCCGATCATCGGAGCTGCACCGGACACTGTCGCCATCAGCCCGAGGTTTTTTTCCAGCTTGTAAATTTCGATTTTCCCAACATTCTCTATGGCCACCTCGATATTTTTAAGCGGACTGCCAATCCTTTCCAACCCCTTAGATAGCATATGTGCTACCGGAGTTTCTTCCCCTTGGCAGATCATTCTGGCCTGCTGAATATTTCCTCCCTGCACCATCATTTTCACCTGGTCCATTAGACCTTTTGGTGTTTTGGATGCCTTCTTGAGAATCATCAGCCGCTCAACAAAAATAAAAATGGCCAAAACAAAGAGGATATACAATGGAATCATCATGTATCCCCCTTTTACTAATAAATCCAACAATCCGATTTCGGACGCTGATTCTTGAATTGATGACAAAGTGTCGACAGCCATTTGGCTATCAGTTGATAAGGTTTGCAGAAGCGTCATATTAATATTTCAATACCCATAAATTTTCCTCAAAATTCTCCTGTTGATCTTTCATCACTTCTAGGGCCTGCTTCACGTTGTCGTATTGTGCTACTGCCAATCTGTAGTAGGCGATATCTCCATAAGGATGTATCAAAAACGTCGAATTACCTGCTTTATTTAATATGTTGCTATAATCTTTTGCCAAGTCTCCATCAATAAAGCTACCGACCACAACGTAATATCTTGGCGATGCTGCTCGACCTGTTATTTCAGACAAGGTATTTTCAGCAGGCATCTCCGGTGTAGGCGCAACTTCTGCTTCCGCCTCTGCTATCACAGGCGCAGGTGGTACAGGTTCTACCAGTGTGGAAGATGCTGATGTTGACTGTTCGCTACCGTCTGTAGCTTCAAAGAATCCGAAGTAATATAAACTTCCCGCTCCAATAGCGATGATAAAGAACAAGAGTACAAGTAAAAAGCCGTTTCCCTTTTTTTCTTTAGTAGTCGAAGTCTTTGGCACTACTGTTTTCTTCACCCTTTCTTCCCGACCTACATGGGAGGCAGCCTCGTCTGTAGCCGCTCTTTTCTCAGGACCAATGGGTGTGAATTTAACCTTGGGAAGCCCAAAATCTTCATCCTCATTGGATGAGTCTTGCTTTCTTGATGGATCTTTTTCGGACATAACAAAAATCTTTAGCTGAATGGATTCACTAAATTACAGGAAAACCTTAACATCCCCAATATTGCGTCTAATTAAACCTGTAATCCTGCTCAGTAATGGGGCACTAAAATTTATAACTCACCCCGACAATCCCCTGTATACCCCTCACTGGATAGTTCCAAAACCGTTGATAAGATTGGTTCAACAGGTTGTTTCCAATGGCAAATACAGACAGTCTGCTGCTTACACTATAATCTACTTTTGCATGAAGATCAGCAAGTGCACCTAAGGTATCAGTTGTGTCCGATTCCAGATTGATTACCGGGATTCCTCCCATTAATGTCGCGTTTACATGAACAAGCCATTTGGAAGCAGGTTTGAGCGTATTATTGAGTGACAACTCCCATTCCGGCCGATGCCAAGGGCTGGAAAAGTCTGTCAATGTGTATTGATAATAATTCGCGCTAGCCTCCAACTGATACCATCCCTCATAGTTCCAATCCGTACTTAAATGGTAATTAACGACGCGGCTGGTATTATCATAAATTAACTGAAACCTGGTACTGTCTCGCTCATTGTTGCCATAAAAGTGCATGTTGGTAAAGTTACCGTATTTTACGCCAAACTTGTAGTTTATTTCTCCATTGACCGTACCCGTTATGCCAGCGTCAATTTCATAGTTTTTTATCGTATTGCGCAATTGCTCACTTGGTCCTAGGAAGGGGTTTTCCATGACGAATCCATAGTAGGTATTCCGGATAACGTCACCCTCATAGGAAGCATAGGCGCCAAAAGCCGGGTTGATTTGATAGCTAATGGATGCCAACGGAAAAAGGTTGAAATCACTCTTTTTATTTGGCACCACATCATTTTCCTGAATCACATTCGCACCAAGTTTCACATTAAGTCCATCCTTGTTATAGGAAGCAAAGGGTTGCAGCTTAAAATAATTTCTGTTAATGTCCGTATACAGTAAATCGGAGGGAGATGTGAAGAATAGTGCCGCGGAAATTCCTCCGGAAAGATGATCATTCGCCCGAAAGCCGACTGATGCGTTAATGGTTGCCTCGTGCTCTCTGGCGAGGTAGCTATCATTGAAGATTCGCAATCCGATTGACCCGTCATAGGAGAATACGTCAAGCTGATCAATTTTTCGTACTCCAGCTTTAAACTTTACCGTATTAAATACCTGTTCCAAATCAAAGGGAGTAGACTCCAGCACAGGGTTTGCCGAATACCCATAGAAATTGTACCGATCACGCGCATATCCGACATCTCCATACACCTCCAAAAAATCCCTGAAAAGGCTTCCGTTTAGGTTAATGTTGGTATGGTCTTCTGCCGAATTTGCCCCATCAACCGGCCCTTCATAAAATCCCTGATGTTTCAGCTTTAGGCCATAGACAAATTCATCACTGTTTAGGCTTGTCACGTGCGCTTCTGCCAGAGGCGATAGATAGTTTCCAAACCCTACACGCACGAAGCTACGGTAACGGTCAGTATCTTGTTTCGGAAACGCTTTGGCATAGGGCTGTATATCTAATGCTACAGGCTGAAGATCTAGGAAGAAATTTTTCACTTCATACACATAACTTTCCTTGCTGCTTACCGGAGGTAACGCTGGCGGGCGCTCAAAAATTCGGGGCTGCTGGGGAAGGGTAAGCACCCTGTCTTTTCTGATGATAAACTCCGTATCCCTAATTTCCCCCCGGTCTGGCGTATTTTGGGCGATCGCTTTTCCAGAATAAATCACTGATACGAGTAAATAAGTAAAAATCGCTACTGCTGCCTTCATAGGTTAATTGATAGAGCGTAATAGTTTGCTAGCTTCTTCTTTCACCAGGTTATTGGTTGAGTTTTCAACCACAGATTCCAAAGTGGCCTTCGCTTGAAATGTTTCGCCGAGTTTCATATAGTTCTTCGCCAAGAGAATAAACTGGTTACCATACCAGTAGTCGTATGCGCCGAATGGTTGTGATTGGTTGAATATTAGCTCGTTCGATTCGCTGAACTGTCCGGCTTCATGTAGTTGCAGGGCCAGTAGATAAAGCGCCTCAGCACCTTGAATGGTTTTGAAATCCCTGTACACGCTCTCATAGGCACGCTTAGCTTCCTCAAGTTGGCCTAGAGCTTTGCTCGCCTTCCCTTTAACCAACAACGCTTTGGGAAGCGCATCGGGAGTGACTTCCCCAAGTTGAATAATATTATCCGAATAAATCAGGGCAGAATCATATCGCTCTATCGAAAAGTACGCATTCATTAGCCCCTGAAAAGCATCATACTCTTCAATTTTGGTACGGGCATTCTTGCTGATTAATCGGAAATAGGGAATCGATTTCTTAAAGTTTCCTTTTTCAAACTCAAGACTTCCGATACGTTGAACGGCCCTGTTTCTAAGTGCGACGTCAGATACATTTTCTATAAGGTAGAAATACTCCAAAGCTTTATCTTTATCTCCAAGCCGGAGATACGCGTCACCAATAAAGAAGCGCACCTCTGAAGCCTGAACCACATTGGGATAGCTTCGTAAGTAGCTTTCAAAGGCCCGTATAGCAGCCTCGTACGATTGGCTAAAGAAGAGATTTTTCGCATTTTCAAATTCCAGCACCTGTAGGCTGTTGCTTCCGGGGTTGGCTTTTTTGTATGTAGATAGGTAGTTGGAAAACTCCCCTGCCCTGCCCTGCAGCGTAAGGCTTTCCTGCAGCCCTACTAATGCCGCATCTACGTTGGCGGAATTTGGATGGTCGTCTAGGATACGTTTATAATCTCCGATCGCGCCCTCATACTCCTGAAGTGAATAATTTGCAACTGCCCGCCCCTCTAGGGCAAAAGGGATAAACGGACTATTCGGTCTACTTGATATCAACGCGGAAAATCCGTTTCTGGCGTCTGCATACCTGGTCATTTCCATTTGGATCTGCGCTTTTTGAAAAAGGGCGTCTTCGACATACCTACTCTCAGGAAACCCGTTAATAACCCTGTCTAACTGATCGATTGCCTGCGTATTTCTGTTTTCAAAATTATGGATCACACCGGCTCTGAAATAAGCGTAGTCAGCAGCTGAATTATTCTCGCGGATTGCCCGGTTAAAAGCCTCGAGCGCATCATTAAATTTTTTCTGAACATAATACGTATCCCCCAGCCGTAGCAACGCATCCTCGTAATTTTGATTTTCCCTTGCGCCCCTCAACTTATCGGTATATTGCTTAAACTGCGTTTCAGCAGCGGGGTAATTCTCCGAATTGAAGTAGGCATAACCAAGGCCATAATGTGTCTTGATCAGGTGCGGATCCTGAGCGGGCGGTTTAAGGGCCAACACAGCCTGATAGGCCTTAATGGCTTCAGGGAGGTTGCCGCTCGCAGCATGAATCTCCGCTTTCCAAAATTGTGATTGAACAAGCAGGGATCTGTCGGCTGGTTGGGTTTGTGATTTATTTAGTAGTTGTAGGGCCGCCGGGTATTTTTTGTCACGGTAATAGACCATAGCCTGATAAAATGTTACTTTTTGATAAGCACTTTTAATCCGGTCCGATTTGTTGGTGATCTTATCCATGTGCTCTATCGCCCTCAGGTAGTTATTGGTATTGATCAGCGCATCACTGAGCAAAATTTCAGCCTCCTTGGCATGTGGGCCACTTCCGTAAGATTGAAGATAGGTATCCAGTGCACTTACAGCATCCTGAAAACTCCCGCGTTCCAGATTCACCTTTGCATAATTGAATAGCGCCTCTTGTTTGATCTGCGCATCATGGTCGCTCTTATAGGCGTTTGCGAAACTGTTTGAAGCGAACTGTGGATTGTTGAGCTTGACATAGGAATGTCCCAGATAATAACTGGACACCTGCCCCAGTTTGTCGTTTTGAAGAGCGACTTCTTTAAAGAAATTGCTGGCATCACCGAATTTGCCGGTTTGATAGTGACTCACCCCAGCCTTATATTGCTGCTCTCGGGTAAGGCTTCCCTTCTTTGCCTGCACAAATGCCATGTAGTTGGAAGCTGCCTCATTGTAGTTTTCACGGGCATAATGGGCCTCTGCCAACAGCAGTTGTATCGATTCCTTTTTTTCAAGTCCCTGACGCTGCATTACGGTCGGAACGTAGGCGATCAGGGCGTCGAAATCCTTTTTCCGGTAATAAATGGAAGCCAACATGTAGGGAACCTTGCCAGCGTAGGCGGCCGCCTTTTCTGCTTCTTTAAAATCTGCAATTGCCTTTTCATCATCGTTTTGATCCATGTAGACGTAGCCTGCATAATAGTACGAATCAGCAAGAAACTCCGAACGAAAACGTTTGGATTGTTCAAAATAAGCCAACGATTCCTTGTAGTTTTTCAACTGGAAAAAGGAATAACCCGTTTTAAACAAGACCTCCGCTTTCTCGGGACCATACAGGGTCTCGGTAGCCACTTTCCGGTAGGATTCAATGGCTTTTGGATAATTTTTTGCCGCAAAAAAATGGTTGCCCAGTTCCATCGCTGCTTTATTCCGCAAAGGGGCATCTGGAAAATCTAAAACAAACTTTTCAAGCATTATCTCCCCGTCGGGATTTTCTGTCTTTAAGGCTGCTGAAGCGTAGTAATATTGGCGTTCAATCTCCCTATTTTCAGAGAGATCCACCTCGGCAAGTCTCGCCAGTTCCATCTTGGAAGCAGCATATTGCCCCTTGGTATACAGTTCTAACGCATCTTGAAAAGCAATTTCCGTCCCACGCTGATAAAGCGTGGACTGGGCTTTTACATGTACCTGCAGAAGAAGGACCAAGAAGCTGCATAGTAATAAAGTTTGTCTCATGGAATGCAACTGGATTTAATGCAAGATTTTAAATACTAGTTCTTTCAAAAGTTGGGATTCATCGGAACTGTTGTTTTCAACTCCTTTCAAACGTAAATCCGTCTCCCGCAAGTATCCGATGATATCAATTATCTTGCCCAAAGAATAATTTTTTGCTGCTATGTTGTATTCTTTAATAAAGAAGGGATTTACTTTCAGGATACCGGCGAGTTCCCGTTCATTCGCTTGCTTGTTCCCATACACCAACAATAAGCGGTTGAAATGGGTGAAAAGCAATGACAGCGTGGGAATTAGCGGATGGTTTTTTGGATTTTGACTGAAATATCGGATAATGGTATTGGCCTTGAGTAAATCCTTGTAGCTTAACGCTTTTGTAAGTTCGAAGCTGTTGTATTCTTTACTGATACCGATAAATTTCTGTATATGGTCTGTGGTGATCGTGACAGGGTCGGAGAAGTTGATCAACATTTTGTCGACCTCGTTTGTCAGCACTTCCAAATTGTTGCCGATGGATTCAGCCAATACCTGACAGGCCTTTGGATCTATGTTAAATCCTTTCTCTTTCAGGTACCCTTCGATGTACGGGGACAACTTGTATTCCGGTACTTTATCTGATTTTACCAAAATTGCATGTTTGTCCAGTTCTTTGTAAAGCGCCTTTCTGCCGTCCAGGGTTTTGTACTTGTATGCGAATAGCAGAATGGTACTGGGAAGGGGATTCTTGATATAGCTTATTAGCTGATTATCAACCATATCCTTCCCCAAATCCGGTATATTTTGTGCTTCTTTGACGATTACAACTTGCCGGTCTGCCATCATCGGAAATCGCTTGGCGTTTGTAAGAATGGCGGGCATTGGCGAATCCTTCCCGTACATCACCAATTGGTTGAATCCTTTTTCGTGTTCGGCGATGGCATTTCTTTCAATGTAATCAGTGATCTTGTCGATAAAATAGGGCTCTTCACCCTGAATAAAATAGACCGGTGCTACTATTCCTGACTTAAGCGCTTTTAAAATGGATTCAGGCGTACTGGGCATGTAAAAACTTTTTCTATCTACAAAGGTAAATAAAATTGGCGATTGCTTAACCGGAGATGAAGGGAATTGAAACATAATCGCACAACAAGAAGTTGGTTTTTTTGATGGAAGGAAACAATTGCGGGATTTTTGTTGTAGTATAAGGTAACCTTCCGTAAAACCATGGCTGAATTTGAAAAAGCGAAATCACTGTTTAAAGCGGGGAAGTTTAGCGAGTCGCTTGAAATCCTCCACCAACTTGTAAATAAGCATCCAGAAGAAATTGAGTACATTTCCTATAGGGCGCGTGTATTTTCCCGTTTAGGTGATTATCAACGATCGTTGGAGGACTTTGACCGACTGATTAGTATTACCCCCTACGATACCACGCATATAAGTGACAGGGCAGTAGTCCTTCATCTTTTAAACCGAAACGAGGAAGCGATTTCAGAGTTAGACCGTGCGCTTAACCTTGATCCTAATAACCCTTACAGGTATGCCAGCAGGGCGTATCTTAAGGACAGAATGGGAGATTTTCATGGGGCAATAGCGGATTATGAAAAAGCCATTGCCCTTGATCCGGAGGACGCCATTTCCTACAATAACAAAGGGTTAGTGGAAGAAAAATTAGGGTACATCAGCCGGTCAAAAAAAAGTTTCAAACAGTCCGATGACCTAATCGGGTATAAACCTTATGAGCAAAAGAACGGGGCAGTCTCCGGTGACGACCAATCTGCCGCTAACCTTCCTCCCATCGCGCCTGCATACATCGAAGCAGGCAAAGCGAGAAAAATAACGTTTGCATCATTTTTGACGTTACTGAACAGTCTTGTCACCGATGGACAAGTCAGAAAAGATTTTTTGAAATTTATAAAAAATAAATTTAAAGGCGCTTAATAACGTAAAGGGGCTTATTGATAAAGTAGGACATTTTCCGCGAGAGGTTTTGAGTGAAAAGCTTGTCAAACCAGCTTTTTTTCAAACTAAGTGTGAATAGGATATCACCTTTTGCTGAGATAAGGTAACTCTCCAAGCCCAAGGCAGGAGTGTCGCGGTATGCTTTTAGTACAAAGTTTATTTTTTCATAGTTGATAAACGGTTGCATTTCATCTATCATCGTTAAGTGTAGTGCCTTATCAACGGTTCCAAGCTTGTTACCTACATGTAAAATATCAAGTTCACTGTCATATAGCTGTGCAAAGTCGACTACTTTTTGAATCGCAATCTTATCCTCTTCCAAATAGTCCGTCGCATAAACCAACTTACGGGGATGTTTGAAAAAAACCTTTCGAGGAATGACGAAGACGTCTCGGCGGGAACCGCCTACAACATTGCTTGCCGTAGTGCCAATGTAGTTCTTTTTCAATTCATTTACGCCCTCAGTCCCCATTACGATGAGATCCACATCCATCTGATTGGAAAGCTCAAGTATAGTAGGAACAGTTGTTCCCTCTTTTATAAGCCCCTTGCAGGATTGCAAACCCTTTGCGATACTCTCTTCTTCCACCGTCTTCACGAGAGCGTCCAACTTTGATTCCGCAAAATGGTGTTCTCCGCTTGGTTCTAGGGTTACATTTAGTTTGGCATAATCTGCCTTATTTGGGACATGAAGAATCACCACGTTCGCATGCCGCTTTTCGCCAAGTTTAGCGGCAAATTCGATGGCATTTAACGAACATTCCGAAAAATCGGTAGGACATACAATGGTAAAGGTCTTCATAGGTAAAAAGATTATTAAAACAATCGATTAATAGCCTAAGCTTAGGTTGATTTGATTTTTAAGTGGATTAGACGCTGCTAAACGTTGAATGTTGTCCAGTATTTGGGGTACTGCTGCCTGATACATGGTAATGCAGGCTATATGGGGCGTAACCGTAATGGCTTTATGCTCCCAAAATGGGTGCGTTTTAGGGAGAGGTTCTTGCTGGAATACGTCCAACAAGGCACCTGAAACATAGCCTTCCGAAAGCGCGGTCAATAAATCCTCCTCAACCAAATGCTTTCCTCTTGCAACATTGATAAGATAGGTTCCCCGATTGAATTTCTTAAAAAGCTTTAGGTTCAAAAATCCAGTTGTCTGAGGTGTGAGTGGCAGCAAACATACCACTACATTAACTTGTTTTAAAAAGTAATCCAATTCTTCCCCATAGAAATAAGGATGTTGGTAATTATCTTTAAGACTGTTTCCGTAAGCCAAGGCGGGAATTCCCAGTGCTTTCAACTTGTCAAGAACATCTGTACCAAGCTGACCAGCGCCCATCACCCCAACTTGAATATCGATTTCTGGATTAGACATATCCCATACCTTGTTGGTCTTATCTTCAAGGTACCGCAAAAATTGCCGATGAAAGTTCAAAATCCCCATGACAACATAGTTTGTCATACTGAACGTCAACCGAGGATCAACAATCCGTGTAATGGGAATATTACCCGGCAGATCGGGGTCAGTAATAATATGATCTACCCCAGAACCCATAGAGCAAATCAACTTTAAATTCGGAAATTGTTTTAAGATGCCATGAGGGTGCTGCCAAAGAACTACCACATCGATGCGATCGTACCGCTCAATAGCAGGAAAAACACTTATTGTCAAAGAAGGGTCGAGCTTTTTGAAGGTT
Source organism: Cytophagales bacterium (assembly GCA_016124425.1). Classification (GTDB taxonomy): domain Bacteria; phylum Bacteroidota; class Bacteroidia; order Cytophagales; family Cyclobacteriaceae; genus Lunatibacter. The sequence goes on from WGNT01000096.1 coordinate 11,305, forward strand.
TCTACCCAATCCTTTACATCTTTGCTTGGCGCGATAATAGCTAGGTTCATTAAATAGGTTCGTTTAAAGAATCGTACGTCAACGTAATCAAAATCTCAATTCTACAAAAATGAAATAGTACTTAGTACAAATTAATTACATTGCTCTAAGATACACGTCCATTCGTTCTATGTTCGTATTAATTTACCAACTTTTGCCGTTTGGTAAACGTTTACAAGCCAAGATTAAAACAAAAACCGAATATAATTACAAAAATTTATGAAAGCAAAATTAACCGTTTTACTAATCGCCCAGTTCCTGCTTATTTACTTACCCGTAGAAGCACAACTTCAAATGCCACAGGCAAGCCCACCATCAAAAATCAGCCAGCTGATGGGGCTGACACAAATCAACCTGGAATATAGCCGACCAAGCATGAGGGATAGGAAAGTATTTGGGCAATTGGTTCAATATGGTGAAGTATGGCGTACAGGCGCCAATGCAGCAACTGTAATCGAATTCAGCACGGATGTCTCTGTAGAAGGGCAGTCCCTCAAAGCTGGGAAATATGCCATGTATAGCATACCTGAAAGGGATTCTTTCAAGGTAATATTCTCGTCTAATAAAGATCTTTGGGGAGCTGTAGGCTATACACCTGACTTTGATGTGTTACGTGTAAACGCGACAAATAAAAAGTTAAAAAAACCATTGGAGACATTGGAGATTGGCTTTAGAGATTTGACCGACTCTGCGGCAACCTTATACATTGCGTGGGAAGGACGTTCTGCGGAGATAAGGATAGAGAGTGAAGTAGATTCCATCGTCATGGCCCAAATTCAGGACCAAGTGATTGACAAAAACCCGAACAATCCCGGCATGTATTATCAGGCGGCCAACTACTATTTCAATACGGACAAGGATCTGAACCTAGCGCTAGACTGGATCACGAAATCCGTATCCGCAGATCCAAAATACTGGACGGTACATCTGAAGGCAAAGATTGAACAAAAGCTTGGTTTGAAAGATCAGGCGAAAGCTTCCGCCAATAAATCCATGGTACTAGCGAAGGAAGCCAACAATATGGATTACGTGAGGTTGAATGAACGCCTCATTTCTTCACTTAAATAAAGGAAGGGATAGGGTGAGGATAAACGGTATTGTCGCCCTACCTACTTTTTTTGGAGATTTACAAACAGCTGAATCAATGCCGCTATCGTCATCAATAACAGGCTGCCTATCGCATTATACCATAGGTATCCTATGTCTATGCTGATACCAAGTAGCTCTCCGGGGTTGTTAAAATGAATCAACAGGATCACTGCTTCCGTAATCAAGGCAGCTAAAAAAACGGCATGGCCTTTTACCCATTTCATAAAAAACCCGACTAAGAATATGCCCAGAATGGTACCATAAAAAAGAGATCCAAGCAGGTTTACGGCCTGAATCAAATTTTCAAATAGTGACGCATAGGTCGCAAAAAGTATTGCAAAAACCCCCCAAAGCACCGTAAACCATTTGGAAGAATACATATAATGGCGTGAGATGCCGGTCTTATTGATGGAGCGTTTATAAATGTCCACCGTAGTTGTTGAGGCCAAAGCGTTTAGTTCGGAGGAGGTACTCGACATCGCTGCCGAAAAGATTACGGCGAAAAGAAGCCCGATGATTCCCTTCGGCAAGTAGTCCATTACAAAACGCATAAACACATAATCAGTATCATTTGTCTCTCCCAATGGATCGTTGGCGGTGATAAGGGATTTAACCTCCGTCCTGATAGCTTCCTGAGCCTTTGATTCGGTTTTTATTCTTTCTTTAGCCGCTTCTATGGCGGCGGGATCGTCCGCCTTGACCGCGTCCAACAGCGCGTATATTTCGATGTTTTTGGATTCAAACTTCTCTCTATAGTCGGATTCAAGGCCTTGATATTGATCCCAGTATTCACTTTGTTTCAACTTTTCGACCTGTACTTGATTAAAAAAAACAGGAGGCTGGAAAAATTGATAGAATACAAAGACCATTACACCGATGAACAGGATAATAAACTGCATGGGAATTTTTAGAAATCCGTTCATCATTAATCCCATTCTGCTTTGGGTGAGCGATCTTCCGGTTAGGTAACGTTGTACCTGTGATTGGTCCGTACCGAAATAGGATAGAAATAAAAACAGCGCTCCGGTCATACCGGACCAGAAATTATACCTATCGGAAAGATTGAATTCAAAGTTTACGATGTTTAGCTTATCCATTTTCCCAGCCACATGCAGGGCTTCGGTAAATGTCACCGGCAGCAATTGAATCACAAGAATTCCCGCTAAAATCATCCCCCCCATCATTACAGCCATCTGTTGCTTTTGGGTAATCGACACCGCTTTTGTTCCCCCGGAAGCTGTATACAAAATCACCAAACACCCGATAAAAATGTTCGTAAACGTCAGATTCCAGTTTAACAAGGTAGATAATATAATAGAGGGAGCGTATATGGTTATACCCGCAGCTAGTCCCCTTTGGATCAAGAAAAGCAAGGCCGCTAAAGTTCTAGTCTTAAGATCAAAACGGGATTCTAAAAATTCGTAAGCCGTATAGACTTTTAGTCTGTAATATATCGGTATAAAGAATATAGAAAGGATGATCATGGCTATAGGCAATCCAAAATAAAATTGGATAAACCGCATACCATCAGCGTATGCCTGTCCGGGAGTGCTCAGGAAGGTGATGGCTGAGGCTTGTGTAGCCATTATCGAAAGCCCAATTGTCCACCAGTTCATGTCATTGCCACCCTTCAGGTAGTTTTCCATGTCCTTGGCTCCGTATGTCTTGTATACACCGTATCCCACTATCACAGCTAAGGTTCCAAATAGGATACTCCAGTCTAGAATACTCATGCGAAAGCCTTGGTTAGGAAATAAAATAGCAACGTCAAAATGGCAAGAACGACGAGTTGCATGAAGTAGACTTTATACCACCTTCTATCAGTCATTTTTCCGCTCACCCGCTTGTTCAATTAAGTTTACAAATAACTTAATGGCTCCTGGTACGCCAGCAGGCAACAGCCTAAACCAAGATATGCCGGAATACGTGAAGGTACCTTTACCGTAATTGGCCAATAACAGGGAACCTTTCGTCGGTGTTTCTCCAGGATCTTGCATTTCGAGAGGCGTGATATACTGGTCATCCCATTCGTTGGGAAAATAAAGTCCACGTTCCTGAACCCATCCCTCAAAATCCTTCATCACTATGCGGTTAGGGGTAGTTAATACAGGATGGGCGGAAAAATCTACGTTTACAGGCGAGTCTTCCACGGCTACACGGTTTCTTGATAGCTGCAATGGGTATGGGCCTAGCTGCCGGGTAAGTAGCGGTGAGGAGGTGTTGTATTGTACAATAAGATTTCCCCCCTGCTCAACATACCTAAACAGCGTACTCATTTCATCTGCCAATGCCTGATTTACGTTCAAGGCCCGTATGCCCACGATTAGGGTGTGAAACTCCAACATCTTGCTTAGGTTCAACGCGCCATCGTCCAAAACGTCTACTTCGTAGCCGAGGTTACGAAGCACACCGGGGACATCATCACCTGCCCCAGGAATGTAGCCTATCCGCTGGGCACTTGTATTTAGATTCAACTGGATAAGATTAAATTCTGCCGGCGGAAAATACGTCAAATTGGGAATATGCTTATAGGTAATTCTCCGCTTTCCCTGATCAAAAACCTCTTCGTCCTGCGTGACGAATCTCACTCCCACAACCCGCTTTTCACCAACTGAACCGGCTAGAAGCTTCACCGAATAAGTGATTTTCTTTTTTTCCGGCTCCCTTATTTCCGAAAGTATCTCGAACGAAGATTCAGGAATTCCCTCAAAGGACAACTTTCCTTCCATCAGTTCTTTTTCAAAACTAACTTCCACTTTTAGTACATCACTCGCCCCGTTCAGCAGGAAAACATTCTCTTTATCAATACTCAAAGAAGCTCTTGGTACGACCGTAAATGGTTGAACAATCTCACCGTCTACCTGATCATTATATTTATACCTTAAGGGTACCTGCAGCTCAAATTTTTGTCCTCCGATACGAAAGACCAAGTTTCCAGAAACCGAGGGATCATTGAAAGGTTTACCGATATCGAGACGGTTATCGATTTGAAACAGGTTGTCTTTTGGCTGTTGTACCATCCAATAGGGTTGAGAAGCCGGAAAATCCCTAGGCAGACGAATCGGTATCTGTTGCGTAAGTGGCCGATTTTCCGTTAAGGTACCTGCTAACGAGATGTCGTCGTCCAATACACTAAAGGACTGTAGATCAAGCTTGATGGCACTGTAATTATTAAGGGTTAACAACGCGCGGAATTCATCCGTCGGGAAAGATAATTCTTTAGGTGCCGTAAACTCGGCTGCGAATCCAATGGACTCCAAAATTAACTGGTCAATATCGGCTTGTTTTTCCTTGATCCACAAGGCGTTTGAGGACAACTCGTATAATTGCTGTCGGATGTCTAGTAAAGAAGGAACATTGTTTTCTGGATTTTTGAAATCAAAATTGGCGATCACCAAATCGATGGCACGCTCGATGGCCTTCCCTTGAGGGACCTTATCCCAACGGGTAGCAACTCCTTGAAAAGGATCCGACGTAAATGGGACTCCTTTTACAAATTCTACAAAATCACTGCCTTCACCGAGCTGTGCTGTAGAACCGAAGCCTTGGGATTTGTGCATGGTTCTACTGTCAGCTGCGATTTTAGAGTAAGTTTGACCAAGAAAGGGATTGAAATCACCTACTTCAAACCGGTGATACATCGTACCCTCTTTCGGTTCATATTGCCCCCCCCAGTTATATGCATTCCAGAAAACCCGGGTGGGCTGCCAGGGTTCTACCCATTGTAGTTGGTCAGGAAAAACGGTAGGGTCTGCGGCTTTGTCGAAGGCTTCGAGAGACAAAATTGCCGAGGTCGTGTGATGACCGTGCGTGGTTCCGGGTATGTCGTTGAATCTATTGATCACGATGTCCGGCTGGAACTTACGGATTATCCAAATCACATCCTCCAATACCTTTTCCCGTTCCCAGTTTGTTAATGTCTCATCCGGGTGTTTGCTAAAGCCAAAATCTATCGCTCTTGAGAAAAACTGACGTCCGCCGTCTGTTTCCCTCGCCCGAATAAGTTCTTGAGTCCGAATCATTCCCAATTCGATGCCCAATTCTTTACCGATTAGGTTTTGCCCGCCATCCCCTCTTGTCAAAGAAAGGTAAGCCACTTCCGCATGAACGCCATTAGCCAAATAGCCTATAAGCCTGGTGTTTTCATCATCGGGGTGGGCGGCGACATAAAGGACCCGTTTCGTTTCCTTTAGTTTTTCTAGCCCATGAAAAAGCTCCGATGAGGTTTGTGAATACACCGATCCGGTAAAAAGGGCTAATCCCAAAATCAGGAAGCAACGGGTACGTGTTAGTTTTCTTAGAGGCAACATCTAATTGTATTTTGGTGAACAAGCTACGGCAATTCTTCTAATAAATAAAACCGATTTATGCCAGCGGACGAATAGGTAAGTATTGACTTCAACGCTCGTGAGTTGGTGGATTATTTGTCAAAAATGGTTAAATTAACAGGCTAAACAAAAACCCATCATAAAAAAAACGTAATGGCCGCAAATAACTATCATAAAGAGATTCCGGGGAACCCGTCTACCGCTACTTCCAGTAAAATCAGGCTCAATGATCGGAAAAATAACCGCCCGCTAAAAATACTTTCGGATGAAGACTGGGATTTTTGGATAACGAACGGGTATGTAGTCGTGAAACAGGCGGTGCCACAGGAGTATACAACACGTCTTTCAAATCTAATCTGGGAATTTGAAGAAAAGGATCCAGTTGACCCTTCAACTTGGTATAGTCCATCAAGATCAGAGATACAGATGAAGGAGCTTCGCAACAGTGGTATGGTGGAACTATATCATCATCAGTTTCTTTGGGACATCCGTCAATATCCCAAGGTACATCAGGTATTTAGCGATATTTGGGGAGTGGATGAATTATGGGTGACGATTGACCGCGCAAATTTGAATTTACCGGCACGCCCCGGGTTCGAATTTAAAGGATTCATTCATTGGGACTACGATCCGGATACCGACCCACAAAATGTACAAGGCCTAGTTGCCCTAAATGACCAATCTGATGTAAATGTTGGCGGGTTTCAATGTGTTCCTGAACTATATCGAACCTATTCAAGCTGGAAAACAACCCAGCCTGAAGATAGAAATAAATTTCAGCCGGACGTGACGGGTTTTGACATTGAAAAGGTAAAGTTAAACACCGGAGACCTATTGATTTTTAACAGCAAACTTCCTCATGGGATACGGCCAAACAATTCGGGGAGCAAGGTCCGCATGGCCCAATACATCTCAATGATGCCTGCAGAGCCGGAGAACGAAGAAATGAGACAATGGAGAATCAGTTGCTGGGAAAAGCGCACCCCTCCGGAAGGATATGCTTTTCCCGGCGATCCAAGAAGATGGGAGCAAGAAAGGTATGCCAAAGCCACCTTATCAACGCTTGGAGAAAAACTCTTGGGGCTGAAATCCTGGTAGACTACTTCCTACATGGTCCACCAGTAGGTGAATTTCAATGCTACTGACCGGTTTTTGACGTAGAATGGTGCTGGCAGATAATTATCCGTGAAAACTAGAAACAGATCGGACGCTGGTTTAAATCTCCATTGAAATCGCGTATTCAGATTAATGTTGTTAATCTGTTCGTTATACTGGGCAAAAGCTGTAAGGAAGACCGTATTTGTCAGTGTTACGTCTAGTCTCGGGCCCACAAGCCAGAAACGCGTTCGAAACCAAGGCGCAGGTAACAGAATATCATTGTAGTTTGCAGCCATATTAATACCGACATAGGGTTGGAAGCGGTAGCCAGCCTCTCCCATTACATTAAACCTTGTGCCTTCGGCATAATAGCCCCCAAACTGGCTGGAGACGCGATAGGTAAAAAGGCTTTGTGGTTTTGATGCATATTCCGCGCCGTAGTTGTACCAGTTGTGATCAGTAAATGCCTCCAGGGTGTTTCCACTGAAATTGGTCGGATCAAAAGGAGCTTGGAGTAAGATCCGGTTAAAGCCACCAAAGACGGACAATTCACTTTGGCTTCTAAACCGCATGGTATATCCCAACATAGTAATGTTGTCAGTTTGGGCTAGATCCATGTTGTAGAACAGAGAGACATTTGCTGTCGGTCCATGTTGCAGGATCTTTTTGCTTTTAGGGAAAAAGAGGTAAGCCATTCTGGGATTGATCCTGTAAAATCCCACACGGGGAACAAATCCTACTTCGGCGGTATAATCAGGGGACACATATTCATGCTTCCATTCCGCGGTAAGTGATCCACTGGAATACCTAAGATTAGCGGCATGCACCATTCCGTTTCCTGTTTCACCCGGGTTTATTGATTTTAAAAACATGGCTTTTCCCGTCCACATATTATTTGAAGAAGCCAAGTTGTATTCTATGCCGAGGTTTCTGTGGAAATCATTGATTTGCCCTGTAACAGGTTCACTGGAAGAAATCAGATCGAACGCAGATTTGTTGATAAAAATCGCTGCTATATTTGACCGTTGGGCCACCCGTCGTTGAAGGGAAAGTACGCTAAAGTTTTGTGCGGGAAGTCCGGTTTGATCCACTGTTCCCGTCTGCATGTTCATTGCCCCAATACGCCAGTCTTTGTTGATTCGGCCACTCAATCGCGCACCGAATTGAATCGGAGCATCCAATCCAATCCTCCTCGAAAAGAAAGGCCGGATGGTTTCGTAGCCAAAATTTGCAAAAAGATCCCCGTTTTCGAGAAAGAACTGCCTACGCTCTGGGAAGAATAACTCAAAGCGGTCCAAGTTGGTCAATTGCCGGTCAACCTCTACTTGCGAGAAATCAGGGTTAACGGTCAAGTCTAGGTTCATAGAAGAACTTACCGCAATTTTGGCATCTACCCCTACCCTATTTTGGTACGAAGGCTTTGCCTTTCCTTCGAAATTATTTACCGAGCCGCCCATTACATAAGGTATTACAGAAATGTTCGCTCCAGGTTCGGGAGGAGGATTGTCCCATACCAATGTTCCTGTATAGGCAAGGGACGCAGAGGGAAACTGCCGCGGAACGGGTGCCCATGAAGATTTTTCAGTAGTTTTCAGATCCAAGCGGCTGAAGTTGATTCCCCACTCACTAATCCCCTTTTTGTAGCGGATACTTTTGAAGGGTATTGCCGCTTCGAAGATCCACTTATCAGGATAATTGGTCACTTTAGATACCCATTTGTTGTCCCAGCTCAAGTCGACCCTGCCGCCTTCGTACATGATTCCATCCCATTGCGCCCCGGCAGCGTTAGCGCCAAAGCTGAAGCCGTTTGTTTGATCGTCAAACGGATCCATGAAAAGTAAAAAATTGTCGTTTTTTTGAAACGAAAAGTCCCTACGTAACGACTCCACGTAGTAGGGCCCAGGAACAGCATGGTGATTAATAACCAATATATACAACTTCTCCTCATCATAGGTCATACGGACCTCCGTCGATACCTGTGAAAAACTGGTATCCATGGGTAAAATCATGTAGAAGTTATCGGCAACTGCCGCATCCAGCCAACCCTGTTCATCCATTACCCCATCTATACGTATGGAGGAGGAGGTTTTTTTAATCGGCAGTTGGTAATGATGGTTTATTTTCTGCGCCATCAACTGATTGACGGAGCAACAAACACTTACAAAGAAAAAAAACAAGCGCATCGGCATCCGGGAAAATTGAAATTTAAATAGACCTTTTTTGAAAAGGAAAAGTGAAAGTTTGTAGTGAGAAACTCAAAGGGGGCGTACATAGCGGTTTTTTTATGCGTTATGCGTTGCAGGTCACTTTACGTTTATCTCGCAAGGTGTTTATTTTCATCTAAGCCCGGATTGCTTATTTTTTTTTCAGCGGATTTTCGTTTTAAGCGGTATCTCGATGACTGAAAATTCGCTTATCGTTTCTTTTTGGTCCCAAATCAGCGTAGAATTTACGCATGAGGGGTTACTACCTGACTCAATTCCCCCGTTTGTTTGTTTTTTAATATCGCCTTCCTGTCCCCGTTTGGAAGAATCTCCTGTTTGATTAGCCAATGCAAGTCGTCATACTCCTGATAGCTGTTAGCAGATTCTGAGGCGTCGTCCCCACGCCAGACCTCCAGGTTAACTTTTTCCCATCGTTTGGTTTGTGCCGAAAGAAGGGCTGCGTCCAGTATCGCATTTACGACATAGCCGTCGTAAAATGTTTCGAGCGGATCATTGCCCTTTTCCAAGGCTTCAAACATGTCGGTGAACATATGGGGATAGCCAAGTTCATTCGACTCGTCCCCTACCGGAAAAAGCCAACCGCTATTGCTTTCCGCTTTTTCTGCGACATATCCCGCACCTTTTCCCGTAGTAAACATTTCAAATCCGGTGCGCAGGAAACTGTTCAACCAAATAGTCCCCTCGGTACCCATAACCTCATCCCGCAAATCCATTCCGCCCCGAAAGGTCCAACTTACCTCAAACTGTCCAATAGCACCGGAAGCATAGCGTACCAGGCCCACGGCATGGTCTTCTGCTTCTATGGGATGCACCTGTGTGTCTGACCAACACATTACCTCAAGTGGTTTCACCTGCTTGCCGATAAAATTTCTGCCTATTTCCACGCAGTGGCAGCCAAGATCAATAATCGCACCCCCTCCAGATTTTTCTTTATCCCAAAACCAATCGCTATGTGGGCCGGGATGTGCTTCTCGAGACTTTGTCCAAAGTATCCTGCCAAGGCTTCCTCCCTGAATACTTTTTAATGACTTTAGAAATTTTGGTGTGTAGCATAAATCCTCTAGATATCCCGCAAAAATCCCGGCTTCCTCCACCGCATCTAGCATTCGTTTTGCTTCCTGCGCATTTCTTCCCAAAGGTTTGGTACACAGCACAGGCTTTTTTGCGCGGGCACACGCCAATACGGCGTCCTCATGGAGGTGGTTTGGTAGGGAGATTAATACCACTTCCGTTTCTGAATGACCAATAGCTTCTTCCATATCGGTCGTAAAGACAGGTAGCCCATAATCTTCGGCAAAGCGTCTGGCATTTTTCTCATTGCGGGAATATACAAGATGAATCCTGTCTTTCCTTCGCTGATCATGTAAGGTGTCCGCATAAAATCGCGCAATAAATCCGGACCCGAGCATGGCTATTTTCATGGATGGTTTCTTTTTATGGTTATCACCTCTCCCGCTTCGCAAGCATTTACTTACCCGATAAGGAACCGGAGGATAAAGCAAAAGGAATCATTCCTTCGTTTATAGCCCCAGTCATGATCGATTTTAAGTGCGGTGCTTTTTGGCAGTATTCAAGGTGGTTAATGCCTGTTATTTTACATTGATTTGTGATTCCCACCCCGTCTCCTTTAGTGCCGGATCTTTGTCCTTTGATAGAAAATCTGCCTTTGACAGGGAGTCTGCTTCCCATTCCAGAATAGCTTCATTAGGAACAACCGCTACCGGATTCTTCCAGGCAGTGGAAGTTTCATTATAGGCGATATTGGATTGGGAATTGTAACAAGCGATAACAGACCAACGGGGGTGATCGGATAGGTTTGCTTCCGACCGATGGAGAAGATTACTATGAAAAAACAATGCATCCCCGGGTTTCAATTCGCAATACACCAGCTCCATGGTCTTTAGTGCATTTTCAACCATCACCATGTCAGCCCCCACTTGTTCTCCTGCGAATCCGTGGTTTACGCGGCCTAGTTTATGGGATCCCCTTATCACTTGAAGACAGCCATTTTCTTTCGTCGCTTTTGTTAACGCGACCATCACGCTCATCAGTTGATCCGGATAAATAAACTGGTTTTTATACCAATACCCGTAATCCTGATGCCATTCCCAAGCTCCTCCCACTTTAGGCTCTTTTTGCATAAGTTTAGAATGGAAATGGCACACCGGCGAATTGCTGTCCATAAGCTGTGCTACTCCTTCTACCATTTTCTCAGACCTTACAAGATAGCCAAAAGGATCATTTCCCGGCGTAAACCAAAGGGAAAGACGGGTTTTCTTTCCGGTTTGATCATTCAAATCCATGGCGTTATTTTTCATTGCACTGTCTTCTAAGGCTACGCCATAGAGTTTGGCTATTTCATCCTTAGAACAAAATCCAGGAATTATCAGGTATCCATCCCGATGATATTGTTGTACCTGCCGTTCGGAAAATGGGTTCATGGCTATGTTGTTTCTTTCAGTAAATTAAATGTTGCTTAAAGCTATATATTTATCGGCAAAAACAAAAATCCGCCCTATCGCACGAGTGTGGCGAATAGGCAATAGTCTGTCCAATTTGCAGGGTGAACTTTATCTATGCGTTCCTAGTTTACGATTGTTGTGAAGCACCGTTTACTACATCAACACCATACAGCCTTATTTATTTCCCATGCTGCTACATCCGGATGGAATGAGGAATATCAACCCGAGAAGCATCAAATCAGCTATACCTTGGCTACAGGGGAGCATCTATTTTTGAGATTACCACTACAAGTAGGCTATCCGGTTAACGAGCCGAGTCAGGAAAACACGTTTTTTAACTATATACAAGTATTGGTGGAATCAGGAGTGGCCGCAGTAGGTTACTTTGAAAATGGTGAAAACGTTGATCATAAAGTCTTTAGAGCCTACATGGTGCGTAAAAAACAAGGTATGAGCCAACTTAAATACCTTAAAACCAAAGGGAAGTCAAGGGCTGGGTCGCGGGTCCGACTCGCGGAAACCGAAGAGTTTTTTGCAGCTATACAAGAACGCATAAACCGCTACCTTACGACATATAGAGTAGACAGGATCGCCATCTCCTGCTCCCTCACTCTTTGGCCCTACCTCTTTGGACAAAAAGCAAAATCACCCTTTTCTAAAGATGACAGCAGGGTCTACAAAATCCCCATGCATGTACCGAATTGTACCTATGAGAACCTATTGAATGTACATAACTTTCTTTCGCAGGGTGAGTTAAAGTACGAGCTGTCGTTCGAGCCACAAATAAACGCAATTTTATCACGTTTTCTACTTAATGAAGATTCCCATGAAACAGAATCTTGGTAGAAAAAGGCATAATTTTACGTTAGATCTTTTTTCTCTCTTAGCACGATGTATATTTACGTATTAATTTAGCGGTATATGGTATTTGACATTGCGATCATTGGTGGCGGTATTGTAGGACTGGCTACAGGGCTTACGATTCTGAAGAAATCTCCTCAAATGAAGGTAGCTATTATCGAAAAGGAAAAGGAAGTAGCTAAGCATCAAACCGGAAACAACAGTGGGGTTATTCATTCGGGACTTTATTATAAGCCAGGCAGCCTGAAGGCCAAAAACTGTATCCGTGGTTACAACATGCTAATTGACTTTTGTAAACAAGAAGGGGTACCTTTCGAAATAACAGGTAAAGTGGTTGTAGCAACAAGAAAGGAGCAACTTCCCATATTAAACAACCTATTGCAACGTGGGTTAGAAAATGGGCTTGAAGGCACTCGGTCCATATCAATGGAGGAATTGAAGGAGTTTGAACCCCATTGTACTGGCGCTGGAGCGCTTCACGTGCCTCAAACGGGTATCGTAGATTATAAGTTAGTCGCCGAGACCTACGCAAACAAATACCTAGAACTAGGTGGTCAGCTTTTTTTGGGCCATGAAGTGTCTGATATTACCGCCGAAGGGAACATATCCACGCTGGTAACTAGCGAATCATCAATTGATGCAAAATTACTTGTTAACTGTGCGGGACTATATGCAGACAAGATTGCAGAAATGCAGGAAAAGAAAGCCATCAATATTCGTATTATTCCGTTTCGAGGAGAGTATTATAAACTGAAAAAGGAAAAGGAGTATTTGGTAAAAAATCTAATTTACCCGGTACCCGACCCGAACTTCCCCTTTTTAGGTGTTCATTTTACCAGAATGGCAAAAGGAGGCGTTGAAGCAGGGCCGAATGCCGTAATGGCATTCAAAAAAGAGGGGTATAGAAAATTCGACTTTAACTTAGGTGAATTCCGGGATTCGATCATGTGGCCTGGATTGCAAAAAGTTGCTGCCAAATACTGGAAAACGGGCATAGGTGAATACTATAGGTCATTCTCCAAGCGAGCGTTTACAAGGGCGCTTCAGGAATTGATTCCAGAAGTTACTTCCTCAGATTTAGTGGCCGGAGGGGCAGGTGTTCGTGCCCAAGCTTGCGACAAAGATGGTGGATTGCTCGACGACTTTGCGATTACCGAAAACAGTAAGTGTATCCATGTCTTGAATGCGCCTTCACCCGCGGCCACGAGTGCGTTGTCTATTGGAGAGACGATTTCAGAGCTTGCGTTAGCACGGTTTTAGTAGCACCTTCGCTAATTATTGGCCTCAATATAACCAACCAACCGTCAATGGATTGTTTAAATCAGTTACGTTGCCAAGTTTGCTGAAATAGCCACATTAAATCAGATTAATATGGCCAATCTTGCAGTCTCTCGTTCTAAAGGGGTAGCGAAAAACTCCATCTGCTTGCTGCTAACAAAAAATGATGCCTGTAGCCTAACGTTTTAGGCAAGTGTACTAAGTCGTGTTGAGCTTCTGTTGAATATCTTCAAGAATAGCGTTACAGACCGCCTGAAATTTTTTCTTATGGTCTACTAAGTCCTGTTCAAAATTGCCATTTCCAATCAACTGCTTTCCTTCGCCTAAAATCGACGCCAATTCCATTAGTCCAAATAGCGTAAGCGTGGGTTTGATTTTGTGACGCGCCTGTTTGATCACTTCCTCTTTTTTTGTGTCCAGTCCATTGACATAGGCTTGCTGTAATTCACGGACGGCGACCACAATGGCTTCTAAAAGTTGGGTGCGAAATTCTTCGTCCCCTTCGACCATGTCTTCAATTTTTTCATAGTCGATATTCGTATTGAATGCATTCATATATACTCACGATTTGCACAGTTGTTGCCTGCTATAAAACCGGTACTCCATGCGGCCTGAAAATTGAACCCTCCTGTAATACCGTCTACGTTGATAACCTCACCTGCGAAATACAATCCAGGAACTAACCTACTCTCCATTGTTGCGGGATTAATTTCGCTTAGCTCTACGCCTCCGGCTGTTACAAACTCTTCTTTGAAGGTTGTCTTTCCCTCAATCTCAATTGTAAATCTAAAAAGATTTTCTAATAGTTTATTGTTTTGTTTTTTAGAAATATCCATCCAGCAGGATTCTGGCGAAATTTCTGCAGAAGATGTCAAAAAAGCCCATAGGCGTTGCGGAATTCCGTACATTGGATGACCTAAAACCCTTCTTTTTGGATGTAGCTTTTTGTAGGCAGCCAGTTCCTCCCTGAGTTGTTCTTCCTTGAACCCACTGTTCCAACGGATATGGGCTCTAGCTCTATAGCTTGCCTCGTGGAGCCACTTCGCTCCGAAGGAGGACAATTTGAGAACTGCCGGGCCGCTGACCCCCCAATGGGTTATTAACAAGGGGCCTTCGTAAGACAGTTTTGTCCCCTCAAGGCGGATATGGGAATGGGGCAAAGCGATGCCCTGAAGCTCGATGAGTTTTTCGTGGGGGGTATTGAAGGTAAAGAGCGAAGGAACCGGGGCGACTATCTGATGGCCCAACGACTTGATCCAGTCGTACTGTTCTATTTTCGGACGACCGCCAGTAGTAATGATTACACTGTCCACCTGTACGGCTTTCTGCTTTAAATGAAGGTGAAATTTTCCGTTTGAAAAGGAAACAGACAACACTGTGGTATTGACTTCAACGGCCACGCCTTTCTTTTTGGCTTCATTTACCAGAAGTTCTATGACTGTTTGGGATGAATCGGAAACAGGAAAGATCCGACCATCAGCCTCGATCTTAAGTGCAGCCCCTCGTTCCGTAAACCATTTCCACGTATCGTCGACCGAGAACTGAGCGAATACTTTCTTTAAAAAATTTTCTCCTCTAGGATAGAATTTTACCAAGTGGGATATTTTCCTACAATCGTGCGTCAAGTTGCAACGCCCTCCTCCGGAGACCTTCACTTTGCTCAAAACATTCGGTGATCTTTCGAAGAGAATAACCTTGCTACCAAGGGATGCTGCTTGAATTGCGGCAAAAAAACCGGCCGCCCCCCCGCCTATTACGCCTATGGATTTCATGCACCAAAGGTAATAAAAACGGGTCCTTTAGGATTATTAACAAGGAAAAATAAAAAAAGAAAGCCAACTTTGTAGGTAGTTTATTAAAATTGTAATTTGCTTGAGAAGTGAAACGGCAAAGCAGGTAATTCCTTTCCTTCTTGTAATTCGACGTAACTAAATGACCAAATGAAGGAGTACAAACGTACATTTTACCATTGCTTAGTGTTATATATCATTCATATGGCTTTTGGTGGGAATCTTTATGGGCAGATAAGTCCAAATTTGGGAAATACCTCCCGATTGATGAGCGAGGCAACCTCAGCTATGGAAGCGGGCGAATATGAAAAGGCGAATGGGTTTTTTCGTCAAATCATCCAAAGTAATGCCGCTATTCCGTCAGAGATGCCGTATTTGTTTGCAGAAACACTTTATCAACTAAAACAATACAACAACAGCCTTAACTTTCTAAATAAATACTTGGATTTAAATGGATTTCAAGGGGAACATTACCAAGAAGCCAAAGCGTTGGAAAAAAAGTTAGAAGAGCCCATGCGTCAGATCGCGAACTGTTCGTATTGCGATAAAAAGGGATACTTACTGTTGTCCTGTACTACCTGCTCTGGCGAGAAGCAGGTAGAGCAGTTATGCACCCTTTGCAAAGCACAGGGAATTGTCGGTTGCAGTCGTTGTGCGGGAAAGGGCATCGTGACCAAAAAGAATGTTTTCAATATTGTTGAGTATTACGACTGCGAGCGTTGTTCCGGTTCAGGAAGGTTAACCTGCCCAAGGTGTGAGGGGGCCCGTTTGGAAATGGGTGAATGCCGTACGTGTAACGGTACAGGGCATTTAGAATCCGAACACCTGTGTACGCATGAGGATAATCAGCCGTTAAGTTTCCGAAGGACCAGCTTCAAAAACGTGTTTGAATCCGGGAGTACTCATTCACATGCACATGGCCCTTTCCACAGTGAAAGCTCGGAAAAGCTCTTCGACTAGGAGTTGTCGTTATTCTCTATTAGCTTCTTTTTTACCACATCATGGGGATATTTCATAGCTAACTCACGGATCTCATACGTAAATTCATCATACATATCCTGCCATAATTTACCTTCCTCTTCGGAATAGGTATAAAATCCTTTTCCGTTGCCGATTCCTTTACCGCCATCATCAACAATCCGGTTAATCAATCTCCCCGGAGCGTCTGCGTTGCTCAACAAGGGAAAAAGATCCTTCATGACAGTTCTATAGGCTTCAATTCCAGTGAGATCCATCCATCGAAAAACGCCGACCATAGGCAGAAAGTAACCGGCTACATTGCGACAGGCACGGTCTACATCTTCAACTGACACATAGTCCTCTTCAACCAGGTACATAGCTTCCCGGTACATGGCGTACATCAGTCTGTTACCAATAAATCCGCGGATATCCTTTTTAACTAAAACGGTCTCTTTTTCCCAACTTGCACCAAGATCATAGAGGTAATTCGCCAGATCTGGATCACTGTCTTTTCCGCAGATAACTTCTAGAAAGCGGGTAGTATGGGCCGGCTGCATCCAATGCAACCCAAAGAAGCGAGTAGGGAAACGCACAAACTGCTGCAGGTCACTTATAGGAATGGCTGACGTATTTGATGTAATTATGGCGCTGATTGAGACGGCAGCGTCTACCTTGGCAAAAACCTCCTTTTTTACCTCAATATCCTCCTTTACATTTTCTATTACAAGCTGCACGTCCCTAAGATCTGCGTAGTCTGAGGTAATACGCAACTTTCGAAGATAAAAGTCAGGTGTCTCAGAGATCAGTCCCTTTTCCCAAGCAAGGTGTAAATGGTCCTTTATTCGCTTTTCGCCGGCCTCTAGTCCCTCTACTATAGGTTCAAGACCGACTACTGGGTGGCCTGCTATCAATAGACAGGTTGCAATGCTGCTTCCCATCAAACCTAAACCGACTATCCCGGCAGGAATCTCAGAAGGATCTGTTGATTTTTTCATGTGTACAAGTGTTTTTTACAGGCAATAACCCTCGCGGGCCTATCGGAGTAACCTGTTCCGAATGAAGGGAATTTCGGTAAAAGATACATCCTATTTGGCAACACGTGCATTATGCCCGGTTTTATAATGGTAATTTGCTAAACGAGGCCGCATCTTGCAACGTAACAATGATCCAACAATCCTTTCTTGACTCCCTCACAGGAGACTCTCAATCGTGAACGCTACAAAAACTGGGTGATCAGGCAGGTTAAGATTTCGTTTCCGGTCGGATACAAAGGTTAGCCTATTGCTACCTTACGATTATCCTGCTATGGTAGTAACTGGTTAAAGCTTCACCACCTGACCAGTCCTGACGGATTCATCACAAGCAAATGCTATTCTTAGGCTATTGACTGCGTCTTCCATATGATCAGACAGATCGGTATCCGCTTCAATTGCACGAAGAAAATATTCCTGTTCGCGCTTGCATAGTTCGTTATGATCTGGTTCATCGGTCAAATCAATCCATTCATCTTCATGCGCAAAGAGTTCCTTTTCATTCAGTTCGGCCTTGTGCCATAAAAGCGACTCGGTTTTGGTATGTGCTTCAATGCTGTCTGACTTACCGGACCCACCGGCCTCCTTGGCAACAATCGAAACAGAACCTCTCGGGCCAATTACGTCCTTGACAAAAAAGGCGGTTTCAGAAACCATAGGGCCCCACCCTGCCTCATACCACCCAACGGAACCATCTTCAAAGCGGATTTGCAAATTACCATAATTGTAGTTACCAGCAGGAATATCCTCGGTAAGCCTCGCGCCTATGGCGTATACTTGTGTAGGCCTCGAACGGGTCATCTGGCACATCACATCTATATAGTGTACGCCACAGTCTACAATCGGGCTTAATGATTTCATTAGGTTACGGTGCAGCGTCCACATGCTTCCTTCGCTTTGTTGATTTAGGTTCATTCGCATGACAAGCGGTTTCCCTAGCTGACGGCTGACGGCTATGAATTTTTCCCATGATGGGTGGTGCCTCAATATATATCCGACGACCAGCTTTTTATTATGCTTTTTGGCAGCATCTACCACCCGCTGTGCGCCATCAACAGTATCTGCTAACGGCTTCTCAACAAAAACATGGCATCCATTTTCTATAGCATGAACAGCAAATGCTTCATGTGTGTCGGGATAGGTAGATATACTTACCGCATCGGGTTTAGTCACCTTCATTGCTTCGTAAAAGTCATTAAACAAAGCATAGGACGAACCCAATTTTTCATTAAGCTTTTCTTTAGTCCTACCACCAGATACTAATCCGACGATTTCGAATCCCTCAAGGTTATGATAGGCTAAGGCGTGTGAAGCTCCCATGTTTCCACAGCCAACAACTAATATTTTTATACTCTTGTTATCTGTACTCATAAACGCGATCGATTTTTGTTATCGTGTAAGGTGTCAAATCCTTCCTCTAAATTATGAAATTTATTGTTAATCGGTAGTTTTCCGCTCAAAAGAAAACGCAAAAAGGATCTCACTTATTAAAAACGAAATTTAACGAACTGATAATCAAAGAATACGTGGTTACTAGAACCTATAGAAAAGCAAGGTAAAATGCAACATTGTATTGATTTGGAAATTGACTTTGGTATTGTCAGCTTGGAACTAGTAATAACTTTTCATTGGCATGTTATATTTATTTAAAAAAAATTGTTTAACTATAATGAATTAAATACTTTTGCGTTATTAAGTTACACCATTATTAAAAGCTCTCGTTATGGATATAAAAGAATTTGTTAAAGAGTACAGTCAACTGTTGTCCCATGAATCTCCGTATATCTTTGTAGATGAAGATGGGAAAAGGTACAGATCTGCTGATGATGTGTAGAAAAGCGGAAAGCAAGTAACCATCAAGAATACCAATGATGCGGCACTTGAAGGACTAAAGGGAATGGGAATTGATTCTAAGTCTGATGCGTCAAAGTTTATTGATCTTTTAAACCATATTTTTGGACTGGAAGGTACCAAGAAATCAGGCACCAGGACTAGAAAGACCTATACCGAGAGTGAAAAATCAGCGCTGATGGAAGCTTGGTCTAAAGCAGATGCCGAAGGTGTAAGCAAAGTGAATTTTTGCAAGGATAACGACATCACCTACCAAACACTAATGAAGTGGATAAGAGAGTCCAAGTAATCGCTTACTAGGAGAAGCCGGTGCCTTAAAAGCACCGGCTTTTTTTTAGCTATATGTATGCCATGTCTAGGATATATTTTTTTTGCAAAACTTTTTTTAGAATCTAACTAGTGAATTTCGGCTCTATTTAAATATGAGCGGTAAAATATTAAGCTTTTATTTGGATTTGATTTGCTTTTCGTTTTTCCAGTGAGATTGATTTATTAATATTAAGATCAATTAGATTAGCTTTAATGGTGGACTAATCAGCCCTTTTTTAGTTTTAACATGCAAATCAAAAATCTCTTTTGTTCATATTCGAACAAAACCCGAAGTTGAAGATGTTCCTGTGAAACTTGAACATCCTAACAGCGATTTCCTATAGGATATAAGATAGTCTAGGTGACTGAATTGACATAAAGAATTTTCTGGATGCTTATGTAGCGGCATGAGTCATTTTATACTCCGATACATTTCGGTTTGATCATCTAACCAGATTAGAATAAAGAAATAAATTTTATTAAAATTTATTTTATAGGATCTCAAGTTCGAGGTTCTGTTTTAGGCAATTTAAAAACATGGGCATTTTTCAAGCAACTTGAGCGGTTATTGTAGCGTTTCTGAAGTAGATAGCTTATCCTCGACCGGCAAAAAAATAAAGAAAGGGGATAATGGTGCCTGTGGGTCCGAGAAATTGCTCCCTGCCACCTTCTGGTTATAGTGACATAGCAAAATGTTGTTGTTTTGCACCTTTATGTCCATTAGGATGCTCGAATTTCAATCTATCCGAGAAAGTACGGTCGCCCCGCTTTCTACTTCCTCTGCTAGTTCCTTTAGGCTTTTTTCGGTAAGCATCTCTACCATGTCCCTTCTTAGCCGCATTACCTGATGATGTAGCGGACAAGGATTGATTTCAGAACATTTTTTTAGGCCAAGGCTGCATCCGGTAAAAAGTTCCTCTCCGTCAATTACTTCCACAAGGTCTTTAAGTGTAAACGACGCATGCTCATCACCGGCAAAAAAACCGCCTGTTGGACCCTTTTGGGAACCGATCATTTTCTTTCTTACAAGTTCCTGCAGGATCTTGGCAGTAAATGGTTCCGGAGCATCTACATGGGCCGCAATCTCTTTTGCGCCTACTTTTTTGCCTACCTGACTTTGCTTCCAGATATAAATTACTGATTTTATTCCGTATTGACAGGCTTTAGAAAACATAATGAATAGAATTGAGTACGACTTGTAAAGGTAGGTGAATATTGTCGAGGTATATGTGATAAAAGATACATAAAGCGAAGGCCTACAACATCTCGGCTGTTTATCAACCAACTTAAGGAAACAAATTAGCCCAAACGTTTTTTTTAAAATCCCTGTAGTAGGCGTTTGTGCCAAAATACAAAAGGTTTTTTGAATCATAGATACGTGATTTCAGTGGATAACAGACTAAATATCTGATGTTGAATTATTTAGATAGGACCACTGACCTTGACCTAAATCAATTTATGTGAACGCTATTTTAAGTATATCCCCTGTACGCTAATAACTCCCATGAAAGTTTTCGCCAGTTTGTTAATCAAAAGCTAGCCGGTTAAAAGCAAAAAATAACACCTCGTTGATGAAAAGTCCGCCACTTGAGGTATAAACTATTGCTCCTAAACGATGAATATTCGCTGTAATCTTTGGTAATTTTGCTGATGTTCTTTATTATTTTTTTTCCTTTTCCAACTTCTTAAAATACTTTCTAAATAGAAAATTGCTGCGCATTGCCTCCATATTTTCATTAAATTTAGCCGTACTCATCTCTATATTTGACATGGAGTTTGAGAGTGTATTGCGAAAGGTTTCATCATTGAGCAGCATTTCTACCGTCCCCTCTCCGGAAGCAAGCGTATCAACCATCGCTTCTACTCCTTGAACTACCCGTATAGCTTGTTCGCTAGCTTGCCTGATGTTGTTCAATGATGATGCAAATTCATCTGAGATTGCGGTATCTGTAAACAATTTATGTATCAGGCCTTCGCCATTTTTCAGCTCTTTCATTAGTTGATCGCCTGTGTCGGCTAATGCAGCTGTTCTACTACTTGCTAGTCTAAGGTCGGCTATTGCCGTTTTTATATCAAGCATTATTAGCGAATCTCCCACCAAATCCCATAGGTGCTTACTGCTGTTTAGCTTTGTCGTAATTTCGAAAAGATTCTGCGCTGTCTTTTGTACATAGTCTGTGCTTGCCCCCATTCGTTGTAACATGTCATCGGTTGTAACTGCACCAAGTGCATAGATTGTATCTCCATTTTGGATTGTCATCGCTGTACCCGGCTGAGTTACCAGCTGAATTAGTTTATTTCCCATAAGTCCATCTGTACTGATTGTGGCAAGCACGCTTGATTTGATAAAGGGGACCATTTTCTTTTGTATATATAGGTCTACAAGGATCACGGAATCATTGGCCATAGTAATTGATTTAACTGTACCAGCGTTTAGTCCCTTATAGCGTACGCTATTGCCAGCAACGAGTCCGTTTACGTTGTCCATGATTGCCTTTACCGTAATAGAAGCACCAAACATGTTTTGGTTTTTTCCGATCATATAAAGGGTAAAGACCAAAAAAAGAACTCCAGCGATGACCAGACCTCCAAGCTTCGTGTTTTCTATTTTTCTGTTCGCTTTCATCGGTTTATAACTGTTTTTTTAAAGGTCAAAACTTGACCCGATCGAACCGGGGTGGAATCCCTGTTTACGGCCGGCAGGTCGCTACTATAATCATTCATTTATATAAGGTATTCCTCATACCTCTCTGTCAGGTAGTCATACTCGATTTCATACTATTCGAAAAATAAGTTGATTTTAGGATCGGTGGATTTAGAAAGTGCTTCAAAGGTATCATCGGCATAGCAAGTACCGTCAATCAGCATAACCACTCTGTTGGATGTAATCTGTATACAGTTTAAGTCGTGGGAGATGATTACCGCCGTTGTATCGTATTTTTGTTGTACCCTCACCATTAAATGACTGATTTCCCGCGAGGTAATTGGATCTAGGCCTGTAGTCGGTTCATCATAGAGTATGACCTTGGGTTTTAAGATTAAGGATCTTGCTAGCGCTACACGTTTTTTCATACCGCCGGAAAGCTCTGCCGGCATCATATTAATCGTGTGTAATAGTCCAACATCTTCCAATGCCTCCCTGACAGCAGCCTCGGCACCCTCTGCCCGTTGTTCCTTCGTCCAGTTTATACGCAAGGGGAACTCCAGATTTTCCCTTACGGTCATCGAATCATATAATGCGTTGCTTTGAAACAGAAAACCGATTTTTGAACGCAGGATGTCCATATTATCCTGATCCAATCCGTTTATTGAATTTCCCAACACCTGTATATCACCCTTATCTGCATCAATTAACCCAATGATACATTTTATCAATACCGATTTTCCGGACCCGGATTTTCCAAGAATCACAAGGTTTTCGCCATGCTGGACATCCATTGAAAAATCCTTTAGAACATGGTTTTCTCCAAATGATTTACTCAGCTTTAGTACCCTTATTATCGGACTATTTTTTACCGTATCCATCCCAATCTAAGTTAATCCCAAGAGGTCCGTTACCTGAACAGCTATCAAATCAATGATAAATACCATTAGCGATGATACAATTACCGCAGTTGTTGCCGATTTGCCAACCCCCTCAGTCCCCTTTTGCGAACTGAATCCTTTATAACAGCCAATGATGCCAATTGCGAACCCAAAGAAGAATGTTTTGATCAATGAGGGGATTACATCTCCAAAAGATAGCGCATCATATACCTGAAGCCAATACAAATGCCAGCTGATTTGCCCCCTGATATTCACACCCATATATCCCCCGTATAAGGAAATAGCATTGGCTAAACTCGCCAATACCGGTACCATCAATGTCGCCGCCATAACACGTGTCACGACCAAGTATTTAAAAGGGTTAGTGCCCGAAACTTCCATGGCGTCTATCTGCTCAGTTACTTTCATGGAGCCAAGTTCTGCCCCAAGACCAGAACCGATTTTGCCGGCACAAATAAGGGCAGTTATTACAGGGGAAATCTCCCGTATTAGCGATACTGAAACCATGGCTGGAAGCATTGATTCAGCTCCGAACTCAAGCAGCGTGGGACGCGACTGAATCGTAAGGACAAGGCCCATGATAAAGGCAGTCACCCCTACTAAAGTCAGGGTTTTATACCCTATGTAAAAACATTGTTTAATAAACTCTTCGTATTCCTGCTTTGGTTTAGCTATTTCCTTAAAAAACCTGGCCGTGAAACCGGAAATTTCACCTGCCTCTTTGAAAAATGGATTTTCCAGAAATTTCGTATAGTTCACCTGTCGTGTTATTTGGATCATCCAAATTTGAAATAACTAACTGTATTAATTACCAACGTTTATCAACTGATTTCCTGATTTTTATCATGTTTTTATACGACTTTTCCAAATGTTGTTCTATATGCATCGATAGGTGAGTTAGGCTATTGTGCGAAAAGGTTTATTTACGGAAAAATTCCCACTTTTGATATTCCCGGACGCTTCGAAGCATTATCCGACAGGTGGAGGGAACAAAAGCATCGGGATCATTGGCATTTCATTTTCTTTCTTTTACATTGAGGTATTGTTCAGCTTAATAATTTGTTTTCTTGGGAATTGATCCACACGGAATATGAAAGATAAAGTTTGCCTTGTAACAGGGGCTAATTCAGGAATAGGCTTTGAAACGGCAAAAAGCCTATGTGCCAAAGGAGCTACTGTTATCATGGTATGCCGTTCGTTAGAAAAAGCGAACCGCGCCATATCCGACATAAATAAAGAAGTGCCAGGAGCTAGGACCTATGCTGCTATCGCAGACCTAGCGTCTCAGGCTTCGATTCACGCACTCGCAGAAAAGCTCAAAGCAGAGTTTCGTACTGTGGACGTACTTGTCAATAATGCGGGAAGTTGGTTCTCCGCCTATGGCGTGACTGAGGATAAAATTGAGCGGCAATGGGCAATAAACCATCTCGCTCCCTTTTTATTGACTCACCTAATGTTGCCACTTTTGATAAAATCTAATGATCCAAGGGTAATAACTGTAAGCTCTGATTCCCATTTCCATGGAAAAATTCATTTTGACGATGTCAACCTTAAAAACAATTACCACGGCTTGAGAGCTTATGCGCAATCCAAGCTAGCAAACGTCCTATTTACCGTAGAGTTCGAACGAAGAAAAAGAGCAACCCCAATCGCTGCCTACGCAGTACAGCCAGGATTAGTGAAAACGGATATCGGAGTAAAACATACCATTTCGTTTCACGCTTTAATGTGGAAACTGAGAAGGCTTGGCGGAAAATCTCCCCAAAAAGGGGCAGAAACATCCATCTATCTCGCCTCTGACCCAACAGTATCAACAATGAGCGGCCTATATTGGGACGATTGCCAGCCGAAAGTTCCTTCAAACAAGGCACTTGACGAGGACATTGCAGCAAAGGTATGGGAGTTGAGCTTAGCCATGTGCGGCGTTGAAGATTATTTCTCTATTACCCGAAATCCTGAAGTTTAAACGTCATTGCTCAGTCCAGCATTTTTCGTCGATCGCTATAATGCCTCACCAAATACTCATAGATCTCGTCAAAGGATTCCCGATTAAACCGCGTGTTTACATGGTGCCACTTACCCGAATGGAGTTCAAGATTTACTGAATATACTTTACCTATCCAAAAAAGGGTTGCC
>WGNT01000095.1 GCA_016124425.1 Cytophagales bacterium
ATTTATCATGTATTCCGGCCCGAAACCTATGTGCGATAAAAAACAAAAACCGCTACATCTGCTGATGCCAGCGGTTTGAATTTATTTTAAAAGTACCCCGGACGGGATTCGAACCCATGACCTACTGCTTAGAAGGCAGTTGCTCTATCCAATTGAGCTACAGGACCATTTAAATCAGTATACAGGTGGTTGTTGCATTTATACTGAAACAATTGCTCTTCCCCGATATGCGGGAATTAGGATCAAAAAGCCAATTTACCAGCCTATTTAACCACCTCCTCCAATTGTGTTGCAAAGGTAAAATAAGATTTATTAATTACCAATGTTTACTTTGAAAAAGCACCATATAATACCAAAGTGCCAGAAATTTGGTTAATTTGAATTCAAACGGATTTTCATGACAAACGAGGCGATTACTGGTATAGATGATTTTTATACCAAGAAGTTACAAAAAGTATCCTTAAGGGAAATCAGAACATGTCCCGCAGATATGCCTATTTTTGAGGTGGCAAGAATTATGGCCCATGATAAAATTAGTTGTGTGTTTATCACAGCCAAGGACGGTAAGTTGATTGGATTCATCAGCGATATTACGCTCCGGGATGAGGTAGTCGCCAAGCGAAGATCCTTCGATAGCCCAATTTCGGACGTAATGGACCCTACAATTATCTCCATCTCACAAGACGCCTACGTTTATGAGGCGTTACTATTGATGTTTCAAACAAAAACCCGGTACTTGCTCGTAGAGCAAGGAGGACAATATGTCGGAATGGTGAGCAGAAACAGGATTCTTACTGAGCCATCCCATTCCCCCTTTGTGTTTATTCAATCCGTAAAGCAGGCAGTGACCAAGCAGGAACTTCGTAAAAAGTGGGGGAAAGTGCCCCAGCTTGTTTACCAGTTGATTCAACGAGGAGTACGGGCAGAGCTGATCAATCAAATAATTTCGACTGTCGCAGATACAATTCTACTCCGCGTAATCGAAAACGTAGTAAAGGAAAAGGGAACACCACCGGCAAAGTTTGTCTTTTTTATCTTGGGTAGTGAAGGACGGATGGAACAGACACTGAAGACAGATCAGGACAACGCGATAATCTATGAAGACAAAGCCAATGAACAGCGGGAAAAGGTAAGAGCGTATTTCTTGGACTTTGCGAAAGAAGTTTCAGAACGGCTGGATTTTATCGGATTTGCCTATTGTACGGGGGGCTATATGGCACAAAATCCATCCTGGACACATTCTCTCTCCCACTGGAAGAGTAATTATGAGCGTTGGTTTTTGGAGTCCTCTCCCGACACCCTTATGAACTATGCGACGTTTTTTGATTGCAGACCCATCTATGGGGATTTCTCCCTCCTTGATCAGCTTAAGGATTTCATGAAGGAACAATTGGAAAATCCATTGGAACGTTTTTTTTTCAATATGGCCCAGAATGCGCTTCAATTTGACCCGCAGTTAACTTGGCTGAAAAACATCCGTACGTTTAAGGTAGAAAATGAAGAGGTATTTGATATCAAGAAGGCGATGAGTCCGATGGTAGAGGCCATTCGGATATATGCGTTGAAGGAGAAAATTTTCCTGACCAATACCGGAAGACGGCTCAATGAGCTAACCCAGAGAGGCGTATTCGACAATGAATCCGCTGCGGAACTCTATCAGGCTTACTACTACCTGATGGCCCTTCGTCTGGAAAAGCAAGCCGAAAGGATTATCCACGGGAAGAAGTCCCCCCAAAATTACATTCCCATCCGCACGCTTACCAAAGTACAGGAAGCCACGTTGCGGGAGATTTTCAAGGTGATTAAAGATCTTCAATTAAAGATAAAGATTGAGTTTACAAAGTCTTTTTAGCCTCACCTGTCTATTTCTATTTTGGGATCGGATATATTTTGGTAGTTTAGCAATTCAACAGACACAATTAATTTTTCCCGGAAGGGATGCCGCATGAAAGCCAACAATTCACAGTTCGGTACAGATTCCCTTGGGAAATTACTCATTCAGCAAGCCGTTCCTGCATCGATTGGTATCTTGGTGCTATCGATTTACGGGATTGTGGATACCATTTTCGTAGGGCGTTATGTAGGTTCTCTCGGCATAGGGGCTATTACAGTGGTACTTCCAATAACTTTTTTGATTTCAAGTATTGGGATGTCAATAGGTGTCGGCGGGGCATCCATCATTTCACGGGCATTTGGAGAAAAGGATGTTCAAAAGGCTCACGATACGTTTGGCAACCAAATAGGGATGACGCTTACCTTAGCGTTGTTAATCGTTGGAATAGGACTGATGTACCAGGATGCCATCCTTATGGTGTTTGGCGGTAAAGGAGATATCCTAGCTCCCGCCCAAGCGTATTTTCAAATAATACTTTACGGTGTTCCCTTTCTGGCTTGGGCCATGATGAGTAATAACGTTATCCGAGCTGAGGGTTATCCCAAGATGGCGATGTATACGCTAATTGTTCCCGCAATTTCAAATATCATCCTCGACCCAATTTTCATTGTCGGCTTTGATATGGGGATTGAGGGCGCGGCTTGGGCAACCACCATTTCTTACATCGCCAGTGCCGTTTATACGGTTTGGTTTTTTTTATTTGGAAAATCCTCCATGAAAATCAGCCTCTCCCGAATTCGGCCCAACTTTGCTATAGCAAAGGAAATCTTTATTCTTGGGGGAGTCACTCTTGCAAGGCAGGGAACTGTAAGTCTGTTGTCAATCGTACTGAATAATGTACTGTTTAGCTACGGTGGTGAGATGGGGCTTTCTGTCTACGGCGTGATAAACAGGGTCATGCTCTTCGCCAATTTCCCGGTATTAGGAATAACGCAGGGCTTTGTACCCATTGTAGGCTATAATTACGGGGCGAGGCTAAACGAGCGCGTACGTCAGACCATTCAGCTGGCCCTAACCTATTCCACGCTCATCGCTTTAGCTATTTTTTTTATAATTCTCACATTTACAGGGTCCCTTGTTTCTGTATTCACAGCAGATGAAGAATTGATTTCCCTAAGTATACCTGCGATGAGGAAGGCATTTCTGGCCACTCCACTTTTGGCGTTTAGCTTAATTGGAAGCGCGTATTTTCAAGCAATAGGCAAACCAATGCCCGCTCTTTTACTAGCGTTAAGTAAGCAGGGAATCTTTTTAATTCCGCTGGTATTGGTAATGCCAATGTTTTTTGGTTTGGAAGGGATATGGTACGCTTTTCCTCTGGCGGACACAGGGGCAGCCGCCATTTCTTACTTTTACCTCAAAAAAGGGGAAGGCGCCATTTAACGTTTATCCCGATCGGTCACCATCCGTACTTGTCGGGATTCCAGTCCTTCTTTACCTGTTCTTGCTTAAGGGAAAGTAGTTTATTGGATTCAAGGTCTTCTGAGACGATAACTCCCGGACCAATAATACTTCCAGAACCGATTTTCCTGCCCGGTAGAATGATCGCGTTCACCCCCGTCCTACATTGATCTCCGATGTAGCATCCGTTAGCAAGTTCTTGCGTTCTTGGCACCTCATACCTTCCCTTTACGCGGTGACTTACCAGCCCGTCATCAAAGCGAAGTGATCCACATACAGTACCGGCGCCAATATCTGAGTTTTCTCCGACGATTCCAGCAATCTCCATGTAGTGATATAGGTAGACATTTTCAAACAGTACACCTGAAAGTTCGGCTCCGTGAAGTACTTTAGAATAATCCCCGATACTGCTATTCGGAGCAACATAGCAGCCATATCCAATTTCGCAGTGGTTACCAATGACGATATTGCCTGTAAGGAAGGCCCCATTTGTAATGTGGGTATTGTCACCAACCCAGCAATTACCTTCTATGATGACGTTTGTTCCTATGTGGGAATTTTTTCCTAGGCGGATAAAGCCGTTTATCGTAGCCGAAGGGTCGATCGTTGCACCGGCATGAAGTTGATTTTCGATGATTTCCTCACATCGTTCCTTTACGCTAAAATTATTTGCGGCCAATAGCTGCCAAGGCTTGTCAAGATCAAAGCATGAACGTTCTGTCTCCCGAAATGGTATGTGGATTTGATCCCGCATCATATTGACAAGCGCGGCTTCCAAATGCAGCTCGTTTGGCACCATCATGCCTACGTCTACCGATGGGAAAAAATTAGGTACGGTCGCTACGTAGTGTAGAAAATTGGTGTGCATGGCGAATCCGACGAAGTGATGGGAGGTCTTTTCCCGTGAATGGCCAATGATCGATTCAAGATGGCCTTCAAAAAGGCTGCAGCCAATATAATTACCAGGCCTGTCTTCATGGCGTACCACTAGGGCACCCAAATCGCCAAGATCGCCTAGCTTGGCAATGTCCTTTTCATGTATCCATATGTCACCGTATACTACCCAGAACTTAGCGGAGTTTATGTGTGTGGCAACACCAAGCAGTGACTCAGCCGTTCCGTGCGTTTCTCCGACGTCTACGATCTCCACATCAGGATCGCTTCTGAATAAGGATCGGATCCGAGAACAATGGTGATTGGCGGCAATGACGATTCTTGTGACGCCGTTGGCGCGCAATCCCTGAACCTGGTGTTCGATGACAGGTTGGTTTGCAACAGGCAGGAGGCATTTGGGTCTCAATTCCCCATAAGGCCACATCTTTGTTCCTTTTCCAGCGGCAAGGATAATGGCCGTTTTTGGGGTGTCTTGGTGTGACATCTGTTAGTAGGTTTAAGGCTAAGGGGATTTTTTGATCGATTTATTGGAGGGTGTCTTAATCCGCATGAGAGATACGTTCAGCCAGCCTCACCCCCGTCTGAAAGGGTGAAGACCTACGTAGGTAAAACTGGCTGAGCATACTAGCTCAAAAAAGCCCCGATCTACAGACCGGGACCTTTCCTTTCAAACCTAACCAACTTTAACTTATTTGTCAATCATCCCCGAATAATATTCAGCTGTTTCCTCAGGGGGGCCAATCAGGCCGTTGCAGTGTTCGGGGTTTCTTTCCTTCTTCTACTCTAGTATACGATAGATACACCCTAGGAGATGTGATTGCCGGGATGATTAAAGTCATGGTTTTCCGGTACTTTTTGGGATGTTCGCATTGCTATGGAACTGGAATTAAGTAGAAACTCAATTGACAATCTTTCCCAACTCGTCCCATATCCGGATCAAAAAAGTAAATGGAACCAAGCTTGTTTCAGGGCTTTCTCCCATGCGGATCAGAACCATGTTTTTTGATGGAATCACGCAGAGGTACTGACCGTCACGGCCAAGACCACATACCATGTCCGACGGGGCATTTGGAAAAAGCGATCCATTGATAGGCGCCTGTAATCCCGGCAACATAAAGCTGGGCTGACCGTTAAGCCACCAGAGGTAGCCGTAGCTTTTGTTGATCTGCTGCGATGGCTGAACCATCTCTCTTACAAAGTCTTCGTCTTTTAGTATCCTTTCTTTCTGCCAAACTCCCTTTGCCAATACCAGCAGTCCAAACCGGGCCATAGATCTTGCATCACTGAAAAACACATTGTTGTCACCAATGCGTTGCCAAGTTCCCGCCATGCCGATTTTCCGGCCAAGGGCATTGCTGAAATAATCTGCGAATGGTTCTCCTGTAGCATTGCTGATAACCCGGTCTAAAAGTGTGTACGGGGCGTTGTGATAAGCCCAGCGAGAACCCGCATCGGCCTTGTATGTTAGATTGGAAGGGCTGTAGTCGTCACTATCGCTGACACCGTCATCAAGTCCACTGCTCATCGTTAGTTGATGACGCACCGTTATGAGGTGTTCCTTTTCCAGTGGGAGATCAGTCCAGTGATTTCCAAGGAAATCAGACGATTTTTGATTTAACCTCAGATGTCCGTCATGTTGGGCGATCCCTACCAGGGCCGCTGTTAATGTTTTTCCCGCAGAAGCCCAGTACCAAAGCGATTGGCTGTCAAAGGGCTGGTTCGACGCTATCCTTCTTCCATAATAGAACTCCATGGCAATTTTGCCGTCTTTTAGCAGAATGAATGCCCGCGTTCCGTTTTCTTCAAGTAGTTCCTCGAATGCCGGAATTTGGGATACGTTCCATTCAAGTGCTGCGGGAGTTACAGTTTCCCAAGTGGTAGTCCCAATAGGCGGAAAATATAAGGAAGAATTTGGTTGTTCGGGTTGGTCATCATCGGCCTGGCAAGCCCAAGTAGTAGCAA
Organism: Cytophagales bacterium; assembly: GCA_016124425.1. GTDB lineage: Bacteria > Bacteroidota > Bacteroidia > Cytophagales > Cyclobacteriaceae > Lunatibacter. The sequence goes on from WGNT01000095.1 coordinate 6,152, forward strand.
GTATCCCGATCACCATAAAGGCGTTTATCAGTAACCGGAGAAACAATGACGTTCTCGTTCTTACGAATAGGGCATACCCATGGACTGCTTTCATTTTTCTTTAGTTTATCCCTTCGTCGGTGATTTCAGCGGATAGTGTTTTCTCTAAAATGTAGTCCTCCATCAAATACCCCCTGCCAATCGGGATGTTTTCTTGGCCGGTTATTTCAAACCCGCTTTTCTCATAAAAAGCCAATGCCCGGAAATTATTGCGGTTTACGTTGAGGCAAATTCTGTAAATGCCTTTTTTCAGGCTTTCCTGATAAATCCATGAAAATAAACGCTTGCCTAAGCCCCTGCCTTGGGCTTCCGGTAAAATATAAGCTTTATGGATCTTTGTAACAGGCAAACCGCCGAGGTTGAATTCGAAGGCTGCAAATCCCAAAGGATTTTCTATTTCAGTTCCGGATAAGATAAAGATATGCTCTTTATGCCGCATCTGCTGAAGAAGAGAGCTTGTGCTGTACATCATATCCAGCATATACCGCAGCTGTTCGGAAGTAAGTATGTCTGCAAATGCAACGGGCCATGTTTCGTTGGCTATCCGCTGGATAAGGGGTATGTCCTCTTCTGTTGCCAAACGGGTATAAATCATCTATATCGTATCATCTAAGGTTACTATCCCCATTAGCCATTAGCCATTAGCCATTAGCCGTTAGCCATTAGCCGTTAGCCATTAGCCGTTAGCCATTAGCCATTAGCCATTAGGCATTAGCCATTAGCCATTAATCATTAGCCATTAGGCATTAGCCATTTATCATTAACCATTAACCATAAACTAGTTTTTGTTTTTAGCATCAAATATACCGGAAAAACCGATTTTCTTTTTGTGTTGCTCCGGTTCAAAGTCCTTTTCCTCCTGATTATAGATGGCACCGAGCACCATAGGGGAATCTATGGTCGTAGTAAACCCAAGTTTTTCGGATAGAAGCCGAGCTTTTTCGGTAGCAAGTTCCTTAAATTCGTAGGTGGCTATTAGCCGCCCCTTCCTAGTAAGCGCGGGATCAATTTTCGAAAAGTCCGTATTAAACGAGCATATTATCTGAATATTAAGACAGTCGGACAAAAGCCCGTCAGAAATGTTCAGGATAGATGATACGGGCGAGGTACCGTCTTGGTCTCGGTTTACCACGATGTTTTCTGCGTCTTCAATGACGAATATGGAGTTTTGATAGCTTACAAGTAGGGAAAGAAGTTCCGGATTTGTAATCATTGGCGCCATATTTGGCGGTAAGAATATCACCCTCTTTTTAACTTTCCCGATGATATACCGGATATAGGAGGTTTTGCCTGTTCCAGGTTTACCATGTAGGAGCACAATTCCTTTGTCATTCTTTTTAAGCAACCTTTTCATGATGATCTCATGGATCTCCAAAAAATCATCGTTATAGTTGTCCGCGATGTTGAGTTTGGGCCGTTGAAGCTTCATGCTTCTGGTTTCTAATCCATCGATAGACTGAAGCAGTAAATGAATAAAAGAGGCCTTTTTTTTCTCTTTTCTAAACTGTGTGATTTCTTTCGATAACTCGTCTATTTTTTGCTCTTCCGTGACCTTGAACAGCAGACGGATCGATTTGCTGCCGAAATCGAAGTTCACTATCAGATCATCCCAGAGATAATAATATACTTCTTCTGTGACCAAACGCTTTTTTTGCTGGTCGTATCTTTTGTTGAAGTTGGTGTCCTGTATTTCGTCTTTGTAGGTTTCTTTAAACCACTCATTGGCTTCCTTTACATTGACATTTTCCTCTTCAATGCAATTTGGTATCTTTTTAAATTTTGACAGGAACAGATAAAATTCATCTAGATAGGAACCTCGTTTAAAGGTAAACACATCCGAAAAATTTGTGATGGCTAATCCCTCGGAAGGTAATCCAGGTGCCATTACTCCCGGCTTGTTAGGTAACTCCATACTTGTCTGTTTTTTATAAAAGTTTTGCAATGATGCTGTTGCCTTCCGCTTCGTTCATCTTTATCTACGTTTGATTTCATGAACGCTTACGAAATTGGCAATCCCTGACAATAAATGGATTTTTTAGCTTAATGTCTATTCATTTGCCGGTAATTTTTATTTAACGATGAATGTATTTTAAAATAGTGTCGGATTCCTCAGCGGGCAAAAGGATCCTAACGAATGTAAATTGGATTTGTATAGACCCAAGGGACCCACTCACCTCCGAGCGGAATTCGGGCAGTTAGCCGGTAATTTCCCGGAAGTTTCGGCTGGTAGCTAAAGTCATACGTACTTTCTGAGGTTTTTATCACCTTACCGTCCTTAATAAGCTCAAATTTTACCGGATACGGCGAGGATGCTTCCAGTCTATCTATGTCTGCCAGTGCAACCTCATCTCCCATAATCCCTAGCACTTCACCATATCCATCGGTTGCTAGGTATTCAAATCCCTTCGCGTCAAGCATGGATTCAAAGGAAACAAATGCATGTCCACGGACCAGGTGATCCTTTAGCGATCCACTGTGTAGACTGTCAGCAAAGATATGGGTTTGCACATATTGAAAGGAGTGAAAATAGGTGTCTAATTCTGCTTTGAAAACCCATCCTGCCTCATCCGGATTCCCAAACAAGAGTTTGTCGATCCAATTTGACTTACGTATAGTAATGGTCTTTGCATTGGGGCCTACCCATTCGACGAGGCCATCAGTTAGATACCGTGCCCGGATACTTTGGTTGTTGTGCACGTCGGGAGCCCCATATCCGACGATTTTACGGTGCTGATTAAGAGAGTCCCACAGCGCATGGATTTCCGTCTGTTCATCAAAAATTTCACGGTAGGCCCAATGCCGGTACTTCCCGGCATTCACCAAACTGTTGGCTACAAACCCAATCAACTTTCCCCCTTCGTCTTTAAAGTCCGTGTGAATGTTATAGATTTCCATCCCCTGATAGTCCGGATTTTTCCAGTCGTGAGGTACCTCTGTATGGACGTACAAGGCTAATCCGCCTTCATTAACCACCTGCCTTATCAGGGCTCCTTCGCCAATATTCCAGTCTAGCACTACATCTCTGAGTGGACTGATCATTAAGTTGTTTGACTCGGTGCCTGCCTCAAATAAAATTCCTTCATATAGACCATGATAGGAGCGCGGGAATGAATCCAAGGCATTTCGTTTATGATCTGAAAGGAAAATAAATTCTACGTTCGCGGCTTTGGCGGCTGGTAAAATTTCTTCCAATATGCCTCTACTGTCATGGGACCAGTACGTATGCGCATGCAATGCCCCTTGATAACTTTCCAATGGAATGAGTCGCTCAGGTGTCCTATAAAGCCCCCGTTGGGTCATGATTTCTTCCTCCAGACGTGGATAGACCACCCATTTATTCCATAGCGGCCCTACAAAAAGTACGAGCATGCCTGCAGCAACCAAGAGGCTAAGCCATTTAAAGGCAACAAATAGGCGGGAAAAGATGGTTTCAAGGGCTCGCATAGTTCTTTTACGATAAGGGGGAACGTGACAAACTATTTACTGTAATCATACAAAAAGGGACTAATAGTTATCGGCCTAGATTGCAAAGGGATACGTTTCCGATTGGAATACCGATGGAGCAAGGCGTTCGAAGTAAGGTGGTGAAGGAGTAAGATTCTCCTATTTCATTTCAATTACTTTTTTTATCTTTGATTGTTAGCCAAAACGCTTGAAAATGACGAGACTTCAGAAAATTCTGTGGTGCATATAACACGGGTTTGCGTTGGTTTTTACATGATTTTACAGTTCGTGCTTGAGTAAAAACAAATAAAGGCGATGAAGTTATGAAACACACCTGTCAACTTTTTCGAACGGATGCAACAAATCCGGATTTCAAAACGCTAGTTTCTCAATTAGATGCGTATCTCGCGGTAGCTGATGGGGAAGATCATGCATTTTATGACCAATTCAACAAGATTGAACGGATTAAACATGCGGTAGTAGCTTTTGAAAACAATGACCCTGTTGCATGTGGAGCCATAAAGGCCTTCTCAGAGGAAGCCATGGAGGTGAAGCGTATGTTCGTGGTTCCCAGCAAGAGGGGAAAGGGAATTGCCTTAGCGATCTTGGACGAACTGGAAAAATGGGCTGCGGAGCTAGGGTATAGCAGATGTATCCTAGAAAC
>WGNT01000091.1 GCA_016124425.1 Cytophagales bacterium
TATAGCAATGACGTGATGGGCTATATTCCGTCTGAAGTCATTCTTGAGGAAGGTGGCTATGAAGGATATTCCTCGCAGATGGTGTATGGGCTACCAAGTACCTGGGAGAAGGGAATCGAAGCCCATATTCTTTCATCCTTTGATGAAATGGCGGCTTCTTTAGGAATCCCCTCCTTAGCTGAATGATACTCCTATTTTTACATCAAGACCTAAACTAACTTGTCATGAACAAAACCCTAAAAAACGCACTATTAGTAGCGATATCAGTAATTCTTGGTTCCGCTTACCTTCCAGTATATGGTCAAACAGGATGGGAAGTCCTTTTTGACGGATCAACTATGGACAAGTGGCGCGGAAAAACAGATGCCGCGTTCCCCTCCCATGCCTGGAAATACGCTGACGGTGTACTCTTCCTAAACGGAAAAGGCGGAGACATTATCACCAAGGAAACGTATGGAAACTTCGAGTTGGAATTCGAATTTAACCTTACGGAAAAAGCCAACAGCGGCATCAAATACTTTGTAGGAAACCTTACCAATGAAAAAACCGGAGCGACGATGATCAACGGCCCGGAATATCAGATAATAGATGACTTTAACTATCCCCAAATCAAAGACGATCCAAACGGATTAAGTTCTACCGGATCCGCCTACCTACTCTATCCGCCAAAAAAGAAACAACTGAACCCCCCTGGTCAGTGGAATTCCGGAAAAATCGTTGCAAAAGGAAAAAAAGTAGAACATTGGCTCAATGGGACGAAGGTTGTCAGCTATACGCGCGGCAGTAAAGACTATTTGAAGCGTAAGGCTGAAACGAAATTTAAAGATGACAGAAACTATGGCGAACTCGAAACCGGCCATATTTTGCTGACGGACCATGGAGATCAGGTTTATTTCAGGAATATTCGGATTAGGAAGTTGAATTGACAGTTTTGGATATTTAATATCCATTGAATATTGGCGAATACGTGCCGGCAGGCGGATAATTAAATGATTAGAGGAAAAAAAATGGCGAGTAGGTAGATTTTTTGTTTATTTAATCAACATATATTCACCGATAATATAAACAACATGTTACATGGATAAATTTTTCACGTTCACAAAACCTTTTTAAATTTATATTCAAAGAAATATCAAATCTCTTTAGGATAGAATATCATAAATACATTACCATTCATCCGGATAAGCGGTCGGGGCAGCCTTTTATAAGGGGAATGCGCATTGCGGTATACGACATACTCAGTTACCTTGATGCCGGAGATAGTATGGAGGAGATTTTGGCAAATTTCCCGATGCTCACCCGTGAAGATATACTAGCCTGCTTGGCTTATGCAGCGGATACCGAACGAAAATTCGTTTATCAAATATAGCAGTGTGAGGTTGAAGATCAAGTTTACCCGATTATAACCGCCTCTTGTTCGGATTCAAAATGGTATACCCGATAAGTTCATCGTACCGGGAACCCATCTCGCGATAATAGAAAAAAACCTCATACTCATTTTCAGTTTGAAAGTGGGAACCCTCCAGTGTTTCTGTATTCCAGCCTTGCGGAGTTTTTAGCGCATATTGGTAATCATACCAGCCTTGCTTCAGAAACAGGGTGGATTGATACACGCCTTTCTTTTGGTCATAAACCATTTTCGCATCCGGGGTCAAGCCCCAATTGGTCAAGGCTCCTAAAACATAGGGAGGCTCTGGAAGCAGGGGTGTCTTCAAATTTAGTGTAAGCAGTATGTACTCGCTTTCCAGGTGGTGGTTTTGCCGCTCAGCGTTCATGATGATAAACTGTCCATTAAGGTCCAGGTATTGCAAATATCCTTGACCCTCCCGCGGCGTCTCAATGCCGGCTTCCGCAAATACGACATCTTCCTCCATCCGAACCGCCGTAATGTTCCTTCCTACCGTCCGCACAAACCTGAGATCCACAAAACGGAATTCGTTGCCGGCGTCAAAGGTATTGCTCCCATCAAAAAGCTGAAACTGAATCTCCCTCCTATCCTCCCGAATCGACGTTGGCTTGAGACCAATAATAGCGGAATCATCCCGTTGGTTTTGTCGGATTACGAGCTTGGTAGCATTCAACGGATCAAACAATTCCCTATTTGAGTAATTCACATTGACGTTAATCTGCTGGGCGTCCATTCTGTCCTGTGTCCGACTTGGCGGCACAACAGCTGCACCTAAGGTAACTTGGTTCTGAAAAACCCTAAACTTCTTCGTAAACACCGTCTGGGATTCATCTCTCCCCCGATAGACCTTGAGGATGTAATTTCCGGACTTCGTCACCCTCGGAACCGCAAAGGTGTAATGGATAAAGGGCACCCTTGTATTTATGGCATACTCGTACTGGTTGACATTAAATTCGTTATACTGCTGCAAAAAATCCGCATCGCGTAGCCGTGAAGGCGTCCAGTCAACATTACAATGAATAATCTTAGCGGAAAAAACCGCCGCCTCGTAAGCGATGTCGTCAAAATGAAGCATCAACGGCACCGCTCCGTTTAAGGAAACTACGGGCGGGTTGGTCTGGGCCGAGATATCCGGACCCTCGGGAAAGAGCAAGACGGACTGAATGTTTTCGTCAAAAACACGGTCTTCAAATGCCCTTTGCGCAAGTATACGTCCCATCGGCACCAAAACCGCACCTAAACACACTAACCATTTTATATTTTTTAGCATCGCTTTAGCGGTTCAATTTTCCTGCCAGTTTACATAGCATCTATCCCCTGACTGATAATGTTCCCTGTAATTCTTCAATCTCTTCTGCGAGGGCTTCCCAAGCTGCATTTAGCGCATCTTCATCTGCGGACGCCTTTTGGTATTTTTGATTAAGTTTTTCGAGTTCGGGAATATCCTCAAACACCTTCGGGTCAGCCATTAGTTTTTCCAAGTGGGACTTTTCCTCCTCCAACTTCATGATTTGAGCTTCCAACGACTCCAGCTCCTTTTCTTTGGCTTTCAATTCCTTTTTCAACCGATTCTGCTCCTCTGCCGACACATTCACCTGTACGGGTTTCTTTTCCTTTTTTACGGGCGCTACGGCAAGTTCCTTTTGTTTTTGCTGAGATTCCCAGTAGATATACTCGTCATAGGTACCAGGATATTCCTTGATCTGTTGGTCTTCTATATACCATACTTTATTAGCCACACCTTTAATGAAATGCCTGTCGTGGGACACGGTGATAAAGGTTCCCTCATACTGCTGTAGGGCCTGGATCAGGATGTTTACTGACTGCATATCAAGGTGGTTCGTAGGTTCGTCCAAAAGCAGAAAATTAGCCTCTGATATCAGCGTCTTTGCCAAGGCTACCCTGGATTTCTCACCCCCTGAAAGCACTTTTATCCGCTTGAAAACATCATCATTCGTAAAGAGAAAACATCCGAGTACGTTTCTGAGCTCTGTTTCACTCTTGCTACTTCCCGCCTGCACCATCTCCTGAAGGATTTCGTTGTTCAGGTCCAGGGCTTCAAGCTGGTGCTGGGCAAAGAATGATTTGATCACATTGTATCCTTCTTCGCGGTGGCCGCTGAAAGATTCGGTCCCGTTGATGATTCGGAGCACGGTGGATTTTCCCTTGCCGTTGGCACCGATAAGCGCGATCTTGTCCCCCCGCTCAATTCGTGCAGTTGCTTTATTCAAGATATGGATATCCCCAAACGACTTGGATATTTTGTCAACCACAACGACATCCCTTCCCGATTTCTGTGAGAACTTAAATTTGAAGTTTACCGCGACCTCGTCACTGACTACCTCGGAAATCTTATCCATCCGTTCCAGCGCTTTGATTCGGGACTGAACCTGATTGGATTTGGTGGCTTTGGCCCGAAACCGATCAATAAACTTCTCTGTCTGCTTGATCATCTGTTGCTGGTTTTCGAAGGCATTCTGCTGAATTTCTTCGCGTTGAGCTTTCTCCTTTCTATAATAATCGTAATTGCCGGGATAGCTGGTCAATGTCTGTCTGGAAACCTCCACCGTGACTTCCGTAGCATTGTTAAGAAAGGTCTGATCGTGGGAAACGACGATTACGGACCCTTCATAATTCTTCAGGTAGTTCTCTACCCACTGAATGGAGGGAAGGTCAAGGTGGTTGGTAGGCTCGTCAAGCATTAAAAGGGATGGCTTTTCCAAAAGCAACTTGGCAAGCATGACCCGCATGCGCCATCCACCGGAAAATGTCTTCAAAGGACGGTTCAAATCAGCCGTCTGAAACCCGATTCCTTCCAAAACTTCTTCCGCCTTGGCCTTAATGGTATATCCTTCGCTGGCTTCAAATCGATCCTGTAAATTTGCCAACCGCTGCAGAATGGCATCTGAATAGTCGGTTTCCATCTGTAAAAGGACCTCATCTATTTCCTGCTGGAGGTTCAAGGTCTCCTTAAATGCCTCCAATGCTACATCCAAAATACTGTCTTCAGACAAATAGGACATCAGATCCTGATTCAAGAATCCAATGGTACAGTCCTTCGCCTTTTGGATGTCGCCGCTGCTGGGAAGAATGTCGCCGTTTATGATCCGCAGCAGTGTAGATTTGCCGGTACCGTTGAGTCCGACTAGACCTATTTTGTCTTTTGGTTTAATATGTAAAGAGGCATTTTCGTACAATGCCCGTCCCCCTATAAAGTAGGATAGGTTATTAATTGAAAGCATGGTGCGAAATTACAAAAACCTTGGGATAAATGGGAGGTTTGGAAGGGATTGTATCTGATTCAACGGACATCCGGCAGTTGCTGAATCCATTTCCGAACCAGATCTACGCCTTCTTTGTGAACAGTTACACGCCCGATTTCAGGCATGGCGGCACCCACCTCGTTGGTAGACATGCGGTGAAGCAGAATCGACTCCTCAGGCTTTCCCGGTACAACGTCAAATTTCAAGGTACCTGCTCCAAATCCAGCTGCAACAGGCGTCTTATACACCCCCAATTTCATCGGATCTGTCTCTTCATACGTCAAAAACAGCCCCGAGGTGCTTGCAGGACCGGCTGCTTGATGGCAGTGGCCACAGTTGATGTCCAGGTAAGCCTTGGCACGCAAATCCACATGGTTTGCATCGTCCCGATAATCAACAAGGGCAGTTATGTCTGAAGGTATTCCTTCCCCTTTCAAAAACCCATGTTCTTCCCACCGGACCAATTGGTTTACCTTCCTTCCCTTGTGGCTAATGTCATAATTGAGGTGCTTGATTTGAACGCCAATTGGAACCAGTTCTTCGTTTCGGTTATGACAGCTTTTACATTGATTCTTGTTCGGGACGATGTATTGAATCAGTTGACTCTCACCAGCCTCATCTACCCACGAAACCGGAATCTCCGCCCCTGTAACTTTGTAATCGGCGTCAGTTTGCGCTCCATTCCATACGTAGGGATAGGCTTCCCATTTCCCTGCCTGCTTTACCATCAATCTGGTTTCAAGAACACGCCTTGGACCATCTGTAACACGAAAATCTTCCGGATAGTAAAAATTTTTAATGAGAATAGACCCCTCGGGAAAATCGATGTCCCCTACCCCTGAATGCGCTATGACCCTCGCTGTACTGTCAGCTGGCATCCACAGGTACCTGGATTTGTGCGCGTAATCGGTGAAGAGCGAAGATGCAGGTGCATAGGGTAAGACTTGTTCGCTGGGCATTAGGTCTTTAAGTGCCCCTTGAAAAAAACCATAGGCAGAGAGTTTTTTGTAAGGCAAATCAGCAAGGTCAATATCGTTTGGACTTGCCGTCGGGAATGCAGTAAGTTCCAGTTCGGATGAAGAATCCGGGACTGAAATGACTTCCTTATGCTTCGGCTGGCATCCAAAAATAATCCCTCCCAAGCTAATCATGAGACCAAATAATGCGTAAGCTAAATAACTCAATGTTTTCCTGCTGCTCATTTTTTTAAACTTCTTTTCTACAGTCAAACGGTCAGCCCTACGCAAACTCTCAAAACGATTGCTGATTTACGTAAGCAGTTGTCGCCACAATATAAGCTGGATTAAATAGCGATGACTTCTGATCGGACCATATTGGTTCTACCATATTTCCCTTAGAAACCCCTGATCTACAATTTGTTACAGGCCTGAAATTCCTTGCGGACAGGTAAAAGGAGTGATATCTTTAAACGCTTGAATATCAGACGTACCTTTTTCCAAATCGAATAAGGTAAAATATAGCTTGGCAATTTGAGGTTCGTCAATACAAATTTTCATCGGGTTTTGGATGATTTCAGTAGCTCTACTTCTGTCAAAGAAACCATCATAAATTATGTCTTGCGATTTTCCTTTGCCATGGGCATTATACATGGAGATCAATTGCCCAAACTCCTTAGTCAAATCGGGAATGGCCATGGGGCGTTCGTAATCATTATTCCAGATCCGTATGTTTTCGGAATAAGGAGACCAATTTGGTGCTTCAGCAGGAAATCCGGTGATCTGATAGCTTGAAATAGCAATCCCCATGGTTCTATTACCGTGAATTTCGTTTTCATAGACATCGATTTCTTTGGCAGCCATCAAGATTATCCCCGAGCCGGGAGGAATCATGGAAACTGGATTTCCATTTGACTGACCTTCCTCCAAAGCGAAGTTTTTGTGATTGTTTTCCAAAATGTTGTTTCGGAATATTTTTGTTCGCTTCCCATCCGCTTTTGGTAATCCGGGAAGATTAAACACTAAAATTCCGCCGGTATTATTTCTGGCGACGTTGTCATATACCTCCGCGTCGTCCGAATTTTCAATCTCTATTCCCGCTACGTTGCCAAAGGCAAGGTTGTTTCGGACAATGATTCCTTCTGATTGCCCCACATAGATGCCGGCGTCACGCGAGTGGGAGGCAACACACCCGTCAATAAGCACGTTTTTGCATTGCACCGGATAAATGGCGTAGGTACCGTTTTTTGATTTGTCGCCGTTCGTCCAGGTAACGTTTATGTTTTCAAAGGCAATACCGTCGCAGTGCTGTGCCTTTACCCCGTCACCGGGGGCGTCTTCGATGGTGAGGTGTTCAATACGGACATTATCCCCAACCAACTTCACCCCTTCACCGCCTGCCCGCAGGTCACGGAAAGACAAGACGGTTTTCTCCATCCCCGCACCGCGAATAGAAATGTCCCGTCTATTGTCTAGAATCAACTGGGTCTTTAGGGGAAAAAACCCCTCTGGAATAGTAATGATATCCCCATCTTCAGCAAGGACGAAATCAGCGATCAACTGGTCTACCGCCTCCTGAGAAACAACTGGGAGTTTTGATGAGTCAAAGATGCGTTCGTGATTGTCTTGGCTGCACGCGGCAAACAGCACGATTAGGGAAAGAGTAGCTAAAAACGGTTTGAACTTCATAAAGGGTAAGTGCTTTAAAGCAGGCAGTTAACGGTTATAAAGATACCAAAACGGAGAAAAAAAGCACTATTTTCCTACTAATTCTTCAAAATCATCCCGAACGTAGATGATGTTTCTTCCGAGTTCTATCCATTTCTTCTTTTCCAATTGCTTTAACAGTCTTGAAATAACTTCCCTTGAAGTGCCCAGCTCATTGGCTATTTCCTGATGGGTTGTTTCGAGTTCATTTGCCTTTAGTTGCTTCATTTTGGTGACGATATAGCGCATTAGGCGCTCATCCATCCGCTTGAAAGCAACCGCGTCGAGCGTTAGAAGCAGCTCCTGAAAGCGGTACTGATAGGTGCTTGAAACAAAATCCTTCCACTGCTTGAATTCATCCGTCCACTGCTCGTGTTTATTGAGGGGTATGGCCAAGAGTGTCGTACGTTCCTCGGCTACTGCCCTCACTTCGCTGGGTTTATGGGCGCTACAGCAGGTTAATGAAAGCGCGCAGGTCTCACCCGGCTCCAAATAATAAAGAAATAATTCCTTTCCGTCGTCGTCCATTCGCAATATCTTGATCGCCCCTGTCAATACGATAGGAACCATCTTAATAAACTGTCCGGGGTCCATGATGACTCCTTCCTTTTCAAAGGTGAGTACAGTGCCCTCAGACGCCATTAATTCCAACAGCCTAGGATCGGTGATTTGTGGGATCTTTTCCCTTAGTTCGGAACTTTCTATTTTCATTATACCATTTTTAAATTTTAGAGGATCACACCTCCGTCTAAAGAGAGGTCCAAATTGTGTATTCCAATCCTAATCGGGAGAATCTTGTCAAGTTACCCGTTTTTGAGGGCGCCGTTCGTCCCGTATCTTACCATGGATTTTTATAACTATCTTTTGAAGTAGGCATCCAATGAAAGCTGATTGGCTGGCAAAAACTGAAGCAGTACAACAAAGAAGGCGCTGTGGATCAGTTGAGAAGGAAGGGCGCCCCAGTTCTCAATCACCGACGTGCCAAATATGAGTATAACCATCAGGAACCCTCCAGCTTGGGCAAACCAGCCTGTCTTATACCCTAGTAATAAAAATGCTCCGATAATAAACTCCAGAAAAGGAAGCATTAAACTGAACGGCAGTACGATCACCTCCGGTAGAAGCGAATCACTAAAGTTTGCAATCATTCCTTCACTAAACACATACAGCTTCGGAATCCGAACCAGCCCATGACTAAACATACTCATGCCAATAGTCAGCCGGACGATCAAATAACTTATTTTATTCATCATTATCAAAATAAGGGCATAACTAATGGCTCAAATATACCCTATTTACAGGCAAACTTACATTAATCCTAGAGCAAAATTACCGAAATACCACAAGTAAGCCTCCTTGGAAATGAGATCTCTCACTGTCTGCGATACTGCAACCCGCGGTAGAAAAGACGTTTCTTCAACTGAAACAGACGATCGCCCATTATACCATGGACACTCTGCATGATTCATAAAGCAATTTTTTTCCATACGGATTACCTCCGAATAGAAAAAAAATGTACGTGGTATACATGGACAATAAAGCAATAGGACTAAAATCCTAAGCTATACGGTTGTCCCGGTTGATCTCTGGATTCAAGTTGAAGCAGTTTAAGTTTACGCCAAAGTCCGCCCGCATACCCACTTAGTTCACCTGTCTGAGAGATAATTCGATGGCAGGGGATTATCACGAGAATTGGGTTCAAGCCATTGGCACCACCAACTGCGCGTACCGCTTTAGGGGACGCAAGCCGCTTGGCAATATGCTGGTAGGAGGCCGTTCTACCATAAGGGATTTTATTGACCTCCATCCAAACTTTATGCTGAAACTCCGTTCCTCCTAGGGCAACGGGGATATTGAACAACTTTAGGTCGCCCTGAAAGTATGCGTCCAATTGGGATTTTACTTCCAAAAGAAACACATCCTTTGTACCCAAGTCTTCTGGGTCTTCGGTAAACTGGAGAGACAGTAGGTAACCGTCTTCAGCAAGCAGCCGGATATTTCCCAATGGAGAAGTCACTACCATAGTCTCTTTCATATATTGTATAACTTAGAAATGAAAAATAAGGTTTAATCCATCACTTAGAAGCCTATCAAAGCTTCTTTAATTGTCTCTATAGCAATGTAAAAGAACTAATGTGGCGGCCACCGGTAGTATCCGAAAGCCTGGTGAGTAATAAAGAGGTGGCCAACCGGAAACAGATGATGCGGAATAGGCTGAAATAATTTGGTGACGCCTCCATCTGTTAACGTTAACCGACAAATTTCCAACGAATTTATTTGATAAAAAGTGTGAAGCAATTGATATCAGTAATTGGTGCGGTAGAGCCAGGTTAATCGTTGAGACGGGTTAGTTAAATCGGCGCTTAGTGTGCATGAGAAAATTCCGACTTTACTTCATCCCGTACAAAGAATCGAACAAACATAGCGCTGTTTCGAATCACTGTTTCTTGAACGGTTCCACAGAAATCGTCGGGAAAGCGAGTATCAAGATGAATTTAAACCAGCCAATAAAAGATACGTCAACCTGAAAGGACTCGCATGAATCTATGGCGCCAACATTGTCCGTTTACTTGCGAAATTTACTTTCTACTTTTATCCAAGTGGGTCTGGGGTTGGAATATGTTCGATCAAACACTGTATCTAAGCCCTGTTTGGAGAAGGGGCAAAAGCACAGGTAACAGAAAAGAGGATGACAGAATTCTGAACGCCTTAGGAAATAGGAGGGTTTGGAGCTACGAATGGCTGTGGAAACAATAGGAGAAACGGCTGATTTCTTGAGGGAGGGTAATTTCAGGCATAGAAACTACCCCCTGTACAAGCTGTTCAACCCCAAACGAATTATAGACGGGCGTCTACCATGTCCTTTTCCAAGACAGCCTTTACATCGAAAACGACCTGTTGATCCGATTTGCAAATTGACAGTGACTTAAATTCCCGGTGGGCAACTGCCAATACGATCGCAGAATACAAACTTAGGTCCGGTGGCGTCTTTCCTTCGATGATTTCAATGCCGTATTCGTGCGCTACCTCTTCTTTGCTTGCCCAAGGATCATACACATCTACTTCCATATCAAACGACCTTAATTCCTGGAAAATATCTATCACCCGTGTATTCCGCACATCAGGACAGTCTTCCTTAAAGGTAAATCCAAGGATCAGTACTTTGGCATCTATTACTTTGAGGTCCTTGCGCATCATCAGCTTGATAACCTCCGTTGCCACATGCTTACCCATGCTGTCGTTCAAGCGTCTTCCTGCGAGGATTATCTCTGGATGGTAGCCAACCTCCTGTGCCTTTTGTGCCAGGTAATAGGGGTCTACACCGATACAGTGACCACCCACCAATCCGGGGCGAAAGGGCAAGAAATTCCACTTGGTTCCGGCAGCCGCCAATACCTCTTGGGTATCGATTCCCATCAGGTTAAAAATCTTTGAAAGTTCATTAACAAAGGCAATATTGATATCTCGTTGCGAATTTTCGATCACTTTAGCCGCTTCAGCCACTTTGATGGAAGACGCTTTATAGGTTCCAGCGGTAATAACACTTTGGTAAAGTTCGTCAACATAATCCGCTGTTTCAGAGGTACTTCCTGATGTTACTTTCAATATTTTGGAAACGGTATGCTCTTTGTCCCCTGGATTGATACGTTCCGGCGAATAGCCAACGTAAAAGTCTGTATTATAATTAAGCCCTGAACATTTTTCCAACACGGGAACACACTCATCTTCGGTTACGCCGGGGTATACGGTTGATTCGTAAATTACAACATCTCCCTTTTTGAGGACCATGCCCACTGTTTCCGATGCTTTAAGCATGGGTGTAAGTACTGGTCGGTTGTGTTTATCAGTAGGGGTTGGTACCGTAACTACGTAAATATTGGCTTCCTCAAGCCCCGCAGCATTGTCGGTCGCAAAAAGGCCCTTTTGTTCTGACTGTCGATTTACTAGCACGGCGTTTAATTCTTCATCGGAAACTTCTTGGGTGGTATCCCTACCCTGCTGTAGTTCGGTTACACGACGTGCATTAATGTCAAAACCGATTACAGGATATTTTTTCGCAAATTCTACAGCAAGCGGCAGTCCCACATAGCCGAGACCTATGACGGCAATGGTAGAATGACTAAGGGGTGTTAAGGGAGCATTCATAGAGGTGAAATAATGGTTTTAATAAGATGTATTTAAAGTGTTGTCAAAAGTATATCAATGATCCTGGTGGCCGTATTCCCATCCCATTTCTCAGGAATTTGACCGGTTTTCCAGGTACCACTAAATAGTTTTTTCATAGCTGGTGCTATAGCATTAGGATCGGTCCCCAACAGCTCGTTGGTGCCCTGTGAAATCGTTTCAGGACGTTCTGTATTATCTCGGAGAGTCATGCAAGGTATCCCCATGACGGTTGTTTCTTCGGTGATGCCTCCAGAGTCAGTCACGACTGCTTTCGCTCTTTCTACCAAAAAATTGAACTCAAGGTAGCCTAAGGGTTCTATCATATGAAGGCGCTCATGGGCTATACCAATATTCTGCAGCATTATTTTGGTTCGGGGATGCACCGGAAAGATGAGCGGTAGGCCATGGGTATTGTCAACGATTTCCTGGATCAGTGACTTGAGTTTTTCTTCTTGGTCTACATTTGCCGGACGGTGTAACGTCATCACCAAATATTCCATTGGCTTTAAACCTAGTTTATCCCATACCTCAGGCTGGCGAAAACGAGACCTATGCTTCAGCAAGGTGTCTATCATGGTATTGCCAACAAAAAATATCCGCTCGTCTCCAACTCCTGCCTTTCGCAGGTTTTCATTAGCTACGGTGGACGTTGTAAAAAAGAAGTTGGTGATACTATCGGTTACCATACGATTGATTTCCTCAGGCATCGTCCAGTCTCCTGACCGGATGCCAGCTTCTACATGGGCTACTTTGACGTGCAGCTTTTGTGCGGTAATCGCACAGGCCATTGTGGAGGTTACATCGCCCACTACCAGACATAAAGCCGGTTTCCCCTTCTCCATGAGGAGCTTTTCGTACCCGATCATAATGGCGGCGGTTTGTTCTGCCTGGGTTCCTCCGCCGGCTCCCAGATTTACGTCCGGCTGAGGTATTCCCAGCTGTTCAAAAAAACTGTCCGACATGTTTTTGTCATAATGCTGACCTGTATGGATAAGTCTAAACCGAATTTCCTTACCGCCATTAGCCGCCTTTTGTATGGCATCAATAATCGGGGAAATTTTCATAAAATTAGGACGGGCTCCTGCAATAAGATCAATGAGCATATCTGTCTAGCTGTTTAAGATTGAAAATTTAAAACAAAGTTAAGGCAAATTAAAATTATCCTCTTTTATTAAGTAATTTTTAGCTAAAATATTTTCCTTTTATCTTCTAAGAATGGGTAAAGTACTGACTAAATTTGTAGTGTATATACCCTTTCTTTTATAAAATCAGCTTAGCTGAAAAAGAAAACAGGATCATACCAAACAAGATTGTCACATATTCAGGAAGCCTTTCGTACTATCGTTTCCGCGCCACCTAACAACCTAACATTCGACTCGAACATGTTCTTTATGCAAATGTAGTCCTTTCTGTATTAATTTTGGGCCTTTTTAGCTTTTAAGTTCTGTTTCCTTGTAGGTTATTTCCGCTTCTCATGCACGCAGAGGAAGGTTTAGGTTACTGCATTACCAGACAAGCGCTACTCATTTGACGAGGGGTGTTATTACCGCCTTTTCTATTTGAAATTACAAATACATTATTTTGAATTTTACCATCATTTTTCTGCTAAATCAATTATTTATTTTGTATTTATTCAAAAAGTAGAACAAAAACATTGAATTTCATTCGGAATACATTAATTTTCGACTTTAACTTAATAGCTGCGGATTTATACTTTTGATATGTTAATTCACCCCTCGCCTTTGACTGTCACATCCACTGAACTGCATCGGCTGCAAGTTCTTGAGGAGCGTACAATTTTTGAAACGATCCCGGAGGGATCTTTTAAAAATTTGACTTTTTTGGCTGCAACATTGTCTGAGAAACCGATCGCTTGTATCAGACTAATGGATAAAGGCCAGCTAAGAATCAAGGAGCGATTTGGTGTAAAGCGTACTAACATAGAAGGGGAATCTCCATTTTGCAAAGTTACTCTCCAATCGGACGGTCTATTAGAGATACCTGATGCCACGCTCGACGAACGTTTTTGCAGTTTACCTCAAGTATCAAATGGAACAGTTCCTAGGTTCTATGCCGGGAAAAAAATTTCAGATGGGACAGGTCAGGTTATAGGGACGTTTTATGTTGCCGATACTAAGCCGGGAAGACTAACCGCTAGCCAGCTTAAAGGATTAGAAGCGCTTTCCAAGGAGGCTGAAAACCTGCTTGCATTACATCTGGAACGGCTTCAACAGAGGCGTGAAAGGGAAGTGAACAGGGAGTTAAGAAATTACGTCAGTAGCTTGCTCGATCATGCGGGAGATGTCGTTTTTATTCTCGGTTCAGATAAGAGGGTAAAAGAGTTTTATGGCCCTAAAAACAGGCTACTTCTCGTAGATCCTGCTTCCTTCTTGGGACTAGCGGCCGACGACCTGCCGTTTTTGAGTGAAGCATTACCCCACATCTACGAACAGATATACCTCGCGGACTGTAATCCGTCCAGAATTCAGCGAGAGTACTTTCTAAAGATTGCCGATACTTATCGCTGGTATGAAATTAGTTTCGAACGTATAGGAGAAACTTCAGGCAGCATGTTATGTGCAGTGAAGGACATACATGTTCGAAAGAAGAAGGAAATTCTGGTTCAAAACAGAGAACAGGAATTCATCCATTTCTTTGAAAATGGAAGCGGTTTGTTTTGCACCTATCAGATAGACGGAAAAATTACCAGTATCAATAGAACTGGCGCCCTTTTATTGGGATATACCAAAGAAGCCATAATTGGAAAAAACTTCGCTGACTTCATAAAGTGTGCTCCCGAAAAGATTGTCGCATTCAGAGAGGAACTTCTTAGAAAGGGTAGCTACACAGGTATTTTAAAACTAGCAGACGCAAAGGGGGAAGGCAGGGATTTTCAGATACACCTTTCATCTGCTGAGCAGACTGACAGCAGCCCTTATTTTCTGGTAAATGGTGTCGATGTCACTGATATTCTGGCGACACAAAACGAATTGATCCAGACGAAAAAATTGTTGGAAGAGACCAGTAAGGTGGCCAAATTGGGTGCCTGGGAAATCTCAGTGCCGGATGGACAAGCCCTGTGGTCGGACCTTACGCGGGAAATTTTCGGAGTAGGATCGGATTTCAATCCCACGTTACAAAATACGGTCGCATTTTTTAAAGCTGGGAACTACCGGGAACTTTTAAATCATGCTATCAAGGATGCAATAAATTGCGGACGCGAATTCCAATTAGATCTCATTATCAATAAGCAAAAAAAGGAGGTATGGGTAAACATACATGGAAAGACTGAATTTAAGGACAACAAGTGCCTCAGAATATTCGGCTCAATTCAGGACATAGATGAAACGAAGAAAACTTCAGAGTATCTTATTAAAGAACGGAAGCTACTACGGACAATAATCGACAACATTCCCATAAACATCTATGCTAAAAACAGTGCCTTTCAAAAAACTCTGGTAAACAAGGCAGAACTTACCTATTTGGGTATCGACAACCCAGATCAGGTTTTGGGAAAAACAGACTATGAATTATTTCAAGAAGGAACGGCGGACCTGACTATTGAGGAGG
Source organism: Cytophagales bacterium (assembly GCA_016124425.1). Lineage (GTDB taxonomy): Bacteria > Bacteroidota > Bacteroidia > Cytophagales > Cyclobacteriaceae > Lunatibacter. The sequence goes on from WGNT01000091.1 coordinate 15,072, forward strand.
ACAGATTAATCCTTGAAAAAGGAGAAAAAATAATTAACAAGGAAGTCGTACAATACAAAAAAGACGGTACAAAAAAGTACTGCCTAATTTCAAAGCTGCCACTGACGGATGAAACCGGAAATGTAGATGGAATGGTCGGCATAAGTAACGACATTACGCAGCGTAAAGAGGCCGAAAATGCATTATCAGACAAAACCTCTCGATTAGATGCAATTATAAAAGGTACGAATGCGGGAACATGGGAATGGAATATTGAAACAGGCAAAGCGTATTTTAACGATCGCATGGCGGATATCACCGGACTTGAAGCATCACTGCTTGACGACATCAAAAGGGAAAGGTGGGAAAGCTTTTGTCATCCCGAGGATTTGGCGAAGTCAAAGGAGTTGCTGAAGGCTCATTTTGAGGGGAAATCGGAGTTTTACCAAGCAAAAATCCGCCTAAAAAACAAAGATGGTAATTGGTCTTGGGTGATGGATAGGGGAAAGGTAGCGACCTGGTCGGAGGACGGAAAACCGCTTTTGATGTATGGCACGTATCAAGATATTTCCTACTGGGAAAATCTTGAAAATGAAATTAAGTCCAATTTCGAAAAATTTAAACAACTTTTTGACTTATCTCCGGTGGGTATCGCACTAACCGATTTCGAAACAGGTAACTTTCTCGAGGTAAACAGCGCATTTGCTGATCCGACCGGGTATACCAAAGAAGCGTTAAAATCCTTATCCTACAGGGACCTCACCCCTGCGGATGAGCTACAAAAAGAAGACCCTTACTTAGCGGAGCTCATAGCTACCAATAAGTTCGACTTTTTTGAAAAGAATTTTATCCGTAAGGACGGAACCATCTTCCCTGCCATCATTCGCGGGATCCGATTTGTAAACGAAGACCATCGTTGGGTAACGCTTTCCGTTATTCAAGATATTTCTGAACAAAAGCGTCACGAGGCGCAACTTCGAGAGGCGAAAGAAGCCGCAGAGAGAGCAAATTTGGCGAAATCAGAATTTTTGGCGAACATGAGTCACGAGATCCGTACACCGCTGAACGGGGTTATTGGCTTTACCGACCTGCTGATGCAGACACCGCTTTCTGACACCCAACTTCAATACATGAGGACGGTTCACCAATCCGCCCACGCCCTGCTCGATCTGATAAACGATATCCTGGATTTTTCTAAAATCGAGTCCGGTAAAATGGAGCTTTCCGTGGAAAAATCTGATCTGTTTCTTTTAGGAGAACAAGTCGCTGATATCACCAAGTACCAAGCCCACTCTAAGCACCTGGAATTACTTGTGAGTGTTTCTCAATCCCTTCCGAGGTATTTGTATGTAGATGATGTACGTCTGAGACAGGTTTTAGTAAATCTGCTCACCAATGCCATCAAGTTTACTTCAAAAGGGGAGGTACTCCTGAAAGTGTCCGAAAAAGAAGATTTGGGAGGAGGAAGGAAAGTTTACCGCTTTTCGGTAAAAGATACCGGCATTGGCATCGCTAAAGACAAGCAAGAAAAGATCTTCGAGGCCTTTTCACAAGAGGATGCCAGCACCACCCGCAAATTCGGAGGAACAGGTCTAGGATTAACTATCTCCAACAAATTATTGGGGCTAATGGGAAGCCGTTTGGAGATAGAAAGTAAAATAGGCCTTGGTAGTACATTTTACTTTGATCTAGAAGTATTGACAGAGGTTGGGGAAAAGCAGGAATGGCAGGACATCGCCGGTATTTCCCATGCTTTGGTGGTCGATGATAACGCCACAAACCGGCACCTGCTCCGGGAAATGCTCGCTGCAAAAAGGATCAAGGTCACGGAAGCTGAAAATGGATTTGAAGCATTAAAGTTGTTGGAAGAAAGGATACTCGTTGACGTTATCCTGATGGATCTACGCATGCCTTATCTTAACGGACTTGAGACTGCAGAAAAAATCCGTAAGCTAAACACACCTTCCTCACAGATACCCATCTTGTTACTTTCGAGTTCCGGAGATGAAAGGCATGAACCGGAACTTCTTCAACGTCTAAGTATTACCCATAAACTTGCTAAGCCGCTTAGGAGTGAGCAAATCTTTAAAGCAATTGCCAGCACGATCTCGCCTGCTTCCGAACCTGCAAGAGTAGAAGAAGAATCCCCTGCTAAGGATTTTCTGCAAAACAGGCACTTCCGCGTCTTAGTAGCAGAAGACAATCCGGTGAACATGAGATTGACTAAGATTATCTTATCAAAGATCAGTGAAAGGGTTGAAGTAATAGAAAAAGCGAACGGACTCGACGCATACGAGTGGGTGACTAAAGAAACTCCCGACATCATCTTGATGGATATTCAGATGCCTATCATGAATGGCTATGAAGCGGCAAAAGCAATCCGCTCGCTGGAGTCAGCAAAGCAGGTGCCCATCATCGCCCTCACCGCAGGTGCCGTAATGGGAGAAAAAGACCGCTGTCTTGAAGCAGGTATGAACGACTATGTCAGCAAACCTATTCTGCAAGATGCCCTCACAAAATTGATGGCCAAGTGGCTAAAGGCTGATTTCGAAGATTCGGAGGAAAACAATTTTCGAGTCACTTCTAAAAAAACACTTCGGTTTGACAAAGTACATCTCTACAATTTGTTTGATGGCGATAGATCGGTGAGCCATGAATTGCTCACAATTGCGAATGATACGTTGCTGGAGTGCTATGAAGCACTAGACCATCATATGTTGGTGCGTAATTGCGAAGAAATCAAATCAGTAGTTCATAAGCTCAAAGGTGCTGCTGCTACCACCGGATTTTTCCTATTGCTTCCTCTGACTGATGCGATCGAAACGATGGATTACCCAGGGCAAGAAGAAGACATTCTTTGTACAGGGAAGAAAATATTAGAAGAAATCTCAGCATTAGTCGAAGAACTTAAACAGCACCATTTTTAACTTTCGCCTCCTACTCAGAACCGAACGGATCTGCTTGGGAATCTTTTTCCCTTGGAAGAATGACTGCTATCTAACGTTTTAGGATAGTTCATCGCTGCAATCTGCCTTTCTACAACCCTGGCTTGGGCTCCGGCAGAAAACTGTGGCGCAACGCTTCTCTGATTGCATGAATAATTGTTCTTCACTCTTTTGCGTATCCAATTTTTATTACCTTTGTCGAGTTATACAAAGGAATTCATCCACCAACAAATCCCGCTACCACATGCCAGAGGTAAAAATTTTCTCCGGAAGCAATACCGCCGATTTAGCGTCACGAATTGCAAAAGCGTATGGTCAAGAACTGGGAGAATTGACACTTAGCAAATTTAGCGATGGCGAGTTATCTCCGAGTTACAATGAGTCCATCCGTGGCTGCAACGTGTTTCTGATTCAATCAACCAATCCTTCGGCAGATAATTTAATGGAATTGTGCCTGATGATAGATGCTGCCAAGCGGGCCAGCGCTTATAAGGTATGTGCAGTGATTCCGTATTATGGATATGCACGGCAGGACCGGAAGGATAGGCCAAGGGTGTCAATTGCCGCTAAATTAATCGCCAATATGCTCACATCAGCGGGCGCAGACAGAATCATGACCTGCGATCTTCACGCTGGTCAAATTCAAGGATTTTTCGACATTCCCTTGGATCATTTAAACGGATCAGCTATTTTTGTGCCCTATTTGAAAAATCTGGAATTGGGTAACCTGCTTTTTGCCTCCCCCGATGTGGGCGGTGTCGGAAGAGCTAGAGCCTATGCGAAGCATTTTAAGGTAGAGTTGGTAGTCTGTGACAAGCACAGAAAGAGGGCCAATGAGGTGGCGTCTATGCAAGTCATAGGTGAAGTAGAGGGGATGGATGTAGTCCTTGTAGATGACTTGGTCGACACGGCGGGTACTATCTGCAAAGCTGCCCAAATCATATTGGATAAAGGCGCTAGTTCCGTACGCGCGATTGCTACCCATGGGGTATTATCAGGCAATGCGTATGAGAATATCGAGAATTCTGTCCTATCTGAATTGGTCATAACCGATACAATTCCGCTCAAGCAAACCTCCTCCAAAATTAAGGTACTTTCTGTAGCAGACCTATTTGGGAAAGCCATACATGCCGTTACCGGCAATGAGTCCATCAGTGCCTTGTTTATTTCTTAGCATTTAATTTTAACTTTATCATACCAATTTATTATGAAATCATTAGAGATTATAGGGTTTAAAAGAGCAAATCTCGATAGCAGAGAACTTACCAAAATCCGGGAAGAGGGCTGTGTTCCCTGTGTTGTTTATGGACCAGGACTTAAGGAACAAGTACATTTCTATTCTCCCATTATTCTGTTCAGGGAATTGGTGTACACCCCTGAAGTACATATGGTAGCATTGAATATTGAAGGCACCATTATTAAGGCGATTCTAAGAGAGGCCCAATACCATCCGGTAAGTGAAATGATCCTGCATGCTGATTTCTTGGCATATAGCGAAGACAGGCCAATCAAAATGGAGATTCCCGTGAGTTTCCAAGGCACTGCACCGGGTGTGATTAAAGGTGGCAAGCTGGAAATAAAAACCAGAACCCTTTCTGTAAAAGGATTGGCAAAGGACCTTCCGGATATGATTGCTGTAGATATCTCAAAACTAGACCTCGGCAAGTCCGCAAAAGTTTCTGACTTGACGGCTGGAGATTACGAGATTCTTAGCAGCCCTAATGTGACGATAGCTACTGTCGGAATACCTAGAGCACTAAGGGGCAAGAAAGCCGGCGAAGACGAAGGATAAGCCCTTTCTTAAAACTGATTAGACATCCTGCCTCTCTTCTGGGGCAGGATTTTTTGTTACACCGATATACATAACGGTTATGAAGTATCTGATTGTGGGACTTGGAAATGTTGGGCCGGAATATGAACTGACCCGCCACAACGTAGGGTTTTTGACACTGGACAGGCTTGCAGATCAAAAATCTCTTCAATGGGAGATTAATCGACTTGCCTTCACCTGTTCTTATAAACATAAAGGAAGGCAGCTTTTTTTGATTAAGCCCACTACCTATATGAATTTAAGCGGCAGGGCGGTAAGTTACTGGATGAAAGAGCTCAAAATTGACAGGTCTAACCTACTAGTCGTCGTGGATGACCTGGCCCTTCCCTTTGGAAATCTAAGAATGCGACCAAAGGGATCCTCGGCCGGGCATAATGGCCTAAAAAATATTGAGGAAATACTAGGTGACAACAGCTATCCAAGGCTTCGTTTTGGTATAGGAGATAATTTCCCTAAGGGCCGCCAAGTAGAATATGTACTTGGTCGCATGGGAAACCAAGAACTTGGAGAACTGCCTGAAGCCATGGATCGCGCTATTGAAATGATCGAAGCATTTTGCTCCATAGGAATCGCCCAAACGATGAGTCAGTACAATCAATAACCTAATTATGCACCATATCAACTTAGGACTTCAGATCGTACCCAAAAGTAAGCACCTAGACACCTATGCGCTAGTAGACGCGGCGATTGCCGTGATCGAATCATCAGGTGTCCCCTTTGTGGTCACGCCATTCGAAACGGTGATGGAAGGCCCTCAAGAGGAGCTGATGTCCATTGCAAAAGCCGCCCAAGACGCTGTTTTTGCGGCCGGGGCAGATGAAGTCCTTGTTTACTACCGCTTACAAGTCAGAAAAAATGGCAACGTAACCATGGACGAAAAGACGGAAAAGTACAGAAAATAAAAAAACCAAGCCAGAGCTGACTTGGTATTCCCGTAAAACTTCTCCTAATGGCTACCTTAAGCGATTTCCGTATTTATGAGGTTGAGGGCCGAACCTGCTTTAAACCATCCGATTTGACCCGCATTGTACGTATGGTTTACGGTAATTCTGTCCACACTTCCATCAGCATGGTTTAATACGACCGTCAAGGGCTTACCCGGAGCAAAGCTCTCCAGACCTAGGATATCAATGCTGTCATCTTCCTGTACTTTATCATAATCCGACGCATCATCAAAGGTAAGGGCCAGCATACCCTGTTTCTTCAGGTTTGTTTCGTGGATCCGGGCGAAGGATTTCACTAGGATGGCTCTTACGCCCAAGAACCGTGGCTCCATTGCTGCATGTTCACGGGAAGAACCTTCCCCGTAATTCTCGTCACCGACTACGATTGACCCGATGTTATCTTTCTTATACGATCGTTGCACAGCGGGAACTTCCCCGTATGCTCCAGTAAGTTGGTTTTTTACAGTGTTGGTAGCCCCATTGAACGCATTTACAGCTCCAATGAGCATGTTATTAGAAATATTATCCAAATGTCCTCGGAAACGCAACCAAGGTCCTGCCATGGAAATATGGTCTGTCGTACATTTGCCCTGCGCCTTGATCAACAGTTTCAAGCCCTTAAGGTCCGTCCCCTCCCAAGCAGGAAATGGATCAAGCAATTGCAACCGTTCAGAGGCAGGATCCACAATCACCTCTACGGAATTACCATCTTCTGCAGGTGCTTGATACCCAGCATCCTCTACCGCGAAACCAAGTGTCGGAAGTTCTAGTCCCATTGGTTCATCAAGCATTACTGCTACTCCCTCTTCATTAACAAGGGTATCAGTCATTGGATTAAAGGTAAGATCACCAGCTATCGCTAGCGCGGTTACTACTTCCGGAGAGGCGACGAAAGAATGTGTGTTTGGATTTCCGTCAGCCCTCTTGGCAAAATTTCTGTTAAAGGAGGTTATGATTGAGTTCTTTTCCTGCTTTTCTGCTCCGTGGCGAGCCCATTGCCCGATACAGGGACCGCAGGCGTTTGCAAGTACCACACCCCCCATATTTTCGAAAGTACCCAAAAATCCGTCTCTTTCTACGGTAAATCGAACCTGTTCAGATCCGGGAGTGATGGTATATTCGGATTTAGCTTTTAGCTTTTTGTCTACTGCTTGCTGTGCTAGAGACGCAGCTCTCGAAATATCTTCATAAGAGGAGTTGGTACAAGAGCCAATCAGCCCTACTTCTAATTTTTGGGGCCATCCGTGTGATTTCACCGCATCGGCAAATTGAGAGAGCGGCCATGCCAAATCCGGGGTAAATGGACCATTTATATGCGGCTCTAATTCCGAGAGGTTGATTTCAATTACTTGGTCAAAATAGTGTTCAGGTTGGGTATATACTTCCTCGTCTCCAGTCAGGTGTTCGCTGATACTATTGGCCAAGTCAGCTATAGCTGCTCTCCCGGTCCCGCGAAGGTATGCCTCCGATTTTTGGTCGTAGCCAAATATGGACGTCGTAGCTCCGATTTCCGCTCCCATATTGCAGATTGTTCCCTTCCCTGTAGCCGACAATGAACGAGCTCCCTCGCCAAAATACTCCACAATACACCCTGTTCCGCCTTTTACCGTCAAAATTCCGGCCACTTTAAGGATTACATCTTTGGCGGAAGTCCAGCCAGATAGCTTACCCGTCAACTTTATGCCAATCAATTTGGGGAATTTAAGCTCCCAAGGGAGCCCTGCCATTACATCACATGCATCGGCACCACCGACGCCTATAGCGATCATGCCAAGTCCGCCGGCATTTGGAGTATGGGAATCTGTGCCGATCATCATTCCTCCCGGAAATGCATAATTCTCCAATACTACTTGATGGATGATGCCTGCTCCAGGCTTCCAAAAGCCTAGGCCATACTTATTAGATACAGATGATAAAAAATCGTAAACCTCTTTATTCTTGTTTTTTGCCTTTTCAAGGTCGGTTGTAGCTCCAATTTCCGCCTGTATAAGGTGGTCACAGTGTACAGTTGAAGGCACGGCAACCTGCGATCTTCCAGCCTGCATAAACTGTAAAAGTGCCATTTGTGCAGTTGCGTCCTGCATTGCCACCCGGTCCGGTTGAAAATCTACGTAGTCCACGCCTCTATTGAAGGCTTGGTTTGCAGCTCCCTCGGACAAGTGGGCATATAAGATTTTCTCGGTGAGGGTGAGCGGCTTACCTACCGCTTTTCGGGCTGCATCAATGCGGGCAGGATAACTGCTATATACAGCCTTGATCATTTCTATATCAAATACCATCTGAAATGAATTATATGATTATGAGGTTGAAAATTCAATTGCAGGCAAATATATAAAAATCATGCATATAAAGCCCTAATTGGGCCCTACTTTGGGTAATTTATACCTTGTCAAAAGAATCTTTGCCTAAACGTTCCCTACTTTGGCACAGCTTGTTTTAGCGTCAATAAAAATTGCAGCGTATCGATGTGATCCGCGTAATCAGTAAGACCGGGAAACTGTGCCTGCCCAAATGGTAGTGATCTCGGAAACCTCCCTTGCCTACTTACGACGCACTGTATTTTGTCCGCTTTCTCCCCTAGCTTCTTCGACAGATCATCCTCATTTTCATAATACTCGTAGAAAACAACAGCGATCGGAGATACTAATTCTACACATTCTCTAAGCAAAAGAAACCCATTGTCCAAGTGAGGCTCTCTATTTACCAGGTAAATGGATTTGTTATACTCGTAATTATTCAAATACTTGTGGTGGTTGATGACTTCAGATTTCTTATCGGCTGCCTTCAATACACGCTGAAGTTGGTCTTCACTTTTCACATAAATCTTCGAAACATTTCTACAACCTAGCCCATAGTGCAAAAACACGTCGTTCGCTAATTTTTCAAGATCTTCATCCGTCTCCTGCCCGTCTAGTACCGCCACAGACGTGCGGTTTTTTCGGATAATATGCGGATATTTTCCAAAATAATAATCAAAATACCTGGAGGAGTTATCGCTGCCCGTTGCGATATAGGCGTCCATTCCGTTTAGCCTTTCTTCCCAGATGACTTGGCGTTCAAACCTAGGGTCAAACGATATTAATTTCTCCAATAGCCAGGGGATGAGGACGCGGTCGGAAGAACTAAGCTTTACATGTGCACTATGTCCGGCTATCAAAATACAAAGCAGGTCATGAAAACCTACAGCGGGAACGTTGCCAGCCATAATCAACCCTATGGATAAAGAAGAACCATCTTCGGGAAAGCTGTAGCCACCTACCCAATCAGCCAGTGCTTTTTCATCCAAAAACCTGCCCAACCCTTGCAACGCGATGCGTGTATGCGCAGGGGTAAACCAACTGTTGTTGTTAGAGACCTGAAAAGCGATGCTTTCAAAAGCAACCTCATCTAGTTGTTTTAAAAAATTCCCCAGTGCGTTAAAGCCAGCAATCTTTTCTTTTATGGAATGATTCATAGGTCTTTGGCTAGGATTAGGAGGAAATGCCTCTATGGGATCTTTGCAGATCAACTTGTTTGAACCACAAATATACGGCGTTTTTAACAATATCCCGCGGTGTGTTGTTACCTACTCACCTATATACTTAGCACAACAATTAATGTAGGTATTTATTTATTAAGTCGAACCAAATAACTTGTTCATTTGTATTATGGTTATTAGTTTTGTATCCAACATTTAACAGACGTATCGAGATGGCAATAATGATAACTGATGAATGCATCAATTGCGGTGCATGCGAACCGGAGTGCCCTAATACCGCTATTTATGAGGGTGGCGTAGCATGGACATGGGCTGGAGGAACCAATTTGAAA
>WGNT01000004.1 GCA_016124425.1 Cytophagales bacterium
ACCGGGCCAAAAGAAAAAGAAGCTATGTGATCTATGCCAACGGGGAGGTATCAAGGACAAAACATTTCGTTTTATTCAATGTCTTTCCATCAATCGAGCCGGGAGCCGAGGTAATAGTTCCTTCTAAAGGGCCGAGAATTCCGATCCGGCCTGGCGATATACTTGGTATTACCACCGGCTTGGCCACTATGGCTTTGATCATAACTCAGATCCCTTGGTAACGAACAACGTAATGGCAGATTCAAAACATATTCTAGATGACAAATTTACGTTTCGCGAGCTGATATCCGGTTTCATGGGTTGGAAGCAGGTATTTATAAGAAATCATAAGATCTTGTGGCTAAGCGCGCTGGCGGGGGCATTGTTAGGTCTTGCTGCGTCGCTTATAAAGAAACCAGTCTACCTTGCAGAGACAACGTTTGTGTTGGAAGAGTCTGACATGGGCGGATTGGGCGGCCTGACAGGCTTAGCTTCTGTAGTGGGACTGAATATCGGATCGTTGGGGTCTGAAAGCGGCTTGTTTTCGGGGGATAACATCATGGAGTTGTACCGGTCCAACCGCATGCTATCGGCTACTTTATTGGCGCCATTGTTACCTGAAGATACAGCTACCTTGCTCATCCATAGATACATCGCATTCAATAAGCTGGAAGATAAGTGGCGAAAAGAAGTCGATTTCAGTAAGTTGAACTTTCATCAGCCCCGCGAAAATTTTTCGATACAACAAGATAGCGTCGTACAGGAAATCATCAAGGAAATTCGAAAAAGGAACCTAACAGTGGATAAGCCTGACAGAAAATTGAACATCCTCAAAGTAGCAATCAGCTCGAAGGATCAGCTATTTTCGAAGGTCTTCAACGAGACCTTAGTCACAAAGGTTAATACGTTCTATAGGCAGACAAAAACTAAAAAGACTGCCGAAAACCTTGCTATCCTTCAGACACAGGCAGATAGCGTCAGACAAGTTCTTGACGAGAGTCTTCAGGCCTTTGCACAGTCCCAAGACCGAATTCCAAATCCAAATCCCCTTCTCCAGCTCGGAACTGTACAGACAAGAAGTAGACAGGTGGATATCCAAGCCTCATCAGCGGTGTATCAAGAGGTCGTAAAAAACCTGGAAATTGCAAAAATTAATCACCGAAACAATACGCCGTTAATTCAGGTAATCGATTCCCCCCGTCTTCCTTTAGAAGAATCCAAAATCAAAAAGTCTGTTGGGATTTTGGTAGGCGCATTTCTTTTCGTGGTCGCGGCCATTTTTTATGTCTATCTCAAAACCCTGTATCTGCGACATGTACAGGAAAATGCATAAGGTAGGGTGACTTTTATGATTAGCCAGATCAGGAGTCATCGATTTTTCAATTTTCTCAATAACCCAGCACTTCAAAACTTCATTTTTTTATTACTCATCCAGTCTTCAAATATCCTCGTTACGCTTGTTTCCATGCCCATTCTCATCCAAGTTTTGGGAGTGGATCAGTTCGGCTTGATAAGTGTAGCTTTATCGGTCGTCTTTTTGGCGAATTATGTTGTAGACTTTGGCTTTAGCGTCAATAGCCCCCGTGAAGTAGCTTTGCTCTCCGGCAAAAACCTCCAACTTTCTCGCTTATTTTACCAGCTTTTACTAGGGAAGCTTTTCTTGGCCGGTTGTTCGGCATTAACGATCTTTCTTCTGATCCTCTTTTTTGGATTTTTTGAGGAATACCAAGCTATTCTTTTATTTTCCCTGATTCTTTTGTTTTCTGAGGCAACAAATATGAGTTGGTTTTTTCAAGGAATGGAAAAGCTAATGTTCGTTGCCATAGCCAACATTGTAGCTAGACTGGCATTCTTATTGGCCGTAGTGATGTTTATTCAGCAACCGGACCACGCAAAATGGGTCAATTTCACGATGGGTTTTGCCGGTTTAGCAACTAATTTCGCCGTAATTTTCTACGCCGTTCGTCATTTCGACCTTACGTGGATTTCCCCAAAACTTCAGGCATTGTTTTATTTGATGAAGGGCAACATTTCCCTTCTTCTTTCCAATCTTGCAGTATTCGTTTCCACGAAAGGGGCTATCATCATCTTGAGTTTTTTTTCCTCTGCCGAGATGTTGGGAATGTTCAGCTTAGCCGAACGACCCGTCATGGTCATCAGGATTATACCGAGTTTAATTGTCCAAGCCACTTTTCCAAGGGCATCCAGGTTGTATACTTACGAGCCCGAAAAGTTTCTCGCCTATATAAAAAAGGCCTATGTATACGCCATCTTTTTTGGAATGGTCATTTCGGGCCTTACGTTCCTCTTTGCTCCTTACATCGTTTTGGTGCTTTCCAAGAAGGCGCTGCCTGATGCCGTGTTCTTTTTGAAGTTAATGGCCTTTGTCCCATTTTTGGCAAGCTTGAATGTAATCAATACCTTGGTATTTTTGGTAAAAAATCAAAAACACCTGCTGATGAATGTGTCCTTTGCGCTTTGTGTGTTTATGATTGCAGTTACAGCGCTTTCTATTCAGTGGTTTGGACCAATGGGTGCCGGCATTGGTATCTTACTGACCGAGTTCTTCGTCTTTTTGTTGGGTACATTTATCAATTACAGAAAAAATCTCACCATCTTCAATGGATTACTCAAAGGAGCCTTCCGTCGCAATTATTTTAGTTAACTGGAATGGCTATTTATTTACCTCCCAGTGTCTTAGATCTTTAGAGGAGATTGATTATCCGCCGGTTCATGTCATCGTGGTGGATAATGGATCTTCGGATGATTCTCTCACGAAACTTCAGGGGGAATTTCCTGACCATACTTTCTTAAGAAGTGAGGAAAACCTAGGCTTTGCGGCTGGTAACAACCTCGGTATAAGTTATGCGCTGGAAAAGAATTTTGAGTACGTCATGCTGCTTAATAACGACACCCAAGTTGCTCCTGATTTTCTTTCTAAGCTCTTGTACTTTCTACGGAAGCACCCCGACAAAAATCTAGGGGTCGTTCAGCCGCTAATCTTATATAACCACGACCGCACCCTTATCTGGAACGCCGGAGGGGTGTTTAAAAAAATCACAGGAGCCTCCAAAACGTTGTTAGAAGGAAAGGTAATAGACGATGCCAACCTCAAAAATGCGTATCCTGTGGATTGGATCACGGGCTGCTGCATGTTGCTTTCGGCAGCATGTATTCGTACGAGTGGCCTAATGAACCCCTCCTATTTTGCCTATTTCGAAGATGTGGATTGGTCGCTGCGAATCCGAAAAAACAATTACTCCCTGTATGTCGTGCCTTCCTCGAAAATTTTTCATGAAGCTGGGGCTTCATCCAAAAGCGCGCATGCAGAGGGAACGTTGCATCCTGTGATTTTTTATTATACCTCCCGCAACCAGCTTTTTCAAGTCCGCCAACACGTGGACTTCCCGTTTTTTTTCCTTGCTATGGCTATCCAAGTGTCAAAACTGCTGCTTTGGATGCTGTATTTTTTGTTGAGAGGAAGAAAGAAAAAGCTTTTAGCCGTATTTTACGGCATTAGGGATGGTTTGAGATTAAACATGCATGACATTCCGGTTTCCTGGAGAAGAAATTATTTTTTGTAACATGATCCGTTTTTTCCGATGATATACTACCTCCTCTTTTTCCTCATACTTGTCGCTGTCCTTGCCGGAGGGCTCTGGGTATTTAAAAAATGTGTTTTCGAAGGAAAATGGGAATATGCCATTTTCTTCTTGATGGGCTATCTGCCTGCCTACAATACCATGTTAAGTTTGATTTTTTTAGCGACTGATGCCAAAGAGGTCGTCTCCCTCTTTCAGTTTTTAAAAGAAGGGGTGATTATGCTAGCGATTGGATCCTTTTTCGTTTATAAAAAAAACCTACTGGAGATGCCACTACGCCTGAATCTTGTCGATAAGCTTTTCGCGGGCTTCTTGTGTTTGGCGCTATTGTACGTAATTATACCGCTGGGTGAATCAACAGCAGTGAACAAAGTACTTTACCTTAAAAACATGGTAATTCCCGGTGCGTTCTACTTTCTGGGGCGAAACACCTTTTTCAGTACAACAGAAGAGTCAAGGGTTTTTTCTATAGTCTTTTTTATCGCTTTAGCTGCCTTTGTAGTGAATCTCGCTGAATTTGCCCTCGGAACCCACTTGCAGCAATATACAGGTTATGCGTATTTCAATATGCTGATGAATGATATGCCAGCAACGGGTAATTATGGTCTGACATGGACGTTTGAGACACAAACGATGTCAAGGCGCTTGGCGGCTTTTTTTTCGGATCCTTTGGAACTTGCCAGTTCGGTCATGCTGGGGTTTTCTTCGGGATTGATTTGGTATCTGAGTACAAAAAAGGAATCATCCTGGCCCTACCTTCTGGCAATGATTTTTTCTTTTGGAAGCCTGATGTTTGCTTCATCACGTGCAGCCTTTGCGGCATTTTTTATCATGTTGTTTTTTATTGCGTTTGTCTTTAACCTAAAAAGGCTCATTCTGCTTGCATCGGTCGTAGTCATACTTTTTATTGTGGGTGTAATTTATTTTGCATCGAGAGAGTTTTATTTTTTCGTGTGGGATACCGTGACGTTTCAAAATGCGTCGAGTGCGGGCCATCTACTGGAATGGATACTTTCCTGGAGTTCCATGATTGAAAACCCTTTGGGCATAGGCATCGCCATGAGTGGCAACCTATCTAGCGTGGAGGATGATCTTCGCCTTGGCGGGGAAAACCAGTTTCTGATTTATGGTGTGCAACTTGGCTTTCTGGGGATGATACTTTATGTAGCCTTGCTTGTTGCGGCTATTTTATTGTCCATTCGGGTATTCTACCGTACTTCCGATACGATGACGGCCCGTTTTGCCTTTGTCGGAGCCACCGTGAAAGTCGGGATGGTTTTACCCTTGTTTACAGCAAATGCAGATATGTATGGATACGTAAGTTGGGTATCGTGGTGGATGATTGGCTATGCGTTAAAATCTTATGGATCATTAAAACTCCAACGTGGCTAAAAAGATCGTTTTGGTAGACGTGTTCTACCTTCATGTGGCAAAGACCGGCATTCGGACCTACATCCGCACGTTTTGTGAACAGGCTGAGGCGGTTCATTCCGAGGCGATTTCCTACGTGATTACTCCTGATTGGAGAAGCGCTGATCAAAGTGTCTTTTTCAAAGGAAAAGCGTCTAAAACGAAAAACTGGCTATTTCAATGCATGTACTTTTTACGCAAACTTGTCGTGCTTCCGCTAATGTCATACTGGTATAGGGCTGATATCGTGTTTTCACCTGACATTCTTTCACCGATTTGGTCAAGAGGAAAGAAGGTCTCCGTAATTCACGATGCTTTTTTTTGGGAGAACCCCTCTCATTACAATGCCCTTTGGCTAAAGGTTTTTAAGGGCTTTCTCTATCAGAGTCTCAGGCGTAACGGAGTTGTTGTTACGATAAGCCACTATTCAAAGGGACAATTGCAGAAATACCTTCCGTTTCCGCAGCTACCCATTATGGTCGTGCACCCAGCTTCGCACGTAAAGTCGTCCGAAAAACCCAATTCGTCTACTAACCTAATTTCTAGTCGCTATTTTTTACATGTAGGCGTAACGGAAAAACGAAAAAATTTACCAGTACTGGTAGAAGCAATGGCACTGCTAACCCAAAATCCCAGCTTTTGTGATTGCAAATTGGTGCTTCTAGGGCAAAGGGGACCACGCGAAGCCTTAGATGACTACCAACGAATCACAGATTTAATCGATCAACTGGGCCTTGGGGAGATCGTGCTACTCCCGGGTTATGTAGATGATGCTACTGTTGAAGCGTATTATCGGCATGCAGTAGGCTATGTATTTCCGTCGCTAAGTGAAGGGTTTGGCATGCCGTTGTTGGAAGCATTCTTCTACAAACTTCCGGTGATCATATCCAATCAAGGTGCTTTGCGGGAAATTGGCGACGATGCTGTTTTGGTAGTGGGACAGGCGACACCTGAAGGTTTCGCGAAAGCTATGGAAACCCTTCTCATTGAAAAGGAGTATAGGGAGCTTTTGGTCAAAAGGGGTTTGATAAGACTGGAAAGTTTTTCGCCGGCGTCCTTTTTCAGTAACCTTGATGCTTTTTTTGTGCAGCTGCTAGAACCCCAAGCCCAGCACCGTCAGCCTATGGATTTTTGAAAGATCGATTTTTAATTGGAGTTGCTATCAAGAAAGGGAAATACGAACACTAGGGTATTGGCCGCGTGTATGATGCCAAAAGGATTGGCGGCCACCTCTTCCCTTTATTTTGAGTGTGAATTTTCCGTAAGGGTCAACTGCCTGATAGAATGGATTTTCTCCTCCAAACACTGTGTTCGCGGACATGAGTGGGAAGTAACTTATAATCTGCAAAAACGCCTTCAAAAAGTAAAATAAATAGCTATCTTTGCGAAATTATTTCAAAAAAAGAAATTGAATGGCTGGTAGGTTAAGCAAAGCAATAGCGGCTGTATCCGGAGTCAACTTGGGTGATCGATTTGATGAACGATGGGATTCAATTTCTACTGTAGGCGTATTATTCCGGATGTTGGTATGGATGGTGAGAGGATCAATTTGGAGGCTCTTCTTTGGACATTCCAAGGGGATGTTGTTGTTAATAGGAAAGAATGTAACAATCAGGCAATCCCGTTATTTGCATGTTGGCCGCAATTTTGTAGCGCAGGACAACTGTGAGCTGAATTGCCTTTCGGAGAAAGGAATACACGTTGGAGATAAAGTTACCATAGGAAGCTATTCCATCATACGTCCAACAAATTTGTATGGTGGTGAGGTGGGAGTAGGATTAAAGATTGGAAATAACTCCAGCATTGGGCCTTATTGTTATATTGGGTGCTCAGGATATATCGAGATTGGTGACAATGTGATGATTTCTCCCAGGGTTAGTATATACGCTGAAAATCACGTTTTTACGGATACCTCCGTTCCTATGATCGACCAAGGCGTTAGTCGGAGCTTTGTGATTGTCGAGGATGATTGCTGGATCGCTTCTCATTCCGTGATTCTGGCGGGGGTCAGAATAGGTAAAGGTTCGGTAGTCGGGGCTGGAAGTATCGTAACGAAGGATGTTCCCCCTTTCTCAGTCGTTGCAGGCAATCCTGCTCGGATTATCAAATCAAGAATTGAAAGATAACCCTACTCATTCCCATTTTCAAAACCGAATGTAAATCATGCCATTTCGCACTGTCAAATTCTATAACCGACGAAGGTTTTGCGCTAACCTGATATTACTTTTTTAATTGCAAAACGTCCAATTAAGTATGTCCCATAGGATTCTCATGTTGCACGGTTCGTCCGATTTATATGGAGCTAGCAAGATCTTTTTGCTGACGGCACAGGTACTTATTGCCGACGGCCACTATGTGATAGTCTGCTTGTCCGAAGATGGTCCCCTTGTTGAAGCGCTGAGGAAAAGCGGCGCGGATGTACGGATTATCCGCTTGGGGATTATTCGCAGGAAATACATGAACCTCGCTGGGGTGCTAAATCGCTGTTCCGTGCTGTGGAAAGCAAGACAGGCGTTGCGAAAAGTAGTGAAAGAAGAAGGAATTTCGATCATATTTTCCAACACGGCAGCTGTCTGGATTGGTGCATGGGTAGCCAAACGTGATCGAATTCCCCACGTGTGGCATTTACATGAAATTATCGTACAGCCGAAGTGGTTCTCAAGCTTGATGAAAAGGCTCGTTCTATCTTTTTCTGATAAAATACTGGTTGTATCCAAGGCTGTAGCCGCCCATTGGCAATCTAATCCACCTACGGAAAAGATCGTTCTCCTTTACAATGGCATTGACTATAGTCCATTTCTACACGGAATGTCCCTGCGCCGGGAGCTGAATATTCCTGAAGATGCCTGCGTGATAGGGATGGTCGCGCGGGTAAGCCCATGGAAGGGGCAGCAATACTTTTTGGAAATCGCGAAAGAATTAAACAAAAAGTTCATAAATTTAATTTTTATTATGACAGGTGATGCTTTTCCCGGATCAGAGTACGTATATAAGGAGATAGAAAAAAGGGTTCATGATAATAAACTCTCCGATACCGTTATTGATTTAGGATTTAGAAGGGATGTCACGAATGTTTTAGCTACATTAGACATCTTGGTATTGCCATCTATACTTCCTGATCCATTTCCCACAGTTATCCTAGAAGGTATGGCGGCTGCGAAACCGATTGTGGCGACTGCCCACGGAGGTGCTCCAGAGATGCTGGTAGATCAGCTAAGCGGGTATCTAGTGCCTTGGGATAATGCAGCTGAGACTAGCGAAAAAGTATCGCGTTTAATAGAAAATCCTACGCTACGGCAGGATATGGGAATATTTAATAAAAACAGAGTATTAACTAATTTTTCCTTAACATCTTTTCAGAAAAATATGGCTGATGTTTTTCGGAATGGATTTTGATCTGTGAATATGTCAAAAAATAGCAAACCTATGCGGGTAGCCATTTTGGGAACAAGAGGATATCCTTTTGTTTATAGCGGTTATGAAACTTTTGTGAAAGAAATGGGGGAAAGACTGGTCAGCAGAGAGGTCGAAGTAACGGTGTATTGTCATAGCCCTTTGTTTAAGGAAAAGCCAAAAACGGTTAATGGTATCCATTTAGTATATATACCGAGTATAGAAACAAAGTCCTTAAGTCAATTAACTAGTTCTTTTTTCTCATTTATACATGTTTGTTTTTCAAAGGCCGACGTCGTTTTCGTGGCAAACAGCGCGAACGGACCTTTCGGTGTATTCACAAAGCTTTTCGGAAAACCCTCGGTAATCAATGTGGATGGACTTGAGTGGCTGCGGCCAAAATGGAAAGGCTTAGGTTCTTGGTATTACATGATGGCTTCTAGGCTAGCTACGAAGCTTTTTGATCAGGTAATAACGGATTCTGACGAGATGCAGCGCATTTACCTGGAGCTTTTCAATGCACCCTCTAAGATGATCGCCTACGGTGCAAATCCCCGTATTGATTCCGACGAAGTTCTTATAGAGCAATGGAATCTTGAGCCCGAAGCCTACTTTTTGATTGTGGGCCGATTGATACCGGATAATAATTCTGATTTAATAGTAAAGGGATTTTTGGAATCAAACTCGAAAAGAAAATTAGTAATCGTTGGGGATGTTCCGTACCAGGATCAATTCGCCAGTAAAATGAAGAGAATATCCGATGATAGACTGGTTTTCACTGGATATGTAAAAGATCCTGAAGTGTTGGCTTCACTTTATCATAACTGTTATGCGTATTTTCACGGGCATGAATACGGGGGTACTAATCCTGCAATGCTAAAGGCGTTGGGATACGGCTGCGCAATATTGGCCCTAAATACGCCATTTAATCAAGAAATGCTTCAAGAGGGAAAGTATGGGTGGTACTTTGAAAAGAACGTTTCCTCCGTGGTACAGATTGTAGAGAATGCCGAATCAGCACCGGAGAAGATGAAATTGCTTCGGAAAAACTCAAGGGATGGTCTTGTTCAAAAATACAACTGGGACTATGTGACAGATCAGTACGTGGCAGTTTTTGAAAAACTTTGCAAGCGCAAAATAGAAGCGAAATTGGTGCAAAAAAATTAAGTAAACGAATAGATCCTTCCAGGCCCGCCTGAAAGGATCTTTGATCTAGCCTTGATTGCTAAATCTTAAATAAGGCTTCAAGAAATCCCATATTTTCTCCCCTCTTTTTGAGGACAAGCGTTGGGATACCGTTGTTTAACTGGATAAGCTTTTCAGATACGGAACCCAAAAGAATAGCTGCAGAGGTGCTTCTGCCCCTACTTCCCAAAATGACAAAATCTGCCTGCTTCTTTTCAGCCAGGCTAATGATGTGATTTGCTTCACTTTTATCATCTTTTAGGATAAACTCGCACGGAATATCTCCTAAACCTGCTTTTTCGATAAACTTCCTATAGTCGTTCTTGGCATTTTCTAACATGATTCCTGAAAATTCGCTGTATGATTTGCCGGTTTTCGAATAGCCCGCAGGTACCTCATAGAGGTGGCAGCAAACAATACTGCCGCTATTCTCCTTAATGATCCCTTGGGCAAGTTGAAGCGTAAGTACGGAATAGTCTGAGAAGTCAACAGGTACTAGTATTAAGTTGATATGTTGTATGTCAGCCTTTTCCGGTACAAACAGAATCGATGTTGGAGCACGTTGCGCTAAATTTTTCGCTAAGGATCCTGATCCTGAGATTTCCGGCTTCCTTCCCATCACCAACAGATCCACGTCTTTTATTTTGCACCATCGTAGCATGGTCTCCATCGGATTGCCTTCGGTAACAAGTACCTCATAAGGAACGTCCTCTATGACGGCAACAGTTAGCTCGTGCAAAATGCCCTTTCGAATTGTCTCGTCGGCAGGTGCTAGAAGGTCTGGATAGGTGCTTTTTATTTCTTCGGGAATAGACAGGTCCTTTGCTACGTGTACGAAGTAGAGCTTTTCAATTTTTAAAATAGAAACCAAGTGTTTCACATTTTTCAGTAAGACCTCGTCCATTGCACTGAGATCCATACCTACCATGACTTTATTGAATTGATTCATCAAGTTCGTTTATAAGTTTTTTTCAATTTAAGGGATTGGCCAAAACTTTTAAAGCTACTTGTCATTTTTTGTGAAAAAAAATCCGCTCATATAGGAATGCGGTGATAAAACGCGAAATTACTGATTTGAAACAATGTCAATTAAGAAGTAATGACAAAATTACTGGCAAAGTATTTTATAGCCTTTGTACCCACAGGGGATATTCAGGAGGAAGCGACAAAGCGAAAAGTACTGTTGAATGAGAACTACGGGATTCGATACGGACTTCGGTCGCCTGCACACGTCACTCTGAAAATGCCCTTTCTATGGAACGAGAAAAAGGAGCTCGATTTGCGGCAAAGGCTGACTGTATTTTTCGGAAAAAAAAGGCCCTTTGAGATCCGTTTTAATGGAATTGGAACGTTTGGGAGACGGGTTATATTCATCCGGGTAAAGCAAAGCGAACAGTTAAACCTGCTGCAGAAAGATTTGATTGGTTATTGTAAAACATCCTTAAAACTGGACCTTGAATTAAGTGATAGCGTCTATACGGCACACATGACCCTTGCCCTAAAGGACCTTCGTGATAAAGATTTTGAGGCATATCTTGGAAGCATATCACAACCTGCTGTTGAAAGCAGGTGTATGGTAACCGAGGTTGCACTGCTAAAAAAGAATGGGGCGAAATGGCAGGTCTGTGATACATTCCCACTTGCTAGTCAATTATCAGTGGATAAAGGGTAGGTAGTTGCAGGTAGTTTATTCTTCGAATTGCAAGACTCCTTCGGGCTTTTGGGTTGTTGTGATCACGCTTCTCGGTCGCTTGTTAACATAAAAGTTTACCACATTTTGCTGAGAAGGAAATTCACCAAATAACAGCGTGTTTTTGATTGTGACTTTTGTAGGCTGCGGCACATTCGTGGCTTCGAAGTAAAACCAAGCTGCATCGTCTTCAATTTCGTGCCCCAAATACGTGAGGGATATTTTACTGTCGTTGATCATGACAGTATTGTGTGCCATCAAGTAGTCTGCGAGCAGTTTGTCCAGCTTAGCACGATCGCTGTCGTTTATAAAATCTATGGGTGTTTGATGATGTTTTTCCAATCCCACCTCCAGATCATCCCAAAAAATCTTTTGAGCAATCTCCAGCCGCTGTTCATCGCCTTTATATACCATGTCTGTCAGGCTTATGTAGAAGGGGTGGCTAAGTATAAAGAATTGTAACGGAAGGATAAAGAGACAAAAAGAACGCATTTGGATTACCGATATTTGTTGAATTTGTGAAATATGCACTAATATTACAACAAAAAATTCGTTTCGATTTCGTTTCAACCAGCCAATTTTATGAATCAATTTCAATTGTATTTCAACTTAGGTTTAAAACACATACTGGATCTTAACGGGTTCGATCATATTCTTTTTGTGATTGCGTTATGTGTGGTTTACCTCATGAGGGATTGGAAAAAAATACTGATCTTGGTTACCGCTTTTACCATTGGGCATTCGTTGACATTAGCCTTGGCTACATTGAAGGTAGTCAAAGTAGACACGGAGTTAGTGGAGTTTCTTATCCCCGTAACCATCGCACTTACCTGCCTCTCTAATATTTTCAAACCTAAACCTGCCGGAGGCACAGGCTATGTACAGCTTAACTACGCACTTGCACTGTTTTTTGGGCTAATACACGGGCTGGGATTTTCAAATTACCTTAGTGCCTTGCTTGGAAGAGAGTCATCCATCCTACAGCCGCTTCTCGCTTTCAATATTGGTTTGGAAGTTGGACAATTGGTTATTGTCACGGTATTTCTGCTTGGTTCGTCGATCGTTGTGGGGCTTTTCGGGACCAATCGTAAAGAGTGGATTTTGATCGTTTCCGCTTTGGTCATGGGAATGTCAGTAATGATGATTCTAGAAAATAAGTACTGGTAAGGATCCTGCCATATCGCAAAAGCGTCTGATTTGATCGTCATCCCGTTTTTGTTCAATGGTTGCATACAGGTTTCCAACGTTGTTAAAGGATGAAGGCTGATGATTTTGCCCCGCCATTTTCAGTAGGAAAGCCTTTTTAGCGACGAATTTCAACCCCAGCATAGCTTGCCTAATTAAGCTTGAAATGTACCCATTTTATCATAAAATGTACCAAATCAGTCATTTTAGGGCTAAAATATCGCCGTATTTTTCCTGTTAGCCGGGAAAGTTTCGTTTATAGGGTTTTTTAATTGATTTTAAACCAAACATGCATGTAAAACTCGCTGTTAATTGATTAAATTGCCGCTATGACCTACCAAGAGAATATAGACGATATTATTTGTTAATTTTGTTATCTGATACAACCATAAAAAATGAAAAAACTAATTACACTAATTTTATTTATTGCGGGGGTTTCTTCGACGGCTGTCGCCCAAGTAGACGAGCAACGCCATGGTGTGCGCTTTGAGCAGCTAGGGCCTGAGCTGAGGACACCTAATGTATACCGTAATGCAGCAGGTGCTCCAGGGCATATGTACTGGCAACAACAAGCCGATTACGAAATTGAAGTGACGTTAAATGATGAAAATCAATCAATAGCCGGTACGGCTACAGTCACCTATTCAAATAATTCCCCTGATGCCCTTGATTACCTTTGGATTCAGCTAGACCAAAATCAGCGGGCTAAGGATTCAGAAACACACAAAATGTCAACCAATTCGATCGAATCTCAGATGACATTAAGGCAGGTGCAGGGAATATTGTGGCATGACCAGGATTTGGGATATAAGATTTTATCCGTTAAGGATGCGGCAGGCGCAGCTATTCCCGCGACAATAAACCGTACGATGATGCGGTTGGATTTGGCAAGGCCACTAATGCCGGGAAGTTCATTCACGTTTACAATCGAATGGACATTCAATATCCACGATAGAATGAGTTTCATTGGCGGAAGACCGGGTTATGAGTACTTTGAAAAGGACGGGAACTACCTGTATACGATGGCGGAATGGTTTCCGAGAATGGCAGTTTATTCCGATTTTGAAGGATGGCAAAACATGCAGTTTGTGGGTACCGGGGAATTTGCGTTGGTTTTCGGAAATTATAGTGTGAAAATAACGGTGCCATCGGACCATATGGTTGGTGCTACCGGCGTGTTGCAAAACCCGGAAGAAGTGTTAAGTACTACAGAGATGAACCGATGGAACCAAGCCAAGGGCAGCTACGACAAGCCGGTAATCATTCGCACACAGGCAGAAGCAGAGCGCCTGGAAAAGAAGCGGGAAAAAACAACCAAGACTTGGGTTTACAAAGCTGAAAATGTCCGGGATTTTGCGTGGACCTCTTCAAGAAAATTCATCTGGGACGCGATGGCCGTCAAACTCGGAGGTAAAGATGTCATGGCGATGTCCTATTACGGCAAAGAAGGTAATCCCTTGTGGGAGCAATACTCCACCTTGGTAGTGGCGCACACGCTTCGTTCCTATTCCAGCAGGACATTCGACTACCCCTATCCAGTGGCCATTTCGGTGGAGGCGACTAACGGCATGGAATACCCCATGATTTGCTTCAACTATGGTAGGCCGGACGAGGACGGTACCTACTCAGACGCGATAAAATACGGGATGATTTCAGTGATCATACATGAGGTTGGACACAACTTTTTTCCCATGATCGTTAACTCTGACGAGCGGCAGTGGACATGGATGGATGAAGGGCTAAACACATTTTTACAATTCTTGGCTGAGCAGGAATGGGACAGGGATTATCCATCCAGAAGGGGTGCGCCGCATAAAATCGTTCCCTACATGAAAATGGAGAAAAACTTTTTGGAGCCAATCATGACCAACTCTGAGAACATTGTCGCACTCGGGCCAAATGCCTATGCTAAGCCGGCTACCGCTTTAAATATTCTGCGGGAAACGGTCATGGGTAGAGACCTTTTTGATTTTGCCTTTAAGCAGTATGCGCAACGATGGATGTTTAAACATCCTACTCCTGACGATTTCTTCCGCACAATGGAAGATGCGTCCGCAGTGGATTTGGACTGGTTTTGGAGAGGATGGTTCTATAATACAGAACCTGTAGATATCGCAATTGAGGACGTCAAGTGGTATAAAATCGATTCAAAAGATCCGAAAGAAACAAGCGCTAGAGAGCGGGAGGCCTATGAGTTGGAAGAATCTTACCTCTCACGGACCAGAAACCAAACAGATATTCCGCAGAGTGTTGTTGAAGCCAATCCGGCAGCAAGGGATTTTTATAATTCGTATGATCGGTTTCGTGTAGGTCCTTCGGATGAAAAACAGTACCAGGATTTTCTGAAAAGCTTAAATCCAGAGGAGAAAAATTTGCTCAACAGCGGCTTGAACTTTTACGAAGTCAAACTCAAAAATGTCGGAGGTTTGGTCATGCCTGTAATTTTGGAGTTTAGGTATACCGATGGAACGTCAGAAATTGAGCGGCTACCGGCTCAAATCTGGCGTTTGGACGAACACGAAATTACAAAGGTGTTCGGAAAGTCTAAAGAGGTATCCGAAATCGTACTCGATCCCTATCGCGAGACAGCAGACATAGATGAGTCCAACAATTATTGGCCTAGAAGGTTTTCGCCCTCTAGATTCGAACTATTCAAGCGGGCTACGCCTCCCCGAGGTACCTCGAGAGGGCAAAACCCTATGCGTGAGAGCAGAAACTGACCAAACTAATTGGCCTTTCCAAAGAGAGAATTGTATGCGTAGTTAGGTAGTTGGATGTCCAAATAGATCTGTTAGGCAGCAATTTTGGGCTGAAGTTTTTGAAGATTTCCCGCTGGCAAAACTTACAATAGGTAGCTTTGTCAGCGGGGATTTTTATTTATAGATGAATTATATTTGACCTGATCCAGCCATTTAGGGCAACTGAACCCTATGGACGTGGGCTTATTACCCATTCAGGCAAAGTGTAGCGGGGGCAGTAAATGCAGCTTCAAGGAGATTGTACTGGGAGGAATAAAAAAAGGCTGCTTAGATAATGCATCCAAGCAGCCTTTTTTCTTATGGGAATGGGAACCTGTTACTCCTTTGTAGCGAAGTCAGGATAAGCATGCATACCATGTTCATTGATATCCAAGCCTTCAACTTCTTCTTGTTCATCGACGCGAATTCCAATGGTTTTCTTGAGAGCGTAGAAGATTATAAAACTGAAAATAACACAAAAGGCTCCAATCGCCACGATTCCTATTACCTGAGAAAGTATCTGCGCACCACCTGCAAGATCTCCAAAAATTCCCACCGCAAGTGTACCCCATATCCCGCACACCAAGTGTACAGAGATCGCACCTACCGGATCGTCGATCTTTACTTTATCGAAGAAAATCACTCCAAAGACAACCAAAATACCACCAATAAACCCGATAACAGCGGCTTCCCAAGGAGCCATCATATCTGCTCCAGCAGTGATACTTACAAGACCGGCTAAGATGCCATTCAATACCATCGTAATATCATATGCCTTGAATTTTGCGTAGGAAGCAAACAACGCTCCGAATGCGCCGGCTGATGCAGCTACAGCCGTAGTGACGAAAACTAGGGAAACAGCTCCAGGGGCCGCTGATAAGACTGATCCACCGTTAAACCCAAACCACCCAAACCAAAGCAAAAACACGCCGAACGTAGCCAATGGAAGGTTATGGCCGGGGATGGCGTTTATTTTATTGTCTTTATATTTACCCAATCTTGGTCCCAAAAGGTAGGCGCCGATTATTGCACCCCAACCTCCAACGGAATGAACGATTGTAGATCCGGCAAAATCATAGAATGGTGTTGATAGGGTCTGTAAAAATCCGCCGCCCCATTTCCACATGCCGACAATAGGATAACAAATCCCAACATAGAGTAAAGAAAAGAAAATAAAAGGGCCAAGCTTTATTCTCTCGGCTACCGCACCCGATACGATTGTCGCTGCGGTGGCTGCAAACATTGCTTGGAAGATGAAATCAGTATAAAACGTATATCCTTCATTGTAGGCAGAGGTGTCCCAGCCGTCCATAAGAGAAAGGCCAAAGCCTGAAAAGCCAAAAAATCCGCCTTCAAACGCCTCACCAGGATACATTAAACTGAATCCTATAAATCCATAGGACAGAATACCTAGTGCAGGTATGATAGTATTTTTGAAAAGTATGTTCACTGTATTTTTAGCACGTGTTAGCCCGGCCTCAAGTGCGGCAAAACCCAAATGCATGATGAAGACCAAAATGGTGGCAACCATCATCCAAAGGTTGTTTATAGTAAATAGTTCTTGGTTCATGATATATACTTTTTTTTAAGGGGTTAGAAAGATGGGGTGATTATATGGGCTTTTACAATGCATCTTCTCCAATATCTTCATTTCTGATCCTATAGGCTTTTTCTACTTCATAGATAAATATCTTTCCATCACCTACCTGACCAGTTCTGCCTTCCTTAAGGATGCAAGAGACCACCGCTTCTTCTAAATCGTCAGGAACAACTATCTCCAGCTTGGTTCGAGGAATAAAAGTAGGTTCATAGGCGACACCCCTGTATTGTTGGGTTTTCGCATGTTGCAGACCCATGCCTTTTACTTCAAAAAACGTCAGGAATTTTACCCCCAACCCGGAAAGACACGTGTGAATCTCGTCGAACTTCGAGGTTCTGATTAAAGCTTCTATCTTTTTCATTTTATCAACTAAATTTAAGGTTCATTAATAAATTAGGGCAAGAATCTGATAAATTTTGACAATAATAGAAAATATGGTTGATAAAACAATCAAATCGATCTGAAAAAGTTAAATTTAGTTTAAACAAGGGTTGTAAATTACCCGGCCCATATTTTGAGGAAAGCTTTTGTAGCGCTGAAAATTGCTTTTTAGGTGAACCTAGTTTTGGATTTGCCGTCCTTTTGCATCATATGTCCGCTACCGGTTATTGATGAGTTTCACTCAAAAAAATACCAGAATTAAAAACAGATAGGGGATTATCGGTTATCTTTGGCCGAATTTTAGGAAATAGACAGGTAGAAAACTTATTTTAATACAGCTTAAATGAAACCAACACTTTTGATTTTGGCCGCAGGTATGGGAAGTAGGTATGGAGGAGACAAACAGATCGATGGATTTGGCCCCAATAACGAAACCATTCTTGAATATAGCATTTACGACGCTATCCAATCGGGATTTGGTAAGGTCGTTTTTATCGTTCGTGAGGAAATCTTGGATACGGCCAAGGCATTGTTTTTGCCAAAGCTGAACGGACTAGTTGAAGTGGACTTCGTAGTCCAATCTATTACAAGTCATGTAGACGCCGCATTATATAAAAACCTCGATAGGAAAAAACCCTTTGGCACCGGACATGCCCTTTTATGTGCCAAGGATGCCATAAAGGAACCTTTTGCGGTGATTAATGCGGATGATTTTTACGGCAGAGAGGCGTTTACCGCATTAGGATCGTTTTTGGTGAACGATGTCTCAGCAGAACTTCATTGCATGGTTGGCTATGCCATTCAGAATGTTCTTTCAGACTACGGCACTGTCAGTAGAGGCGTATGCACTGCTGATGAAAAAGGTCATTTGGTTGGAATGATAGAACGAACATCAATTTCCAAGATCGGAGATAGGATTCTCCACCAAACAGCAACTGAAACAGTCGAAATTCCTTTAAATACATATGTCTCTATGAATTGTTGGGGATTTCATCCTTCTATTTTCGGGGAAACCCAGCGGCTGTGGGAAAATTTCCTTACCGAAAACTACTCCAATCCCAAATCCGAATTCTATATTCCGACCATTGCCAATCAGTTGATTGAAGAAAATAAAGCGGCAATAAAAATACTTTCAGGAGGTGTCAAATGGTTTGGCGTTACCTATTCTGCCGATAAGGATATCGTGACCACGGCGTTGCGACAATTACATGAAAATGCATATTATCCAGAAAAACTTTTCTAAATTGAAGAGAATAGACTTCAAAGAAAGGTTCGTTGGAAATTAGGAAGGAAATATTTCGGCTCTTAAAATTTTTTCGATAATTTTATAAGGAAAGCAAAGGTCTTCCTTGAGAATTTTGTTTTCCCTTTTAGAATATGATTTTCACACTGATCAAACCGCAATAGATGAAAAAGCTTCTTTTTTCGTATACGACCTTTGGGACAGACATCGCACTCCTGATTTTGAGAGTAGGTGCGGGTACCCTTTTATTTATCCATGGCCTTCCTAAACTGCTAAACTTTAGTGGGCGCTTAAACTCATTTGCGGATCCACTCGGATTGGGACCGGCGTTGTCTTTACAGTTGGTGGTCTTTGCGGAGGTATTTTGTACCCTTATATTGGCAGTGGGATTTATGAGCAGAATCGTTCTTATACCGTTGATAATAAATATGTTCGTCATTACATTTATTGTACACGGTCCTGATCCTTTTGGCAAACAAGAACTGCCGCTCCTCTATTTGATTTCATTTGTGGTTCTGATGATCGCCGGCCCTGGCAAATACTCTATCGACGCACAGTTGCTGAAAAGGCCCCGATATTAGCTCCTGAGGAAAACGGAAACTGTCTATTACATTGTCGCCACGCCGGCTAACTTACCGTCTACTATATCAAATAACTTGGCTGGAACATTAAGATCTGAGAAGATTTTTTTCGAGCGCTCAGGTCGGGCGTCAGTTATGAATATCTGCCCGAAGTCCTGCCTAGCAACCAACTTCATCAGCTGAGTGATTCTTATATCGTCCAATTTATCGAAGATATCATCCAACAGCAATATTGGTTTTTGCTTTTTTTCCAGCTTCAACGCATCAAATTGAGCTAGTTTCAAACTTATGAGGTATGATTTCTGTTGCCCCTGCGAGCCGAATTTTTTCAACGAATATGCGTCCAAGGAGAACTGGTAATCGTCTTTATGGACACCCACGTTCGTACGCTTTAGCAGTAAATCTTTTTCCAATTCGCTTCTAAAGTTCTTTTCGAAGGCACTTTCACTGGCATCGCTCACATAGGCAACGTCCGTTTTTTCACCCTTCATGGAGATGTAACCATAGTGTTTCTGAAGAATCGGCCTGAAGTTGGCAATAAAATGAGCCCTTCGGCTGTAGATCGATTTGGATAACTGAATTAATTCCCGCGAATAGGGTTCCAACAACGGAAGATCTACCTTTCCCGTCTCTTGAAATCGTTTCAGCAGCGCGTTACGTTGTTTTAGAAAATGCTGATACCGTACCAAATCACCGAGATAGCTCGTGCTTAATTGTGATAAAATGTTATCAAAAAATTTTCGCCTTTCTTCACTCCCCTCCCGAATCAGGCTGTTGTCGTCAGGTGCGATGAGAACGACCGGAAACAGACCGATGTGGTCGCTCATTTTTTGGTAGGCCTTCCCGTTGAGAACGAGCTGTTTTTTTTTGCCGGACTCCATGGAACAATCAAGTTCGAGGAGCCTCTCCTCCAGCATAAAGCTACCTCGCAGAAAAAAGAAGTCCGTTCCATGATGTATTTGGAGTTGGTCAACAGACTGGAATGCACTTTTGGTTAGGCAGAGGTAGTGTATGGCATCCAGAAGATTCGTTTTTCCGGAGCCATTAAGCCCAATAAAGCAGTTTACATCGGTACTAAATTCGAATGAATCCTGACTAAAATTCTTGAATTGACGAAGGGTAATATTTTTCAGGTACATGTCTAAAAACTCTGTCAATTTTCACTAATTTCGCATTCCCACCCAAAATTCCCGCGTTTTGATTATCTTTGGGTTCAAAGTTAGCATATTTATTACAATACGGTATGGCGAAAAAGAGTTCTAGCACCACAAAGTCGAAAGTAAAATATTCAAAAGAGACCTATGCTTATTGGTACGAAAGCATGCTCTTGATGAGAAGGTTTGAAGAAAAGGCGGGTCAGTTGTATGGCCAGCAAAAAATCAGGGGATTTTGTCACTTATACATAGGTCAGGAAGCATGTGCTTCAGGCGCTATTACCGCATTGGAGAAAGATGATAAATGGATTACTGCGTATCGTTGTCACGCTCATCCGCTTGGTCTAGGGACCGATCCGGGGGCGGTAATGGCAGAACTGTTTGGAAAAGCCACCGGTACCACAAAAGGCAAAGGCGGATCGATGCATATATTTGACAATACAAAAAACTTTGCCGGAGGACATGGTATTGTTGGCGCACAGATCCCCATGGGACTTGGATTGGGTTTTGCAGAAAAATATAAAGGAACAAAAAATCTAGCTATCTGCTACATGGGTGACGGTGCGGTAAGACAGGGGGCTTTTCATGAATCCCTTAACTTAGCCATGTTGTACAAGACACCTGTGATCTTTGTCATTGAGAACAACGGGTATGCAATGGGAACATCCGTGCAGCGTTCGTCGAATGTAAATGAATTATATACGCTTGGGGAAGCTTATGATATGCCCTCTTTTGCTGTAGACGCGATGAATGTAGAAGCCGTGCATGAGGCCGTAGCTGAAGCAGCAGAACGAGCAAGGAAGGGTGATGGACCTACTTTACTTGAATTTCGAACCTATAGATATAAAGGGCACTCCATGTCCGACCCACAGAAGTACCGTACGAAGGAAGAAGTGGAAGAATACAAACTTCGTGACCCAATAGAACAGGTTAAGATGACCATTCAGGAAAACAACCTGCTGACAGAAGATGAGCTGAAAGAGATTGATGCGCGGGTAAAGCAGCAAGTTTCCGATGCCGTGAAATTTGCCGAAGAGTCCCCTTGGCCGGAAGGTACCGATGCATTTAAGGATGTATATGCAGAAGAGGACTATCCTTTTATAATGGAATAATCAATCTGCATGAATCAAAATTGGCCACCTGTGACAGTAAAAACATAGGTGGCTTTTTTTATTATTATTTGTGATTCAATGAAAACCCCTATATTTGCGACTGAAAAATTAAGATCATGTCAAAAAGTAACGTAAAAAATACGGGTAAGAAAAATGATCCGGCAAATGAACTCTTGGAGAATCCTGAAGCAATTGCTAGCAGGCTGAATCGTGGGGAACATTTTTTAAAGGAGAATGCGAAATTTGTTGCCGGCGCTATCGGTGCTGTCATAGTGATAATTGCAGCGGTTCTTTATTTTCAGTTTCATAAAGCAAATCAGAATATAACCGCCCAAGCAGAAATGTTTCAGGCTGTCTACTATTTCGAGCAGGACAGTGTAGACCTAGCGTTACAAGGAGACGGGGTGAATCCGGGATTCTTAACCATCTTAGACAAATACAGCGGTACCGAAGCTGCCAATTTGGCCCACTATTATGTAGGGTCGATTTATTTGTCCCAGTCCGAATTCCAACTTGCCGCTGATCACCTGAAGCAGTTTTCTTCTGATGACTTTTTCATTCAGGCACAAGCGTATGCGCTGACTGGGGATGCCTATATGGATTTAGGTAACCCTCAGGAAGCTATCAAGTATTACAAAAGAGCGGTGGACCATGAGTCAAATAAGTTTTTTACCCCGAAATACTTAAGTAAGTTGGCTATTGCTTACGAAGAGGCTGGTGAATTGAAGAATGCAATAGAGGCATATGAAACAATCGAAGAGAAATACCTTGACTCTTACGAATTTACCAACGCCCGTAAACACAAGGCTCGCCTGCAAGGTCTTGCCTCAAACTAAGAAAACACCGATTGTTTTTAAGAAAGAGTAAGGCCTTGGTTTTACTCTTTTTTTTATGCAATCATCAAACTTAATATTATGGCGACATCCTTAAAAAACCTAAGCCAGTACGATGATGCAAACCTCATCGAGGTAGCTGACAAAAAATTTGGAATTATTGTATCGGAGTGGAATGATGAAGTAACTGAATCCCTTTACAATGGCGCGCTTGAAACCCTTCTCACGCATGGGGCAAGTCGGGAAAACATCCTCAGAAAGAATGTCCCTGGATCTTTTGAGCTGCCCTTGGCCGCCCAATGGCTAGCACAGCGGGATGAAATAGATGCCGTCATCTGCATTGGCTGCGTGATTCAAGGTGAAACGCGGCATTTTGATTTCATATGTCAGGCCGTAGCACAAGGCATTACAGATGTGGGATTAAAATATAACAAACCTGTCATCTTTGGTGTCCTAACTCCTAATACACAACAGCAGGCATTGGACCGTGCTGGCGGCAAACATGGAAATAAGGGTGATGAGGCTGCCATTACTGCCATCAAAATGCTTGGGTTTTGAGGCAAATTGCCCCGTTACTACAAACTTTGGGAAGTCAACATAGCTAGAGAATTAATAATTTATCAATGAAAATAATGAAATTTGGGGGTACCTCAGTTGGAAAACCCGAGCGAATGCATCAAGTGAAGGAGCTCATCACGAAGGGAGATGAGCCAGTAATTGTGGTTTTGTCGGCTTTATCCGGAACCACCAACGCGTTGGTCGGTATAGGAGAATCCTTGGCAACAGGAGATAAGGTGAATGCTAAGGCCAAAATTGACAACCTTCAAGCACATTATGAGACGTTTTGTGACGCGTTGTTTTCCTCTCCTGAAGCTAAAAAGGAGGGGTTGAAAATCGTACAGGAACATTTTGAGTTTTTGAATATCATCCTTAAAATCTCATTTAATGAAGCCATTAACAAAGACATCCTAGCACAGGGAGAGCTTCTTTCCACCAAGTTGTTTTATGAACTGCTTAAGGAATCGCAGATCAGGTCCGTTTTTCTTCCAGCGCTGGAGTTTATGAGCATCGATGAAAATAACGAGCCAGAGTTGCCGAAAATCCAGGAACGTTTGGGCAAACTGTTGGATGATTATGCCGGAGAGCGGATTTTTGTGACGCAAGGATATATTTGCAAAAACCACCGTAACGAGGTCGATAACCTAAAACGAGGGGGCAGCGACTACACGGCTTCCCTGGTTGGAGCCGCGATTTCTGCCTCTGTTGTCGAAATATGGACAGATATAGATGGGATGCATAACAACGATCCACGCATCGTGGAGAAAACAAGGCCCATAGCCAGACTTTCCTTTGAAGAAGCAGCGGAACTTGCCTACTTTGGTGCGAAGATTTTGCACCCCGCTTCCATATGGCCGGCTCAGCAATATAACGTACCGGTCAAATTACTCAATACGATGGAACCAGATGCCCTGGGTACAACGATTACAGCGGACATGTCTGAGGCGGGCGGCGTAAAAGCGCTTGCGGGTAAAGACGGCATCACGGCGATAAAAATCAAGTCCAGCCGTATGTTGTTGGCCTATGGTTTCTTACGCAAGGTTTTTGAAGTATTTGAGAAGTATAAAACATCTATTGATATGATTACCACGTCTGAGGTAGCCATTTCGCTTACTATAGACGATACCAGTCATCTGGAAGAAATCAAAGTGGAGTTGGCTGCCTTCGGCCATGTGGAAATAGACCATAACTTGTCTATTATCTGTATTGTGGGCAACCTTATTATGGAACAGAACGGCGTACTGCAGGACATCATGGATGGTCTAGCGGAGATCCCGCTTCGAATGGTGTCTTACGGGGGCAGTAAACACAATGTCTCTGTTCTTGTTGATGCCGCATACAAGAATGAGGCACTTAAAAGTTTAAATAAAGCGCTTTTTGTATTTTGAGGGAGAAGCCAGTACCGCTGTTAAAGGAATTTAGCCAAAAATAGATCGCCGGATTTGGAATTCGCTAACGTCTACGTAATTTCAGGCTCATCGTCTTTTATTGTCTTACTATGAGAAAAAATACACCTAAAGAACGCCCTGGAACCTGGCTACAGAAGCTTCAGGAAAAATGGCAGCTGAAGAGCATCTGGCAGGTGGTCTTGGTACTCGTGGTATTTGCATGTACGGGAATGACTGTGCTTTACATCAAAAAGCCCATATTCGACCTACTTGGTGTGGATATGAGTACGGGTGGATTTTATAAAACAGTACTTTATTTGTTACTCGTCCTTCCGCTGTACCAGCTATTTTTACTGATTTACGGGTTTATCTTTGGACAATTTCGGTTCTTCTGGGAGAAGGAAAAGCAATTTCTGAACAGAATTACCGGGCGAAGAGGAGCAGATAAAAATAGGGAGATATAGCAGCAGCTAAGGGACGGTACATGTGGTAAGTTGTGAGAATCAATTTGCAAGTTTATGAATTATCATTAGAAGGTTATAAGGCTTACCTTTATCCCAAATAAATGAATATCAATTAAATGGCGAAAACAAGAGGATTGGCACTGGACGACAGTGAAAAAAGAAAACTGAACAAACAAAACTTTACGAAGCTTATAGGCATATTCGGATTTGCCGTACCATATCGGGTACCATTTTTGTTTGGGATGCTTTTTTTGGTTTTTTCCAGTTTGATGTTGTTGACATTTCCGTTCGTTGCTGGAAAACTCATTGATGCAGCGACAGGAGAGGCATGGATTGTGGATGATATCAATGGTATAGCCTTTATTCTGCTGGGTATCTTGCTTATTCAGAGCGTGTTTTCCTTTTTTCGGGTTTGGTTGTTTGCGCAGGTAAGTGAAAAATCCATGCGCGATATCCGAAAAGCTATTTACGGCAGGTTGGTTCATTTGCCCATGACGTTCTTCGATAAGCGGCGAACAGGGGAATTGATTAGTAGGATCACCTCAGACGTTTCACTGTTGCAGGATACGTTTTCAATAACGCTAGCCGAACTAATGCGGCAGGTAATTACACTTTTGGCAGGAATTGGGTTTCTGTTGTATACTACTCCAAAGCTGACCTTGTTTATGCTGGCGACTATACCGGTGTTGGTGGTTATCGCGATGATTTTTGGCCGCTTTATACGCAAGCTTTCAAAAGCCACTCAGGACGAGTTGGCTGCCGCAAATGTTGTCGTGGAGGAAACCCTACAATCGATTGTTACAGTAAAATCATTCACGGGTGAAGCATATGAATCTACACGGTACGGAAAGGGATTGGAACGTGTGGTAAATGTAGCACTGAAGGCTGCCGGATTTCGTGGCGCGTTTATTTCCTTCATCATTTTCGCGTTGTTTGGGGGTATTGTTGCTGTCATTTGGTACGGGGCCACGTTAGTAAATGAGGGAGCGATGAGTGTGGGGGACTTGGTTAGCTTCGTGCTTTACACCACCTTCATAGGTGGGTCTATCGCGGGATTGGGTGATATTTACGGGCAGGTTCAAAAGGCGATCGGATCTTCTGAGCGCGTATTGGAAATTCTTGACGAAATACCAGAGGGCACATTGGATCCGGATAGCGGAGAGGTGATTTCCGGGAGTGTTGCATTCAAAAATGTCTTCTTTCAATATCCAACCAGACAAGATCACTTGGTACTTCATGGAATTGATTTTTCCATCAAAACAGGAGAGAAAATTGCGCTGGCAGGATATAGCGGCGCGGGGAAATCTACCATTATCCAGTTGCTACTCAGGTTCTATGACGCGACTAAAGGACAAATATTGGTGGATGGAAAGCCCCTGCAGTCCTGGAACTTGAAGCAGTTGCGGTCAAGTATAGGTGTGGTGCCACAAGAGGTATTGCTGTTTGGAGGAACTATCCGTGAAAATATCGCGTATGCCAAACAAGATGCCACGGAAGGGGAGATTGTCGCCGCAGCTCAAAAAGCCAATGCCTGGCAATTTATCGAAAAGTTTCCCGAAGGATTGAATACGTTGGTGGGCGAACGGGGGGTGAAGCTCTCCGGCGGTCAGCGGCAGCGCATTGCGATTGCAAGGGCGATATTAAAGAATCCGTCAATACTTATTCTGGATGAAGCCACTTCCTCCTTGGATGCGGAATCGGAAGCTTTGGTGCAGGAGGCGTTGGATGAGTTGATGAAAGATCGGACGACAATTGTGATTGCACATCGATTGGCAACAATCCGTAAAGTGGATAGGATTCTGATGATCAAAGACGGGAAGATTGTCGAAGAGGGAAACCACGAAGAGTTGGCATCCAAAGAAGATGGCTACTACGCCAATCTGGTAAAACTGCAATTCAGCGATCCTATTTCACCGCTTTCAGACTAATATCCAAGCTCTTCACCTGATGTGTAAGTGCGCCTACAGATATATAGTCGACCCCACATTCCGCCACTCCTCTTAGGGTATTCTCATTGATGCCGCCTGAAGCTTCGGTTTCGTAACGCCCGCCTATCATCTCGACCGCTTTTTTCATCATGGCATTGTCCATATTGTCCAGCATGATAATATCGAATCCACCTATCTCCAGGACCTCCCTGACTTCCTCTAAATTTCTCGTTTCAACTTCGATTTTGAGCGATAGGTGATTATCCTTCAGGTAGGTCTGGGCAGCGACTATTGCCGGCCTGAGCCCTCCTGCAAAATCGATGTGGTTGTCTTTCAACATGATCATATCGTAGAGCGCATACCTATGGTTTTTTCCTCCGCCAATGTATACCGCCCATTTTTCCATCATGCGAAAATTTGGTGTTGTCTTGCGGGTGTCTAGCAGTTTGGCTGAAGTATGCCGGATTTGCTGGTTCAACCTGTGGGTGAACGTAGCAATACCGCTCATACGCTGGAGGCAGTTTAAAACCAATCGCTCCGTGGTGAGAATGGATGCTGCCTTCCCCGAGACGATAAGACCAATATCCCCTTTCTTCACTGGCTGACCATCTTCCAGCAACAAGGACACATCTAACGAAGGATCATAATAGTTGAAAATCTTTTGGGCTAGGGTAAGTCCCGCGATAATCCCATTTTCTTTAATTAGTAGCTGAGCTTTGCCGACTGCGTTTGCCGGGATGACCGCTAACGTAGAATGATCTCCTTCCCCAACATCTTCATTAAGGGCAGATTGAATAAACTCATTCAGTTTTTCTTCTGTAATATAGCTCTGTTTCACCTATCAAAAATAGCAATTTTTATGTAAAGATTTGCCCAAAATGATTTTTTGATTGTGGAGACGAAATAGCGAAACAGGAGTCCGTTGAGGAGTAGGCTATTTGATCAACTTTACTTTTCTTTTGTGAATTCAAGCGCATATATTTTCAACAGATTATCTGCTTTGGCCCTTGTCTTCACGAGCACTTTGAATGAGTCTGATGCTGAACGATAGGTTCCGATAATGTAGTGGATGTGTTCAGAAGATTCACCTCGCTGCAAGATTATAAAGTCAAGGGCCGGATATTTTTTGAAAAAATCTCGCATAACTAACTCTGCCTGACTTTTGGAATAGTCTCCTCTAATGTCCCCCAGCTTTATTTCAACAGCCGCATCAAGATGAAGAGCCAACTCTTTACTTGACCCGTCTTTGATTGCTTTCGAAATGTTTTCAACCTGAAAAGGTGGTGCCTCGAAGATCCTGCTTGTTAGGTAAATTGCAAACAAAAGTGGTACAAAAGTGGAAAAGCATGTCAACGATTTCATGCTTTGCTCCTTATCAATATTTGAGCCAAAAAAGCCGATTTTGTCTTATTTTTAATTTTTTTTCTTCAATCCCCACATGTCCGCGTACCTCAGTTTCTTGGTCATTATACTACGCCTTTGAGTAATATCCCGTATATTTGTCCCCCGACAGGAAAAAACATCCGCATTATCCGCTATTGGGTATTTTATGTGCACCACTTAATTTTCATTTCGAAAAAGAACTTCCCAAAACATGAACAAGAAAGTATTATTGATGATCTTAGATGGATGGGGTATAGCTACCAATCCAGAGGTTTCTGCTATTGAAAAAGCGAAAACTCCTTTTATCGATAGCCTGTATTCGAAGTATCCGCATGCTACCTTAGAAGCCTCTGGACTTGCAGTAGGACTTCCTGAAGGGCAGATGGGTAATTCTGAAGTCGGACATATGAATATTGGCGCGGGAAGGGTCGTTTACCAGGATTTGGTAAAAATAAATAAGGCCGTGGCAGAAGGCGACCTCAATTTCGATCCGGTATTAAAAGCGGCATTTGATCACGCCAAAGAGAATGGTAAAAAAGTACATTTCATAGGACTGGTTTCTGATGGGGGAGTACATGCACATATTTATCACCTAAAAGGGCTATGCGACGCGGCTAAGGCAAACGGAATTTCGGAAGCCTACATTCATGCATTTACGGATGGGCGCGATACAGATCCTAAAAGCGGGTTGAAATTTTTGACAGCTGTCGCTGATCATGCGGCAATTTCAACCGGAACTATCGCATCAGTGATAGGTAGGTATTATGCCATGGATAGGGACAATAGGTGGGAACGGGTCAGTCTAGCGTATCAGGCAATGGTAAAAGGAGAAGGTGAAAAATCCAAAGACATTCTAACCGCGCTAAAGAAATCCTACGAAAATGGCGTGACAGATGAGTTTATTAGGCCAATTATCCAAGTAGACCAAACTGGAAATCCAGTAGGAAATATTGAAGAAGGGGATACGGTAATCTGTTTTAATTTCCGTACCGACCGTGGCCGGGAAATTACTGAAGTGCTTACCCAGCGGGACTTTCCTGATTTTGGGATGAAGAGGCTTAACCTGCATTACGTTACGTTCACAAATTATGATGAAACGTTTCAGAATACCCATGTGGTTTTTGAGAAGGATAACCTTTCTAACACCTTGGGAGAAATTTTGGCGAAAAATCACAAAAAGCAAATTCGAATTGCCGAGACAGAAAAGTATCCACACGTCACCTTCTTTTTTTCAGGCGGTAGGGAGAAGGAATTTGAAGGAGAGTCCAGAATCTTGTGCTTTTCCCCAAAAGTAGCTACCTACGATTTGCAGCCAGAAATGAGCGCGTTCGAAATTGCTAACAAGATAAACCAGGAATTACCCAGAAGAGAGGCCGATTTTATCTGCCTCAATTTTGCTAACGCCGATATGGTTGGCCATACGGGTGTTTTTGATGCGGCGGTCAAGGCTTGTGAGGCGGTTGATCAGTGTGCTGAATCGGTAGTACAAACAGCATTGAATTGCGATTATACGGTGATTATCATTGCAGATCATGGCAATAGCGATTGTATGATTAACGAGGACGGATCGCCAAATACGGCCCACACCACAAATTTGGTTCCCTGTATCATGGTGGACCGCAACGACCGGCTACCAATTAAGAATGGGAAATTGGGTGATTTGGCACCCACGATTCTTACGCTTATCGGCTTGGAAATTCCAAAAGAAATGACGGGGGATGTATTGCTTACTTGATATTGGAAACACCTATTTCTCGAAGGTGCTGTCTTTGGTTATTCTTATTCTACTCACTTTTTCTGCCTGCAACAGTAGTGAAAAGCAGCCTCTTGATAATCCTGCCCAGATCGAAAAGTATTTTCCCCTGGGTGGATTTATAGAGGAGCAAATTATGCTTTTGGATGGTTTAGAAGTAATCAAGGAGATCGGTATTAATGGCAAAAAAGAGACGGTCAAGCTCACATTAGATTCAGAAGAGTGGCGTGAAGAGCTTGATGTGTTCATCCAGGCGGATATCAACAAGAATTCGTTGGCTACTTCCTACGAGACGGAGAAGGGTCCGACATTCTTGCGGCATACCCTTAAACCAGGGGAAAAAGGTGATATCACCTCGCTTACCGTTCAGCTAGCTGATGGGGTAGTTCGTAGTGTAGCGTTCACCTTTGAAAAAGAAAATCTGTTCTATTCTTCAAAAGGATCCGGTAGCATAACAATGTCCGATGCAGGTGACTTTCTCTCGGGCTACGAGGTAAACGGACGGCAGAACGTATGGTTCCTTCCTGCCAATGTAATGTCAACTTCAGCCAAAGTTACCTCAAGTGATTTTTAGTTAGACAAAAGCGAAGAACACAAGCCAAACAATAAACAGGATCGGAAGCAGAATCGGTAAGGAAAAGCGGATAATATAGCCAAAGAAAGACGGCATCTTTATTCCACTCTGCTCGGCAATAGACTTCACCATAAAGTTTGGCCCGTTTCCGATATAGGTCATGGCTCCGAAGAATACGGAGGCGATAGATATTGCCATGAGCTCGAAGGAAGATTCGACGTATACGTTTAATGCAAAATCACGTACCTGAGCCACATTACTGATACTCGCCCCTTGAGAGGCCATCGCCGCTGCCAAGAAGTTCAGGTAAGTCGGTGCATTGTCCAGCACGCCTGAAAGTGCGCCTGTTCCCCAATACAACGAGTTGTGTGTAATCAGCGCAGCACCCTCCGGAGACTTTGCAAATTCCCCAACAAGCTCGAGCGCTGGCATCATCGTTCCAAAGATTCCTATAAAAATAAATGCTACTTCCCGAATCGGCTCAAAATTAAACTCATTTCCGTTTATGGCGGCTTTGTTGGCAAACCTGAACGATAAGTAGGCTACCGAAAGCATAATTATCTCCCGTAAAAAGGAGAACTTTTGCCCTTCGTAATGAATTGCGGGGACCCATTCCAATACGTTGGGGTCCAAGAACACGGATCCAATGACAACGGCCAACCACAAGAAGTTTTTAGCTCCAATCATAGAGAATTTATTGGTATAACTTTCAGGTTCCAATAAATCCACCTCGCCTATTCGCCCAAATTTTTTATCTAAAAAATAGAATATGACTGCTAACATACCCAATGCCAAAACCCATGCCGGCCAATTGTTTTCGAAGGTCCAAAAGAATGGCACACCTTTCAAAAAGCCCAAGAACAACGGCGGATCCCCTATAGGCGTTAATGACCCACCGACATTACTTATCATAAAGATAAAGAATATAATATGGTAGGGCTGTATGTGATTCTTGTTGAGCCTGATAAAGGGTCGTATAAGAAGCATAGAAGCACCCGTGGTCCCGATCAAATTGGATATCAATGCTCCAATAAGCAATAAACTTACATTGGCTAAAGGAGTAGATTTTTTGTCAACGTGAATCAAGATGCCTCCAGAAGCAATGTAAAGCGAAGCGAGGAGCGCAATGAATTGGATGTATTCTGCCAGGGCATGTACCGGTTGATGAACGTTATGTAGGGCAAAAACATAGTATAAAACAACTAACGAAGCCAGAAGAACGGCTATCTTCGGATAGTTGTGATGCCAAAAATGCTCATAAAAGAGAGGGCCGGTCGCAATCATCAGCAACAACACAACAAACGGAAGTACAAGCCAAACTGGCGCATGTCCATGAACTGTTTCGTGGACATCGTGCACAGGGATTTCCATTGTACTAATAGATGTGGGAGCGACTTCTGATGAAGATATAGTTTGGGTCGAAATGCTGCTATTTTCCGGTTGGGCAATCGTTGTAGAAGTATATGTGGTTAAAGCTAGTGCCAAAATAAAGGCACAAGAAGCTATGATTTTCTTCATCAAACACGTTTTAAAGGTTAGGGGTTAAAATCTCAGAAAACAAGTTGGTGTCGGCGTAGTAAAAACTCATTCTAAAATTTTAATTGCACTAAACTACTTATTTTGGATTATATGAAACAAATAATTTGACAAGAGAAGTTGAAAATTTTATAAACCCTAAAAAATTTAATGCAAAGGACTAACCGATATGTTCCTAGCTATCTTCGCGCTATACTGTAGAAGTAGAAGTTTTGCCACGATTTAAGCCATTGTCCCGTAAATAACGCCTCCGCAATTGTCACGCGACGCTCCGGTAACAGAGGCCAGTGAATTTGGCTCGTTTCGCAGCCTTAGCACTCCCAGAAACGCAAAAACCAACGCTTCTTTATAGCTGATTAACTGTTCATCCGGAACAGATATCGTAATGGTTTTTCCTAATTTTTGAGAAAGGTTTTCTAAGAAGAAGGTGTTAAACGCACCACCACCGGTAACCAATAACAGGCCATCTTTTACCGATTCCGCATTGATCGTTTTAGCAATCTCTGTAGAAAAGTGCTCGGATAGTGTTGCCAAAATATCCTCTGCCGCAGTATCAGATAGAGCAACAAGTGGAAGGAAATCCTTTTCGATATCTTCCCTAGCCAAGGATTTTGCCCCCTTCAACCTATAAAATGGCATATTAGATAGGGAATCCAATAGCTCCGGTAATACGCTTCCAGATCTGGCTAAATCTCCTTTATCATCATAGGGTAAGCCGGATTTCCTAGCGAAGTGATTAAACAGCAAGTTAAATGGGCAGACATCGAAAGCAATTCGCTGCTCGTTCCGTTCCATAGATATATTTGCAATCCCTCCTAGATTAAGGCAATAGTCGTATGCGGCAAACAGCAATTTATCGCCGATTGGTACAAGAGGGGCCCCTTGACCATTAAGTTGTACATCAAGGCTTCTGAAATCGGTTATCACCGGAAGTCCGCAGGCGGTGTGC
This sequence comes from Cytophagales bacterium, assembly GCA_016124425.1. GTDB lineage: Bacteria > Bacteroidota > Bacteroidia > Cytophagales > Cyclobacteriaceae > Lunatibacter. The sequence continues at coordinate 32,620 of WGNT01000004.1, forward strand.
AGCGACCATCCGTTTCCAATCTGCAGCGTCAGCAGGTTATCAGGCTGATGAAAAACAGTATGACCGTGGGAGGCGACCGCAATCGGCTCCACATCATTGCGCCGGCAGAAGTCAGCTACCTGTTCTCCCATCCATCTCCCAAAACGTATATCAAGATAAGATAACTCTTCGCCGCTTAGCTTATGGGAGTTTACCAAAGCACGGCCCAAGGCTTGGGGAAAAGAAACGGTTTCTCCACATAAGAGCTCAAAGGTCCATGTTTTATTAAAATGGAATCGGGAAAAGACAATGTCCAAGCCATCTCCAGAGGTTCCTGACATTAATCCAATTAGGGGATAAGATTCAGGTTTGTGCATGGGTTAAAGTTTGTTAAATTAAGACGTGTAAAGTTAAAATTAATTCACGCTATTACTATGCCTTTTTTAAATTGACTAATTTTACCAAGTGCCAGAGGCCTTTATTTGTGGTCGCTATGACAAATCCTTTGAATACTAAACAAAAGACCACATATTTGTAGTCCCCAATTTGGACCTACAAGGACCATATCGAATTTTGAAATACAATGTTAGCAGTAAAACGTAGCAGTGCTTTGAGCCTCTTAATAGGCTTTTTTATCATAAATCTCAGTTTTGGTCAGTCATCTTCCTCTACCTACAGTTCGTTGGGAGTGGGTGAGTTCAACAACTCCGGGCTTACCCAAAATCAGGCTATGGGGGGGCAGGGTATCAGTTTTGGATCTCCCTTTAGTGTCAACAACGTCAATCCCGCTCTTTCCACAAAGAACGGCGCATTCAGTTTTCAGGCAGCGTTTAATTATGTCAACATGCAGGCAGCCACTGATGCGGGATCGGAAGAGATCGACGGCGGCGGACTAAGCTACGTCGCGATGTCCCTTCCGCTCATTCCGCGCAAATGGACGATGGGACTTGGCTTAAATCAGGTTTCCGGAGTGGATTATAACCTTGCGGTCACCTCTCAGGTTGTAAATTCGGACCTGGTTTCCTTGAATACCATTCAGGGAAGAGGCGGTTTAAGTGAGGTATACCTAAGCACCGGTTTTCAACCTATAAAAAACCTAAGTCTGGGAATCCACGGTTCGTACCTTTTTGGCTCGACGATTCGCACCAATCAGTTGGAGCTCTTAAACCCTGAGTTGATTCCGGTCGGAATATCTTCGGAATATTATGAGCGTACCACATTCAGTGACGTGACAGTTAAAGGTGGAGTTCACTACCTTATGCCTCTGGGAAATCAACGTAACCTTAATTTTGGAGCCATTTATCACGCATTTGGAAGCATTAGGGGAAAGGAGTTTGCTAAAATGGCGGAATTGGGCCAAGCTGCAATACCAAATTCGCCAGGGGACGTATTGAGCGATGATATACAGGGAAGTATTTTTCTTCCAGAGAGGATAGGTTATGGTGTATCTTATGAAAAAATTAATAAATTTGTTATTGGCTTTGAATACCAACAACAAGATTTTAGTAAGTATACTGGATTCAATGCTACTACAGGAAACTTAGAGAACTCATTGAAGATGAGTTTAGGAGGCCAGTTCGTTCCTAATCCGTTTTCTATCGAACGGATGTTTGATAGGATAACCTTCCGGGGAGGCGTCGAATATGAGCGACTTCCGTTTAGTTTAAACGGGACTCAAGTTGATGATCTTGGCATAAATTTTGGTGCCTCGATTCCTGTACATACCTTATCGTTATTAAATTTGGCGGTTAAGCTAGGTACAAGAGGAACAGTAGAGAATGGGTTGATTCGGGAAAACTACGTTAAAGTTTCCTTTGGCATTTCAATAAATGATAATAGTTGGTTTTATAAAAAAGTATTTGAATGATGTGGACAAACATGAAATTTAAATGGATGATTATTGGGTGTCTGTCTTTCATGGTCGTTGGACTTACCCAGGCCCAGGAAGGGTGGAATTGGCCCGCAGATCCTGAAATGGAAGCGAAGGGTCGCGAATTAAACGCGCAATACACCGATTACAAACGGGCAGAAGATTATTTAAAGGCCAAAGCTGGGTTGCATTGGTTGCTGACCAATATTCCTGAATTAAATGAGTCAATCTACATCAACGGGGTGGAGATCTATGATGGCGCAGCTAAGATGACGACTGACCCGGCTGAAAAGCGGGTATATCAGGATTCTGTACTGACCATATATGATCTAAGAAATGAGATTTATGATAATGAGGCAAAGTGGATAGCGAATAAAGCCTACTACGCCTATCAGTTCTACAGGGGAGACAAAACCAAAGTGGGTGTTGCTGCTGATTTATTTGAGCGGGTAATAGAGGTTAATGGTACGTTAGCCTATCAGCTGGTGCCAGCATATTTTGATGCTGTTTACAGAAATTTCGCTTACAACAAAGCATATACTTCCGAGGAAGTACTCGGAAAGTTTGAGAAATTGAACGCGATGCTTGATGAGGAAGAAGGGTCTGGTACGGATGTAAGTAGTCAGCGCGGAACACTTGAACAATTGTTAGTAGCCATGGAAATCATCGATTGTGATTTCATCGGAAGGGTACTCGGACCAAAGTTGGAAGCCGATCCTGGAAATATGAAGATGGCACAGCAGATATTTCAATACTCTGTTCAATACAAATGTCTGAACACGCCTACGTTTAATCTTGCGCTCGAAGTGATCGATACCAACGACCCAACATTCACCACGTCACAGGTAAGGGGTATGAGGTACATGCAGAATTCTGAATACGCTAAGGCGGGAGAGCTATTTGAGAAAGCGCTTACCTTGGCAACTACGGATGAGCAAAGAGCTGAGATTCACTGGGATATGGCAAAGGTGCATGCTAACCTGGGTAGAAAAGGACAAGCAAGAAGCTCTGCATTGAAAGCTGCGGAATTGAATTCAGAGAGGACAAAAGATGCATATAACTTTATTGGAGGTCTGATCATGAGTTCTGCCAACGAGTGTAGAGGGGGTCAAAGTAGGGTGAAGGATTACTCGATATTTATAGCGGCCTATGATGCTTATGCACGTGGTGGCGATTCCTCCGGAATGGCAAATGCCAAAGCAAGGTTCCCGTCAAAAGAAGAGCTATTTACAGAAGGCTTTCAAGTTGGTGAGACTATAAACACTGGCTGTTGGGTTGGGCAGACGGTGACGTTAGCGACAAGAGACTAGGTTGGAGTAGAATGAGATAGTATAAAAAAGGCGGCTAACAACCGCCTTTTGTTGTTATATTTGAATGATTTTAGAAGGGAAACGTATTACTAATAAGATGAAGGGCATACTTTGGCTTTGCCTCCTCCTTGTGTTTAGCTTCATTTCCTGTCGTGAGGACATCGATAAAAGTCAGTTAGAGTTTTATGAAGGCCCTACTCGAGTTGGATCCGATATCGTACTGGTCCATAGTGACTCGGCGATCGTAAGGACGAAATTGATGGCAGACAAGCAATTGGAATTTCAAAATGGGAACACCGAATTCCCCGAGGGAATAGTTATTCATTTCTTTGAAAAGGATGGGGAACTGAGTACTACCATTCGTGCGGACCGCGGCTATTATGAACGAAAAACAGACCTTTATCGGGGAGAAGGGGACGTGCAGGTCCACAATCTGCTAAAAAACCAGAAATTGAACTCTGAGGAACTTTTCTGGGACAGGGCGAAAAAGAAGATTTTCACTGAAAAATTCGTCACCGTAGAGGAACCTTCTCGGATAATAAAAGGTACCGGTATGGAAGCAGACGAAGGATTTAATGAGTATGCGTTTACCAAAGTGACTGGAGTAATTAACAATGCCTTGCAATAAGTTGAAATGAACTTTATAGATGCAATCCTGCTTCCGTTAGCGGCGGCTCTGGCAATAATTGGCGCACATGTAACAATGCAACATGGTGTGGGTGCCTCCTATCCCATTTTTATGTTTGCGGTCGCCCTGTTGTTCTGGTTTTTATATCGGAAAAGGAAGCGGGAGGAAAATGCGCCGCATGAAGAAGAGTTGCCGGAAAGTAAAAAAAGGAAAAAGAGATAATGGATCCTCAGTATTTTGTGTATGTATTGGTGACACTGTTTTTTTCCGCCCTATTCTCTGGGTTGGAAATGGCCTTTGTTTCCGCAAACCGGCTGCATATTGAACTTCAAAACAAACAGGGAAAATTTGCCGGAAGGATATTATCTGACTTCGTCAAAAACCCAAGTCAGTTTATAGGTACCACGCTTTTGGGTAACACGGTGTCTTTAGTTCTCTATGGAACCTTTATGGCCTATCTCTTGGAAGGCCCCATTGTTAACCTTCTTCCTGAGGACCTTAACAATCAGGCGACGGTAATGATTCTGCAGACTTTCGTGTCTACGTTGATAGTGCTCATTACGGCAGAATTTATTCCCAAAAGCATCTTTATGCTAAATCCGAATAGCCTGCTATTCTTTTTTTCCATCCCTTTCGCAGTAATCTATTACCTTCTTTACCCGATCGTATGGTTGGTCGTGGGCATGTCTAAGCTAGTCATAACAAGAGTTCTTAAGCTGGAATACAACGAGGACAAGCCTGTATTTAATATCACGGATTTAAACAGCTTTATTCAAAACAACCTGGAGATGAAGGGGAATGACTCAGCGATAGATATAGACACAAAAATCTTCGACAATGCCGTTGAATTCAAAACGGTAAAGGTAAGAGAGTGCATGGTTCCCCGAACCGACATAGTGGGGGTAGAGATTGACGATAGTATTGGCGAGTTGAAGGAAACCTTCATAGAAAGCGGGCACTCAAAGGTAATTGTGTACCGGGATACCATTGACGATGTAATCGGATATTGTCATCACCTGGAGTTGTTTAAAAAGCCAAAATCCATACAGGACATACTCACCCCTATCGTGATTGTCCCGGAATCTGCCTTGGCCAATGAGCTTTTGGTGCAGTTTATCAAGGAGAGAAAAAGCCTGGCCTTGGTAGTTGACGAATTCGGGGGGACGAGTGGAATCGTAAGCATGGAAGATATCATAGAAGAGATATTTGGAGAAATAGAAGATGAATACGATAACGATGATCTTGTAGAGCAGAAAGTGGCTGAGGATGAATACCTACTCAGTGCTCGGCACGAAATAGACTATTTAAACGAGAAATACAATTGGACCTTTCCGGAAGGGGATTTTGAAACACTCGCAGGATTTATACTTTCCTTAGCTGAAAACATCCCTCAAAAAGGGGAAACGGTGGTCTATGGGCCATTTACCTTTACGATCGTATCAAAGCAGGATCACCGCATTGATACGGTCAAAATAAAAATAAATACACACTAGTCCCAAATACTACATTATAAATAGCGGATTCCTTTGAATTTAGCTACAGATGTAATTATTTTGCGACACTTCAAAAAAAAGGAGAATGGCTTTAATAAAAGAAATAAGACAAAGAACTGGTCTGGCAATTGGTGTAATCGCAGTTGGACTCATATTTTTCCTCGTGGGAGGAGATATTTTAGGCCCAAATTCCGTGATTTTAGGACAGGGGAAAACTACAGTCGGTGAAATTGCGGGAGAAGACATTTCCTATGAAGAATATCTCCAAAAAATTGAAGAGACAAAGTTCTCCTTTCAACAAAATACGGGAAGAACGCCTTCAGAAAATGAAATGTACAGCATTCGGGAGCAGGCATGGCAGGCATTAATTGTGGAGCGGATTTTTGCAACACAATATGAGGAACTAGGATTAGTGGTCTCTGATGCGGAGCTTGTGGATATGGTGCAGGGAAAAAATATTATTGCAGAACTGCGAAGAGAACTTACCAATCCGGAGACAGGAGAGTTTGACAGGCAACAATTGGTTGCTTTTCTTCAGTCGTTAGAAACCGCCGATCCACAACAGCAGCTGTTTTGGTCGCAGCAGGAAGAGCTGTTTGCAAGTTCTAGGCTTCGGATCAAATACGACAATATGTTGGCAATGTCTGAGTACGCATCCGTTGCGGAAGGGAAAATGCAACATAAGATGGCTAACACAATTGCGGACGTGCAACATCTTCACATTCCCTACTATGTAGTATCTGATTCCCTAATAGAAGTCTCTGAAAGCGAACTGAAATCTTTCTTGAGCAAAAACAGTGAGCGTTTTAAGGTCGGTGAGAGTAGGGATTTGGAATATGTTACCTTTGATTTGTTACCTAGCGCGGAAGATTCTACTGAGGTAGTCGGTGAGATAACTAGATTAACTGCCGAATTGAGAGACATAACTCAGGATTCTGTATTTGTTTTGAGGAATTCGGATGCAACAAACTCCTATCAAACCATTTTTCCAGGCGATCCTTTACCAGTCACATTATCGTCAAATGTTGAAGATCCGGTGGTAGGGATGGTTTATGGCCCTTTCTTGACAGACAGGTCTAGTTATGTTTCCTACAAAGTTAGCGACAAGTTTGAAGGCGCACCACGCATGAGAGCTAGCCATATTTTGCTTTCCACCGAAGGCATGGACGATGCCGCGAAAGCGCAGGTAAGGGAAGAAGCGCAGCGGATACTCGATGAAGTTAGTACCTCAGGCAATTTCGCTTTGGCGGCACAACAATACGGGCAGGATGGAACTGCGCAACGGGGCGGTGATCTTGGATGGTTTGCGAAAGAAGATTTTATTGATGCATTCGCAGACGCCGTTTTTTCCGCACGATCTACCGGGTTGATTAACAGAATCGTTGAGACGGAATATGGCTTTCATATTATCGAGGTTACCGAATTGCCGAGAACAACTACACACAAGATTGCGGTATTGGAACTAGATCTAATTCCAAGTGATGTCACGAGAAATGATGTTTTCAGGAATGCTGATTTTTTTGCTTCGTATTCTTCCAACTCCACGGAGTTTAGGGAAAACGCCGAAAAGGAAGGCTACCAGATTATGCGGGCAAACAGTGTTGGTACTTCCGCGCGATCCCTTAATAATCTTGATGGGGCGAGAGAAATCATACGTTGGGCTTTCAATGACGCCTCTCTTGGGGATGTTTCAACGGTATTCGAATTGGATAATTCATATGTGGTCGCACTTTTGATCGGTAAGACAGAAGAAGGTGCCGCAAGTCTTAGTGACGCCAATACCAGAGATCAAGTACTGGCTGAAGTTAAAAATGAAAAGAAAGCGGCCTACATCATCGAACAACTTAAGGGCCTCGAGTCTCTTCAGGCGATGAAAGACAAGTTTCCTGACGCCTCGCTTGGTTCTACCGCCGATTTGAGAATGAACGCCAGTGTAATTCCAGGGGTTGGTTTTGCACCAAAAGCCGTCGGAGCGATCTTTGGCGTAACCCAGACGGGTGTTCCGTCTACACCGATTGTCGAAGATATAGGTGTCATCGTCGCGAACGTGAACAGCATAACACCAGCACCGGAAATAGCCGATTTTACACGCTATCAAAATGAAATCACTGCCAGCGCCTCCCAGCGTACAAGCTATATGATCATGATGGCGATGGAAGAACTTGCTGAGGTCAAGGACTATCGCTACCGCTTTTTTTAAAGCGATTATTTGATCCAATGAAATCCCATTCCTTTTTAGGAATGGGATTTTTTGTTGGTTTATGGATTTTATTTCTCGTCGCATGCGTTGGTAATTAAAATACTGATCATGAATAAATCGTTTGACGTTACTTCTTTTAAAGAAAAACTTGATGCGGAGACTGCGTTTCCGTCTCTTTACATGTTTAAATTTATTGTCGCCTCAGGAAAAGAGGAAGAGGTTGCCGCGTTGTTGCCAAATAATGAGATGACTATAAAAACATCCTCTAAAGGAACCTATATCAGCGCGACGATAAAAGCAATGATGCCTAGTAGTGATGCGATAATTGACGTATATCGAAAGGCTGCGGCAATAGAAGGTGTGATTTCTCTTTAATCTAATAATACAATACTATGTGGAATGAAAAAAACAATGTCTTAGAAAAAACGTTTGAGTTTGATGATTTTACCGAGGCATTTTCGTTTATGACTAGGGTGGCCTTTCTTGCTGAGAAACACGGTCATCATCCTAACTGGTCAAATGTGTATAATAAAGTGACCATCCAACTCACCACCCATGATGAAGGGAATGTGGTTACAAAAAAGGACAGGGATCTCGCTGACGCCATTGATTCTTTGTAACGATGAATCTGGAGACAAATCTTTACCTTGTTCCCACCCCTATCGGTAATCTTGAAGACATTACCTTACGCGCATTATCCGTGCTCAAGTCTGTTGATGTAATTCTTGCCGAGGACACACGTACATCCGGTAAACTATTAAAACATTTTGGCATACAGCGACCGCTGGAAAGTTATCATATTTTCAACGAGCATAAAAGTATCGAACGTCTGATACAACGCATGAAGGATGGTCAGGTACTTGCACTGATTAGCGATGCCGGAACTCCAGCTATATCAGATCCGGGATTTCTCTTAGTTAGAGAGGCCAAGGCGCAGCAACTGATCGTAAATTGCCTCCCAGGGGCTACTGCGTTCGTACCTGCATTGGTCAACTCCGGACTCCCAAATGACCGTTTTGTATTTGAGGGATTTCTTCCGCACAAAAAAGGAAGGAAGACCAGAATAGATGGATTGAAGGAGGAAAGCAGAACCATGATCTTCTATGAATCGCCCCATAGGCTATTAAAGTCTTTAACCCAACTTGCAGATGCCTTCGGGGAGGAAAGGCAGGCTTGCGTTAGTAGGGAGCTTACAAAGATATACGAAGAAAATGTCCGGGGGAGCTTCAAGGAATTGATTGAATATTATCAACTAAATACAGTAAAAGGAGAAATTGTACTTACAGTAGCAGGAAAAAATTAAGATGAACTTAGAACAATTAGTTAAGCCGACCATCGAAATAGCCAAAAAAGCCGGAGCGTTTATTCGAAAGGAAAGGCAGAATTTTAACCTTGAGCGGGTCGAAAACAAAGGGTTCAATGATTTGGTTTCCTATGTGGACAAAGAGACAGAGAAGATAATTGTTGCAGGTCTCAGGGAGATTTTTCCCGACGCAGGCTTTATCACAGAGGAGCGTACTGTTGATCAAATAGAGACACCTTGGAAATGGATTGTAGATCCGCTTGACGGAACTACCAACTTTGTTCATGGGGTGCCCGTGTATTCAGTTTCGATTGCCTTGGCCCAAGAGGGCCGCATTATGCTAGGAGTCGTGTATGAGGTAAACCTAAACGAGTGCTTTTATGCCGTGAGAGGAGGCGGGGCTTTCTGCAACGAAACCCCTATCCACGTAAGTCGCGCCGCGCTATTAAAAGAGTCCCTAATTGCAACAGGATTTCCCTATCATGAGGGCGGGAAAATCAATCGCTATTTAGAGCTATTGAAGTTCCTGCTTTTAAATTCCCACGGTTTAAGGAGGCTAGGTAGCGCAGCCGTTGACCTTTGTTATGTTGCGTCCGGACGGGTTGAAGCATATATGGAATATAATCTCCAATCCTATGACGTTGCTGCAGGCACCTTGATTGTAGAAGAAGCGGGAGGTATGGTTACGGATTTTGGTGGAGGAGGAAATTTTGTTTTTGGAGGTGAAATCATAGCGAGCAATGGCGCTATTCATAACCAACTGCAGGAAAAACTTGTTGAGATTTTCAAAGGAGCATCTTAGGTATTGTTTTTTATCTTTGGAAAACAGTTAAAATAAAAGGTCGCATTTGAGTGATCAAGTACAAAAAATATATTTCGAAAAAATTGTTGGTTAAATATCAATAAAATTTTTAACTTCGCCATAAATACTTAGCTTTCAAAAAATTACCTCTGTTGATGTAAGGTTTACGCGGAAATCACCCTGCTTTGTCCACTTAATCTTATTATAAAAATGGAGTTTAATAAATTTATCAGTAAGTAAGATGACATTAGGAATATTAGGAGGCAGCAATTTAGCTACAGCCCTTGGAAATAAATATATTAATAGGGGCATGAATGTCGTTTTTGGCTTAAGGAACGGATTTAGCTCAAGGGAAGTAGCTTGGAAAATGCTAAGGATGCAAAATCATAACATGCTTAGTTTCATTGAGGCTATAGAAAAATCGGATGTAATATTTATTTGCTGTGAAAATGACGTGCTTCCGGCTGTATGCGATGCAATTAATCAAGCTGATGTAGCCAAGAAGCTTTTTATTGATTGCACCAACGGGCAGTCAGATCCCGAGTTAGGATGCAATACCACCTATATTCAAACACTCACCAAAAATCCTTCGGTGTTTAAAGCCTTTAACAACCTAGGCTTAGACTACCCCAAGTCGGATCCACTTGAACTAGTCAAGGAAACGTATTTTTGTGGGGATGGCTCGGAACATCGGGTACTCGTTAAAAGGCTCATAGAATTAATTGGCTTTAAGGCAATAGATGCTGGGAGGTTGAAAAATGCATGTCTGCTTGAAGCAGTGTACCACCTCAGACGTGAAATCTCTCACGTTAAAAACGGTCAGGGAGATTTTCATTTCAAATTGATGTCTGTCTAAGAGGTTCGTTTCAGCTGTCAACCTTTTTCTAGTTTCGGTTTCCTCGCTTCTACAATATGACCGATAGAGTTGAACGTATTTCACCCTCAATCCTTTTTAGTTTCTACGAGTACATAATACCTCTGCCAGATTTCTTATAGAGGTCCCTAATTTTTTTATCTGCCAGATACCTCGGCTATAAATGGAAGCTTTTTGCAAACTGAGATAATTTGTAGGATGAGGCATTATTTTTGATGATTTGGAGATCATATAAATCCACATTACGTATTGCACTGTAGCACCTTAAACCTTTTAAAATTCGAACCGGAGTAGTGGCAGAAAAACTATCAACTGGGATGAGTCGAGCTTGCATACCGAACAGGTAGGAATAACGTACCCGTCACACGTGGGATGATTATTATTGCGAGATTCTATGGGGCAAATGAAAAAACATTTAGAAACACATGAAAAAAATACTTTATATCTCGTTCGCATTGTTTGCGATCATTATAGTGGCCTTGGTTGCTGTCCCTTTTTTCTTTAAGGACAAGATATTGGCTAAAGTGGACAAGGAAATCGCTGCAAATGTCAACGCCACCGTATTTTATGATAAGGATCAGGTTAGGCTTAGTATAGTGCGTAATTTCCCCAATATTTCTGCTACGATGGGCGATTTTGGTATTGTTGGTAATCCACCATTTGAAAAGGACACTTTGGTAAGCGCTGGGGAATTGCGCATAGATTTAAATTTGTTTTCGGTATTGTTTGGTGATTATCCGGAGCTAACAGGAATGCAGCTGGAGGATGGGCGTCTTTCTATTAAGGTGCTTGCGGATGGTACAGCCAATTACGACATCTCCTATCCGACCCAAGATGTCGAGGCCGCGGAAGCTGATTCTTCTGAGTTTAAGATTGGCATTAAGCATATTGAAGTCAACAACCTCGCGCTTGTCTATGATGATCTGCAATCGGGATTTTTTTTGGCAATGGCAGGAATGGATATTACCGGAGGCGGAGACTTTACGTCAGAGATCTTTGATCTGGCTATTTCAGGTGGGGGCAACTTAGTCCGACTTGATTATGATGAGGTTAATTATCTGTCACAAAAGGAAATCAGCGTGGATACCGAAATTAACGTAGATCTCGAGAAAATGATCTTTAGCTTTAAGGAGGCTCTTGCAGAAATCAATGAATTTGCCTTCGGAATTGACGGTTCCGTCGGGCTTCCGGATGATGGAATAGCGCTAGACCTTGATTTCTTTGGGGAGGAAAACTCATTCAAAAGTATTCTTTCCTTAGTACCGGGAATGTATACTGCTTCTTTTGAAGGGCTCAGGACTTCCGGTGAAATGGACTTCAAGGGATTTGTGAAAGGGTTATATTCCGATGAGTCATTCCCTGCATTTCAGCTGGGCCTGCAGGTAACCGATGGCATGTTTCAGTACCCTGATTTGCCACGGCCTGTTCAAAATGTCAACATCGACTTGTTTGTGGATAATACAAGTGGTGAACTAGAACGGACGGAAATAAACCTCTCAGCATTTAATCTCCAGTTTGGCGAGCAACCTGTATCGGGCCGATTCTATGTGAAAGATCTAGTCACCTATGACATGGATGCCGAGCTTATCGGCCAGCTAGATTTGGAGGAATTGACATCAATTTTCCCGGTAGAGGGGATGGACCTAAATGGAAGCTTGGCAATCGATCTGAATGCTAAGGGAAGATATGACAGCATTTCAAATGTAATTCCTGCCATAGATGGTAGCGTGATCCTGACGGAGGGATATGTGAAAAGTGCGGAATACCCCGCCCCTATAGAAAACTTAACTGTGAGATCGACTTTTTCTAATCCATCTGGACGCATGCAGGATTTCTTGATTGATGTATCCACCTTTGGCTTTGATTTAGATGGTGAGACAGTTTCGGGACGTATCAAACTACAGGATTTAGATCAGCTAAACTGGGATTTTGCTCTTCGTGGAGGATTAGATCTGGGGAAACTGGCAGCAGTTTTCTCGATGGAAGATGTTATTCTTGAGGGGCATGTGAACGCTGATATCGAATCCAAGGGAAGCTATGCAGATGTGGAAGCCGAACGGTATGACCGTGTTGAGGCCCGTGGAGATTTACAAATAGAAGATCTGTTTTACGCCGATTTGGACCTTCCTCAAGGAATACGAATTACTGAAAGTAGCGCGACATTCTCACCTTCAAAAATCGGTTTGACAAGCTTTGAAGGACGGCTTGGCGAAAGCCCAGTGTCTGCCACAGGGAGCCTGACCAATTACATAGACTTTATAGCTGGGGCTTCAGATGCGTTGCTTCAAGGAAATTTGTCCATTACCTCCAGTAGCTTTAACGTAAATGAGTGGATGACTTCCAGCTCTTCTGATACCACTTCAGAAGCTATGGAAGTGATATCGTTACCCAAAAACATAAATTTTACAATGATTGTGGAAGCTGATGAGATACGCTACGATAATCTCGTGCTAAAAAATGCGCAAGGGACTATGAACTTGGTTGACGGCATCTTGTCGTTTACAAATTTCAAAACGCAGACGCTTGGTGGGCAAATGGCTTTTACAGGGACGTACAACAGTCAGGATATAACTAGCCCGTTGTTTGACTTTACGTTTGACGTTTCTTCATTAAGCATTCAGGAGGCATTTAGGTCATTCAATACCATACAAACCTTTGCTCCTATAGCAGAACATATCTCCGGGGATTTTGCCACCAATTTCAAGTTAGCAGGTGTTCTTGGGCAAGATATGATGCCCGTGCTTTCCTCGTTAGATGGCCGTGGGCTAATTAAACTTGCGGAGACAGCCATTCGGGACAGTCAAGTAATAAGAGGCATCACGAGTATTACTGGCCTGAATGAGTCCGCGTCGCTGGCGCTAAGACCGCTAAATATACAGGCGGTAATTGAAGACGGAATGTTGAAAATACCTCCTTTTGACTTAACGCTATGGGAGTATCAAGCAGAGGTTCAAGGAAACACAGGCTTTGATGGATCAATAAACTACTTAGTGTCGTTGCAGGTTCCCGTGGAGAAATTTGGCTCGCAAGTGACTAGTTTGATCTCCGGCCTTACAGGTTCAGCGATTAGCGGTACGTCAGTACCTTTGGCGTTCAATATTGGCGGCACTTACAGCGATCCGAAGATCGGACTAGCTTCCGGGGAAAATCTAAATACGTATTTAAGTGGCTTTCTTCAGTCCCGCACAAGTTCGGCGACAAATCAACTCAAAGAAGACGTTGCTGCGGAGTTTCAGGCGAAGGAAGATAGCCTTCGACAGGAAATAAAGCAAAAAGCGGCAGCAGCTAAAGACAGTGTTCAGACAGAAGCGAACCGGATTATAGAACAGTCAAAAGATAAGGCTAAAGAAGAAGTGAAAAACGTTTTACGAAACCTGACCCGTCCTAGGCCTCAAAACCAGCCAAATCCCCAGCCTTAGGGTTAGTTGCTTTCCACCAAAAAATACCATAAGGCCAAAGAAAAAAATGAAAGCGGAATTCCTAAACCTACTAGGAGGGATGCCATTTTGGGACGAAGGTCATACGCTGAAGCAATGATGGAGGATGTGATCATGGGCGCCATCCCCGCTTCTAGCACGCTGACCTTGTACAAAAGAGACTGTTCACCTTTTTGGTCCAACAGAGCCCCATAAAGCAAGAAAATAACAAGAGGGGCCAACAAAAGCTTGTATCCCAAGCCGTACCACAAATAGTGGTCTTTAATGTCCTTAAGATTAATTTGCAGCTGCATGCCAACAGCAATTAGTGCAATCGGAGTAAGCGTAGCTGCGAAGCTTTCTAAGATGGATTGGAAAGGTCCTGTGATCTCGATGCCCATGATATTTATCGTTGCGGCTACCAAGAAGAATAGAAACGGAGGAAACAGGAGTACTTTCTTTGAGATATCCCGTTTTCTCATTTTTTCTGCGCCATATACCGAGGCCACAATGATTGCCAAACTGCTTACGACGATGAAAGAACCCGGTTGATCCACCAATACGGCAATTTTCAACCCTTCGGATCCATAAATCGCTTCTATGATCGGGTATCCTACAAATCCGGTGTTTGATAATCCCCCACAAATAATCAAACAGCCAATGGTATTTCTTTTCCATTGCAGTTTCTTACCGAGTGTACCAAATAGCACCCAGGTCAACGGGAAAATAATCCATGCCACCAAGATTGGGAGGAGAATGGCAATACTAAGCTCAACCCGCGAAATGTGAAGCAAAGAAATGGCGGGCAATACAACATAAATGAGATAGGCATTTAGCGTCCGAGGTGCATTTTCCGGGAATTCAGGAATTCTCCTCAACAAGACGCCGATGAGAATACATAAGATGATAAGCAGGATATTGGTCATAGCAGCGGGTGCAAAAGTAACAAATTAGTACCGAAATATAGGGTGGGTATTATAGGTAGCGTAGACTTAACAAAACCGTAATGTCAAAAATCTGATTATCAATAGTATAAGCTATATTTTTACGCAAAAACATGATGAAACAAGTCCCCGTTATTCTAGAGGGAGAACCGGTAATCCCTTTTTCACAGCTAAATACGATGGAAATGAACTTTTTTGGTCTAGTGCTGGCTGAGCATGACATCAAAGTTATCCGCTTAGCATCTAAAGTAGTCGAGAAGGCTATTCCATATCCGGTTTACACGTATTGGATGGATTATTTGCAATTCTCCCAAGATCAGCCGAATCCATTGTTGGAAGTATAGCGTGTTGGTCCTTAGCCGAATCCAAAATGGGCTCGTTTTCCTTCAAAGAATGCTTCTAACTCCGTGTATATAATACTTTTCGCACGTGGGATTCCAGCTAATGTAAACTCTATTCTTCCCATACCTTTCCCGCTGTCAACTTCCATTCTTTCAATCATCGGGATGAGTTCTTGCAAACTCAGTGGGTCAGCGGATTTTGGAGGAGACAGCAGAATCGTATTTCCGTAGAAATCTACCGCTTCAAAGTGAATCTCGCCATCGATAGCTGTAGCGTAAAGACATATCTCTTCACCCCAAGTGCTTTCGGGATAAGACAGCTTAACCAAAAGGACCTCATGTCCCAATCCCTCAAAGTAGGTTTCGGGCTTAAATTCAAAGTCAATCATCGCTCAAAGATAATTTTTTTCTTTCGTTTAACCCATAGGTTGGAACAGGACCCCTAAAAAGTCGCATCACGCTACGCAAAAATCGGGCGGAGCTATCTAGTCCCTTTATACACCGCGATTGCTGATACAGGTCTATAAGGACGAAACTGTAGCAACACAGGACACGATATGTCCGCTAGTGATACAGGGCATGTATACAGGTTTCTCGCGGTTTGTGCATAGAATTTTTTTTTTTGAAAAAATAGTTTTACGCTCGATGCAACCTTTTGAATGCGGCCTTTTTGGTTGATGACCTCCGTAACTGTCCGGTTTGAGGACACCCATTACGGTATGCTGTTCTTATTCATTACAACAAATGCTCCGAAAATGCAGGATGCCAATATTCGGAATATGAAGGAGTTATGAAACTAACGTTGTTTTTAGGGGATATTAGGATACGTTGAAAATTGATGGAACAGCTTTCGCCATAAGCTAACCAAAAAGAAATCAACCAAAACGTATACAACTATGAACATGTTAATCACATTAATCGCAGCAGTAGGGATTAGTTTCGCCTCCATCGACCTTCATTCAGGAAAAGGCCTCGCAGAAGTTACCGTTATAGAAACGCAAGATCAGAGCTTCAATTTAACCATAAAGGAAGCTGTTGGCAAAGTATGGGTAACTATTTTAGATGAAAAGGGAAAATTAGTTGACAGAACATTGGTGAAGGCAGATGAAGCTGTGCGGGTACCCTACAATTTAAGCAAGCTCCCGGCCGGAAACTACACCGTAAATGTCGCCAGCAAAGTGGAAACGGTAACATTCGACATCACTACAAAGAAGCCTGTTGAGAAGAAGCTCTTGGCTTACGCTAAAGTCCTAAATGACCAGACTGTACGCGTCAAGGTAGTGGGAATCGAAAAGCCCGGCGTTAAGGTCGTCTTCTTTGAAGAGCGCACCCACCGAAAGGTAGCAGCTGACTTTGTAAAGGAACCTGCCGGGTTTGCCAGAAACTACAGGCTCACAAAAATGAACCTTGACGAAGTGTATATGGAAGTTACTGACGCCTTGGGCAGAAAGAAAGTTTTTCATTTTTAACTTCAGACCATCTTTTAATTTGACGGTAGATTAGCCCTCCATATAACGTATGGAGGGCTTTTACTTTTTAATATACCTACATGAAAAGCTGGTTAGACCTAAAAAGGCCAGTAGTGAAAGATTATCCTCTAAATGCATCACCGATTGTTGCTTTTGTCCGAATATAAGTTTTCTTTGGGTTATAAAGTATGTTTCCTATGAAAAGCAAAAAAGAACTAGTCCATGATTTGAATGATATTTTGGAAAGAAATTATGATGTCGCCCAAGGATATAAAGACGCGGCCAGAAATGTTGACAATGATGCGCTTAGGGTTTTTTTTATCAACCAGGCAAAAGAGAGGATACGTATAGCGGAAGAGATAAAAAGCGAAATAAAACTATTGGGAGGCATGCCCGTAAAAGAAGGATCATTTCTTGGGTTATTTACCCGGTCTTGGACGAATTTTAAAACATCATTAAATCACGAAAATGAACGGGAAGTCATTGATGCCTGCATCACGGGGGAAGAGAAATCTCTTCGGGAATACCAAGCCTTGCTGAAAACAAAGGTACATTTATCAGAGAGGTTAATTTCCGAACTTGAGAACCACAAGGTACAGACGGAAAAGGCAATCAATGAACTCGAAGGAGTCAGGCGAAAATTTTAATCGATGTAGCTTGAGGGTTCTTTTTTGGGTTAAACTATGGTTCGACAAAACATTCTTGCCTATTTAGGTTTATCCAGTATGGATTTGGCATTGTTTTTATTGCCCGAGGAAAGAAGCGATACATAAATTAATGAATTTGAAAATGAGGAACACTCACACAGACGGATAATCAATTAGGATGCGAGATTCTTCCGATTCTGATCGGGACAAGTTCTGACCTATGAAAGTCAAATTAAAAACAGATGAATAAATTTCTACACGTTATATGAAAAAAAACATCGTACTGCTTACCAGCATCTACCTGATTAGTTTTTGGGTACAGGCTCAAAATTCCATTGATTTCAAAGAGGTCACGTTGGATAATGGATTGCACGTAATCATGCACAAGGACAACAGCACGCCGATTGTCGCGGTATCCGTGCTGTACCATGTAGGCTCAAAAAACGAAAAGCCCGACAGGACAGGGTTTGCCCATTTTTTCGAGCATCTTTTATTTGAAGGGACTGAAAACATTGGGCGAGGGGAATACATGAACAAAATCCAGGCAATTGGTGGGACGTTAAACGCGTTTACATCCAGCGACATCACTTATTACTATGAGATAGTGCCTTCAAATTACCTGGAGACTGCACTTTATATGGAAAGTGAACGGATGCTTCATCCGAAGATAGATCAAATTGGTGTGGACACACAACGAGACGTTATTAAGGAAGAGAAGCGACAATCCTATGACAACCGCCCCTATGGGACTATTTTACCTGAGACCATGAAGCGTGCATTTAGCGAACATCCTTATCGATGGACGCCGATAGGGTCTATGGAAGATTTAGATGCCGCTCGATTGGAGGAGTTCATAGACTTTCACAAGTCCTTTTATGTTCCAAATAATGCCACCCTTACTATCGCTGGGGACATTGACTATGCGCAGGCTGAAGCCTGGGCCAGAGCCTATTTCGAAGACATTCCTGCGGGTCCGGATGATTTCTTTCGACCAGATGTAAAAGAACCAGTTAAGATGTCGGAAATCAGGGATGTCATCTACGATAATGTTCAGATACCCGCGATTATTCAAGCGTATAACCTCCCGCCTAAAAACCACCCGGATTCTTACGCCTTGGAAATGCTATCGACCTACCTGACAGGAGGAAATTCATCACTTATGACCAAAGAGCTTGTGGATAAGCAGCAAAAGGCACTGGGGGTTCAGGCGATTCCTTTAGATTTGGAAGATGGAGGCGTTTTTATTATGTATGCCCTTACCAATATGGGGGTGGATCCTGTAGAACTGGAATCAGAAATAGACAAGCTGCTAAACGATGTAAGAACGAACGGTATTTCTGAAAGGGATTTTCAAAAGTTACAAAACATCATCGAAAATGACTTGGTTAGCAAAAACAGTTCCATGGAAGGCTTGGCACAAAACCTTGCGGAAGCCCACGTGTTCTATGGCGGTACAAATTATGTGAATGAAGAACTGGATTATTTTCGCAAAGTCAAGCGAGAGGATATCCAACGGGTCGCTGAAAAGTACATCAATCTGGATGGAAGGGTTGTGCTTTATTACCTGCCAAAATCCGCACAGTCTGAATAGTTTTGATCTTAAAAAAGCTAAGTTATGAAAAAACTACTGATCTATATTTTCCCATTGCTATTGCTTCAACCTGTATTGGCACAGGTAGACAGATCCACCTATCCAGAGCCCGGACCTGCTCCAGAGATCGAGTTGGGCGATGCAGCGTCGTTTACCTTAGAGAATGGCCTTAAGGTATTTGTAGTCGAAAACAGGAAGCTCCCAAGGGTTGCCTTTTCCTTGATCTTTGACAGAGATCCGATTCTGGAAAAAGATAAAGCGGGTATGCTGAACATCTTTGGCGAAATGATTATGGGAGGAACAGAAAATCGATCAAAGGATATGTTGGATGAAGAGATTGATTTCATTGGCGCCTCGTTAAGTGCCTCCTCCACATCGCTCTTTGCGTCATCACTCAAAAAGAACCAGGATAAGATCCTTGAATTGATGACCGATGTACTGTATAATCCCACGTTTCCTCAAGAAGAACTGGAAAAGTTAAAGAAGCAGGCCATCACGGGGCTTGCTGCAAGTAAAGATGATCCAAACGCTATCTCTGGTCGTCTGACTGCTGCGCTTAACTATGGAAAAGACCATCCTTATGGGGAAACACAAACCGAGGCGACCATTCAAGCGATAACCGTTGCGGATATAAAGAATTATTACGATACCTATTTTAAACCGAATATTGGTTACCTAGCCATAGTAGGTGATATTACCGAGGAAGAGGCCGAATCGTTGGTAAAGAAGCATTTTCAGTCTTGGGAAAAGGAAGAGGTACCCGTACATTCCTATCCCATACCCGGAGGTCCCGATCAAAATAAAGTAGCCTTGGTTGATAGGCCTGCCTCTGTACAGACTGTTGTAAACATTACCTATCCATTGGTGATGAATACCAATCATCCCGACTTTATGACCACCAGGTTGTTGAACTACATCCTTGGCGGCGGGGCCTCATCCCGTTTGTTTATGAATCTCAGGGAGGATAAAGGGTACACGTATGGTGCTTATTCCTCAATCGGGTCTGACAAGCTAGTTACCAGTTTTTCAGCCAGAGCCAGTGTGAACCAAGCTGCTACAGATAGTGCTGTTCATGAATTTTTGGTTGAAATTGAGAAAATGGTCAAAGAGGGAGTTACGGAACAGGAGCTCGTGGCGGCCAAAGCTAACCTAAGCGGTTCATTTGGCAGGTCCTTGGAAAGTCCGTCTACGATCGCTAGTTTTGCTATTAATACGCAGCGATATGGATTGCCGGAGGACTTCTACGCAACCTATCTTCAGCGGTTAAATGCCGTTACGGTAGAACAAGTAAACGCAGCAGCAAAAAAATACCTAAAGCCTGAGAACGTTTATATCACAGCAGTAGGGAATGCAAAGGAGATAGAAGAGAAGCTGAAGAGGTTCGGCGAAGTGTCAAAGTATACCAACATGGCTGATCCGGAGCGGGAAATCGATGTAAGTAATTTAACCTTATCTGCCCCGGATGTAATTGATGCTTATCTGGAAGCGATAGGTGGAATAGAAGCTGCCGAAAAAATCAAAACCGCAAAGACCACCATGTCAGCTGATGTGCAGGGAAATACGCTTAAAATGATTTCCATACAGGACGAAAAAAACCAAATACTGGTTCAACGGGTTTTAATGATGGGCAATGAGGTTTCGAAGACTGTTTTGAAGGACGGTAAAGCCACCGTAAGTGGTATGGGGCAGAGTCAGACGCTTCCTGATGAACAGTTCGAATACCTGAAGATGTCCATGTGGATAGTTCCTGAATTGCATTACGAAACCATGGGCTATACATTGGCTTCAGACGGTGTAAAGGATGTCAACGGGGAAACAGCCTATCGCGTGCTTGTTACTAACCCCACTGGTGGAGAAATAGCGAATTATTACAGCACAGAAACTGGTCTGAAAATCAAAAGTGAGGATTCCATAACTGGAGTGATCACCTATGGCCAATATGAGCCATATGACGGAGTACTCCTGCCAGTGGAGCTTTCGCTAGAAAGCCCGATGGTACCTTTTCCCTTGGCCTTTAAAGTCGATGAATTATCCGTGAATACTGAGATAAACGCTGAAGAAACAAACTAGTCAACGGAATGAACGTAAGAGCCTATGGCGCCTAAATGCTTTTGAAATCGAGAAGTAAGGAGCCGGCTATCAATAGAGTGATCGTACACCTTATAAGATTGTCCCGATTCCGATCTGGACCTGTTTTGCCTTTAGCAATACAACTTACCGACACCGAAAATGTCCATGAGTTCGGTTTCTCAACCATGGGAATGATTACGCAGTTCATCCAACCCAACTTTGATCGGGGCGAGTTATGGCAATTAAGAAACAATTAGTAACATATGAAAAAAACGGTAAGTATAATTCTTATTTGGAGCCTTTGCTATTTTGATGCCGCGGCTATATCGGAAAATGTGGCTGTGGACAAAAGCCCACAGGAAATAATCGATGCCTATGTCAAGGCTGTCGGTGGCTTGGAGAAAATAAATTCCATTAAGAATATGATGATCGTGATGGAGGCGAGCATTCAGGGCATGACGCTGGAAATCAGCTCCACCAGTGATCAGGAGAATAAGCGTTTGGTGCAACAAACCGCCATGAATGGTGATGTGGTCCAAAAGACGGTCGTCAAAGAAGGAAAAGGGTTTATATACGCCATGGGAACAAAGCAGGAGTTACAGGCGGACCAGCTTGATGCGGTCAATGCGCAAATCTTTATTTTTCCTGAAACGCGGTATAAAGAATTGGGCTATACACTTAGCGCTGGAGATCTCTTCGATATTGATGGCGAAGAGGCCTATAGCCTACATATTGTGACCCCAAAAGGAATCGAGACTACAGAGTACTATAGTGCCATTTCCGGTCTTAAGTTGCGGACATCATCCGAACAGGCGGGAGATATCACCTATGACGATTATCAGGAGGTGGACGGTATCATGATTCCTACTAAGATGACAATTTCCAACGCCATGCTCCCGATGCCGATAGAGGCGAAAATGATCACTGTCAAATTTAACGAAACGCTGGATAATTCATTGTTTGAGTAGAATCCATTGCCAAATGTCACGTGAGAACATTGCCCTAGTTATGGTGGTTATGTTTCGGAGAAATGTAAGCTTCCTAACAAGTAGTGTCTATGTCTTCCTGCCTTTGTAACTAGCCTGATGGTTTTTCGAAAAAACCTGAAATT
The DNA here is from genome assembly GCA_016124425.1 of Cytophagales bacterium. Taxonomy (GTDB): domain Bacteria; phylum Bacteroidota; class Bacteroidia; order Cytophagales; family Cyclobacteriaceae; genus Lunatibacter. Next base: position 54,668 of record WGNT01000004.1, read on the forward strand.
TTCAACACGGTTGTAACCGTTTTAAACAAAAGCCAGTTTTTAATGAACTGGCTTTTTCTTTTTTTTATAGGGAGAATGAACGTAGTCTGACAAAAGTGCTAGGATATCCATCTTTTTCGGGAAAGGCAGTCTTGTTTTTCTATGGCTAGGTAATAGGTACGGTAATAAACAGCGGAGGTTTTTTCCAGTGTCACTTCTAGCTGTTTTCCCCTTCGTTCTATCTGACACCGGAGGCCTGATTCATCAGTGCTTAGCGTGGTTACCAAGTCACCTATCATTACCTGGTGGTAGGCAGGACAGAAGGGATTTACTTTAGCGATGGTGTTTTCTGGTGTAAGGATGATGCCGTAATGGCTTTCAAGTTCGTTTTCGCGCGGTTTGGATTCCAACCGAATACCGACGCTTGCCAGCCGTCCAGTAAGTTCAGGCAAGATATCTTCCACACCGTATACAAATGCTGAGAAAAAACCGTCTATTTCAGCCGTATCTTCTACGAATCGTTCAATAAGGGCTTCGAAATCCTCGAGTGCGTATCCCTCGTTCCGCTTTCCGAAACGAATCCACATTTCGTTCATGACTGCTTCCAAGGAACTTCCCTGTCCGTTTAAAGTCAGGTCAAGGCATAGCGCGATTAGGGCTCCTCTGTTATAGATGCTTACTTTTTTTTCCGGAATTCCTACCTTGTATCCATCCAGCCATAAATCCACACTGGAAGTGGTAATAGCTTGGTTTTGCCATCCAAAACTTTCAAATTCCCTATTGATCATTCGTTCAAGTTTGGTGAGGTATCTTTCAAGCGTAATGCCACGGGAACGAAGCAGATACATATCCCCAAAGAAAGTAGTAACTCCTTCCATCACAAGACCAGCATTTGTGTACGTTTCCTTAGAGAAATCATAGGGTAATAATTCTTTCGGCCTGATTCTACACACATTCCAAAAATGGTAGAGTTCATGAGAACATATCCCCACTAAGGCCTCCAGCTTATCTTCATCAAGCAGAGTTGAAGCAGGACCTAAAGTTATTACGGTAGAATACCTGTGTTCCACCCCGTGATAATGGGCATAGGGCAGTAGTAAAATCAAAAAATGATAGTCTTTTGCCGGAAACGAATCAAACGCCATAAGTTGCCTCGCTGTGAATAATTTGAACCTATCAAGTAACTGGCCCACGTCAAAAACAATCTCACCATGTATCCACAGGTGGAAGGAGACCCCATCTACCTGATAGTGATAGTGGGCTAGGTCAGGGGCAGCAATGAGTGGTGAATCAACCAAATGCTGAAAGTCATTGCAGCTATATGTATGCCCACCGGAATGCTTCAGGGCCGTACCCACTTCGTAATGGCGGGGGATGTCAAGCACTATCGCTATTTCCTCTTGTTCTCGGTTTATTACTTCGAAGGTAAAATTACTAAAATTCAGATATAGCAGATCAGGATCAGACCAGCTGCCTCCCGCATCCATCTGCGAAGCAAAAAACGCATAGTGTATGAGATATTCACCCGCATCCTCAGCGGAAAATGTCCACAAGTCTTTTGTTATTTTTTGTGAGGGAATGGGTATACCATCAAAGGTAACCGTAAGGTTTTTTATGAATTGTGCGTAGTTGGCGATTTCGTATCTTCCAGATCTCCAGGCGGGTAATTGTAGGCGTATGGTTTCGCCACGTGTGCAGGGTAGCGTTAGCGTTACATGGAGGAATTGAGAGGTTGGAATTTTTGGGTGAATGCGGTACTTCATCCGGATAGGGGCTATATTTGATAAACAAAAGTAATTCACTGGTTTGAAAATAAAAAAAACCTGTCTATATTTGCACTCCTTTTATTAACAGAGCAGAATCGATCAATTTTAAATAGATAAAGAAATGAAAAGAACATTCCAGCCTTCCCGTAGGAAAAGAAGAAATAAGCACGGTTTTAAAAATAGGATGTCTACCGCCAATGGAAGAAGAGTACTTAAGGCGAGAAGAGCAAAAGGAAGGCATAAGCTAACAGTTTCTTCTGAAAAGACATTGAAAAAGTAAGTGAATTTCACTTCGCATGATAAAATGATTTAATGCCATGGATCGTAAATTTCCAAAATCGGAAAGATTGCATTCCAGAAAGTTAATAAAGGAGCTTTTTGATAAAAGTTCCTCTTTTTTTTTATACCCCTTCAAAGTTATTTTTCTGCCGGTAATTTCCGGTGAAACTAATCAGGTGCTAATTTCTGTTTCTAAGAAGAAATTGAAACGGGCAGTAGACCGAAATTTGATTAAACGAAGGATCAGAGAGGCTTATCGGCATCATAAGCATATGCTTTTAGTGGAAGATGGCGGATCTATCAAGCGAATCGGTCTCATCTACGTCTCTTCCGATCTGATGGAATATAGCGAGATACAGAAGAAACTAGCGAAGATCCTGAGGAAATTAACGACCTTATAATCAAGACATATTTATGAGCTACACGCCAACAATGAAGAAGGGAACAGCCGTCCTTATAGTGCTTACACTCTGTGCAGGATTACTTCTTGCCTTTACGGTTAAGAATGACAAGTTATTCGCGATAGCTAAAAACCTGGATATTTTTGCTTCTCTTGTTCGAGAACTGGATTCTTATTATGTGGATGAGATTGATCCTGATGAGCTTGTGGCTGTAGGGATCAATGCCATGTTGGAAGAACTTGATCCCTATACGGAATTTATTCCAGAGGAAGACCAGGATGACTTTAGAATGATGACAACCGGGGAATACGCGGGTGTTGGCGCACTGATCGGGAACCGCACGGGTACAAATATGGTATTGATGCCGTACAAGGGCTTCCCTGCACAGGTGGGAGGCTTGAGGATTGGAGATGAAATTCTGCAGGTAGATTCCATAAATGTTACTGATAAAGGAACGCCCGAGATCTCCAAACTGCTAAAAGGACCAGCTAACACTAAGGTTCTCGTGGTCGTCAAGCGTGGTTTGGATACCCTTTCGGTTGATCTTACGCGAAAGAAGATCGTCATCAGTAATGTTCCCTACTACGGACTAATCAATGCAGAAACCGGATATATCAAACTCAGTGACTTTACTACGAATGCAGCTACCGATGTTCGAAATGCATTGGTCGACTTGAAGGCACAGGGAGTGACGAAATTGGTGCTGGATGTACGAGACAATCCCGGTGGTATTTTGAAAGAAGCAATTGAAATAGTGAATTTGTTTATCCCCAAAGGGAAAGAGGTAGTACGTACGATTGGAAAGTTGCAAAGTGTCAATACGGTTTATAAGACTGAAAAATCACCCGTTGACAAGGACATTCCGCTTGTCGTGTTGATTAACGAACGAAGCGCGTCAGCCGCCGAAATTGTAGCGGGAGCGCTTCAGGATTATGATAGGGCGATTCTAATTGGAAGAAAAACCTTTGGTAAGGGGCTAGTTCAAAGCACCATTCCATTATCCTACAATTCTCAGGTAAAGCTGACCACGGCTAAATATTACATTCCAAGTGGAAGGTGTATTCAGGCTATTGATTATAGTCACAAGGATGAGGATGGGAATGGGTTTTACGTTCCGGACTCCCTGCGAAATGAGTTTAAAACCAAAAACGGCCGCATTGTCTTAGACGGTGGTGGTATCGAGCCTGATGAAGAAGTCGAATCCCCGATCTATGCGCCGATAACTTACAGCCTAGTTACACGTAGCTTGGTATTTGAATATGTGAACAAATTTGCATTGGAAAATAAGGAAATTAGCGGACCAAGAGAATTTGAAGTGTCAGACGAAATTTACCTTGATTTTGTGGCTTGGCTTGAAGGGAAAGAGTATGATTATACTACCCGCGTCGAAAAGACGATTGAAGATTTAGTTACGTTTGCTGAGAAGGAAAAGTACTACGAAGATATTCGTGAAGACCTAGAGAATCTAAAGAAGAGTGTCAGCCATAGCAAAGAGCAGGATTTGATAACGTTTAAGGAAGAAATCAAAGAGGCGTTGAAGGAGGAGATCATTTCGAGGTATTTTTATCAAGAGGGAGTATTGGAAGCCTCTTTGAAGAAAGATGAGGAAATCCGCGAGTCTTTAGCTGTGTTGGATAATCCGGTCCAATACGCCATGCTTTTAAAGCCATAAGATCCCGATGCAGGAATAGGTCGAGCAATTGGATGCAAATCCCTGTATGGCTGGCGAAGTCCATTGTGGTGTTCAGGGCGGATCTGTAAGTACAATCGGGTAATAACCCTATCGACAGTTTTCCGGTTGGAGCATAGGTTGACTGTATTATATTCAAAACAACATTCATGAGTTTGATTCTTTCCATAGAGACGGCTATTTCCGTTTGTTCAGTCGCCATTCACGATGGCGGTAGGTTACTTGGCATTGTTGAGGTCCTTGGTGACAATGTACATGGTAGCAAACTGGTGCCTCTAATCAGGGAGTTGCTGGTTCAGACGGAGGTCCGCAAGGCTGATTTAAAGGCCGTAGCGGTTTCGAAAGGGCCGGGATCTTATACTGGCTTACGAATTGGAGTATCTACAGCAAAAGGCTTAGGATATGCATTGGGCATCCCCTTGATTGGCGTGGATACGCTAGATGCGATAGCTAGAAATTACTTTTCGTTGTGTGGTGAAGACGATGTGATTATCCCCATGCTTGATGCGAGAAGAATGGAAGTGTATGCAAAAGTAATTGGATCCGACGGGCGTACCTTGATGGATATACAACCAGTCGTGGTGGATAAGGGTAGCTTTGAGAGCTATTTGACACGTGGTAAGGTCTTATTTGTTGGGGATAGCAATGGTAAGGTTAGCGGTCTTGTTAGGCATCCAAACGCGATTTTTCTAAGCAGTCTGCCTTCTGCCCGTTTTGTGGGAAAGATTGCTCATGAGCACTATGTGGCAGGTGATTTCGAAGAAATTGCGTATTTCGAACCGAACTACCTCAAGGAGTTTATGGTTATCAAGTCAACAAAAAACAGGTTACATCCATGAGTGAGATCATTAACAGAGTGGCAAATAGCCCTATCATTTCGTTGGATTTGGAAGATTATTACGTAGAGGGGCCTCGGATCCCATTTGATTTGCATCCTTACCTATTTCAGGGGATGATCGTTCGGGAGCGGGATTTCCGACAGGCTTTGAAGGAAATGGACTGGGAAGGTTATAAGAATGCGTTGGTATATGTATATTGTTCTGTAGATGCCATCATTCCGACATGGGCGTACATGCTTGTGGTGACCTACCTGTCAGGTGTGGCAAAGGAATCCGTCATCGGAAGTGCTGATGATCTAGAGAAGCACCTCATGACCAAGTCCCTTTTACGGATAGATCCAAAAGACTTCGAAGGAAAACCAGTCGTTGTAAAGGGCTGCGGCAAATTGCCTGTTCCGTTGTCGGCTTATGGGGAAATTGTGCAAATCCTCAAAGGATCAGCACGTAGCATTATGTATGGAGAACCGTGTAGTACGGTTCCTTTGTACAAGGCCCCAAGGGCAGGTGTTTAGGGGGTAGTTTTTTGAAAATAATTACCGGGCATTTGTTGGTATATATCCAAAAGTAGGCTATGTTTGCAGTCCCATATGAGAAGCAGATGGGAATTAGTTTGAATGACGCGAGGCTAACATCTTTACCAAGAAAAAAAGATAATTATTTTTGTCAGATTTTTTGGATGTTAAAAAAATATTCCGATATTTGCACTCGCTTTTCAGGGCAAAGGTTCTGAAAGAGATTTAAATCTCACAAAATAGTGCATTAAGGCGCTATATTAAGTTCTTTGAAGTATTGTAAGACAGCATTCAAATAAAGACTGGATAAGCCGATTTATCGGCACAGAAAATACTTTCTTATCAGGAATGATAAGAACAACAAACTTTACAATGGAGAGTTTGATCCTGGCTCAGGATGAACGCTAGCGGCAGGCCTAATACATGCAAGTCGTACGGGATTCGGTCTTTCGGGATTGATGAGAGTGGCGCACGGGTGCGTAACGCGTATGCAACCTACCTTATA
>WGNT01000059.1 GCA_016124425.1 Cytophagales bacterium
GTCAATGCGTTGAATCAGCTGATCGGTTACATTTTTGGTAAAAATAATTGGTAATGCCATCTAAATCTTAGTTAATTTTTTGATACGCTATTTGCGTTTGTTTATAAAACTAATACAACCAAATATAACCAAAAAGCCGCTCTATATTCGCCATCTACCACCAATCTTTCGCAAGAATCATCCACGTTGAACAACTTGGGGTTGCGATTCGTTTTCGAAGATGTCCGACCTTATAGAGGAGCCAAAAAATAGGTGCTTATTTGCCGTTTTAATGAATGGCTATTCTTTTGTATATTTTCTAAGAAATGCATGCTATAGAGGGTGCTGAGGCATTTTTTTTCTTCAAAATAAATCGAAACAGCGTGTTGTAACTGATTTTTCTTCTTCCTAGATTTCGAAAAAAACTCCATTTGTATGAGAAAAATTTACTGCCTTTTGGCCGTCTTTTTGGCCTTTCAGTTTTACGCACAAGCACAAAGCACCACGCCTCTTCGGCTTTTGATAGAGGGAGCTGTTGGATTTGGCGGCGATGACGTTGCCACCGTAATTTTCACCAACGGCGAATCTCAGCGGGTAAATGCCGGTCAAGGAATTGCCATTGGCGTCGGCGGGGAATTAGCTATCCCCGGTGTGGAATCGCTGCGGCTCCGCTCCACCGTTGGATTCAAGTATGTGACTACAGCCGCGGACAATGCCCACATCCGACTTACACGTATTCCCATTAATATCAGTGGAAACTATGTGTTTAACGATACGTGGAGGGCAGCTGTTGGAATAGCGCTCCACAACAACATCCGGTTTAATGCAGATGGAATTGGGAATGATTTTTCACTGAATAACGCCTCGGGACCGTTCGTCGAAATCGCTTACAAATGGATCGGAATTTCTTACACCAGCATGACTTATGAGGACGAATTTGGAGATGCATATAGCGCAAATTCAATTAATGTGACATTCTCGGGAGTTATTCCGAAAAGGAAATAGTCTCCTCCCCGAGGTCCTGAAAACGACCTTGAAAAAAACACAAAGCCCGCGGTGCGAACCGTGGGCTTTGTTGTGTGCCTTCTTTTGATTATGGGACGTATTGGTACGGTGCTTTATAACGCAGAGAGGTACTGTATATAACCATTTCTATCCATAACCTGAATGCTTAGCTTGCTTAGGGATTCCACGTTTTCGAATCGGTATTTTTTTGCAAAGTCGCCGGTCGGTACCGCTTCTTCGTAAATTAAGCCCACTTCGTCAAAAATCTTCAACGTCCGAACCAATCCGTCTGCGTTAGCCATGGATATTGCCAAGCGGTCTGTGTCCAGCAGCTCTACGTTGACGATGTGAGCCGCACTTTGGTCTTTTGGGGTAAGATGTAGCTCTTCTGCCATCAATTTTACCGATTGTGCGTCCGTCACCTCAAAGAGGTACGTGCCAAGTTCTAAATGAGAAAGGTCATAGCTCTTGGAAAAGAATTTTTCGGCAAAGATTACATCCCTATAGATTACCCTACTGCTATTATCCCGAATGATCACCGTGACCTTTCCCTCCGGAATTTCCATGTAATTTAACTGATAGCTTTGGTTACCCACTTTTTCCAGCTTCGCGACAGGTTCGTCGCTTGGAGGGGAAATGTTTGCCTCAAACGCCGTCTTGGGAGTTTCAAACTGGATAGCACTGCTGTTGATGATGGTAGCTCCTACCAATACACAAATCATTAATACCTTTTTCATATGTTTTATAGTTTATTAGCGGCTTCCTGAAATCTCGCGATGTGAATTTTCTTAATGCTAGATTTCATTGGCCTAGTTTTCAATAGATTATGGTGGTTAGACTTAACGGAAGTGGATTGGTTTAATTCAGCTGTTGTTAATAAAGGTTAAATGAGGCAATGCCACTAAAAATGTAGGGTTTGTTTTTTCGGGCGGTAATTCCTTCCCCAGTTCGCTGATAGGGGCACTGTCTTATATAGGCAATAATCCGTTAGGCGTTCCCCAACCCTGCCTTCAGTACCCTTTAACCTCTGTTCATCCCTAATAACCGAATCGGTGGGGCGGCTGGTATGGTTATTGGATAGTATGTATCTACCATGTGATATTGCCACTGACGTGGACGACTACATGGTGTTAAATTATTGTTTAACCATAAAATTGTAGATAGTATGTCAAGACTTAAAGATAAAAGAGTAGCTATTTTAACTGAAACTGGATTTGAAGAAAGTGAATTGAAAAGCCCAAAGCAGGCCCTAGAAGAAGCCGGCGCAACGGTACATGTTATTTCACCAGCGTCATCGATCAAGGGCTGGAAAGACGGCAACTGGTCGGATGAAGTTACCATAGACAAAAAACTAAGTGATGCCAATCCGGATGATTATCATGCCTTGTTCGTTCCCGGAGGTGTCATTAATCCGGATAAGCTGCGGACGCATAAAAATGCGGTTAGTTTCATCAAAGCCTTTTTTGAGGCAGGAAAACCCATAGGGGCTATCTGTCATGGGCCTCAGGTGCTGATAGAAACGGGAGCCTTGGAGGGAAGAGGAATGACTTCTTGGCCTTCCATTAAGACCGATTTAATCAATGCGGGCGTGAACTGGACAGATAGTGAATGTGTCTGCGATTCGGGACTGGTCACGGCCAGAAAGCCCGATGACCTTCCAGCGTTCAACAAAAAGCTTATCGAGGAAATCAGGGAAGGCGTTCATCAGGAGCAAAAAACAATGTAATGCCTCTTTAAAAGATAGTGCCCCATTAGGTTTATATGGAACACTGTTAAAAGGTTTGCCAACATCTGGCAAACCTTTTGTTTGTTTACATGCATGAGGAACACTATTGCGTATATCGGCTTTGTTTTGATTGGCTTTTCCTGTCAGGGTACAAGAATTGAGCAGCTTCTTAGACCAGCAAGTCCGTATGAGAAGTATGTACAGGACCTAAATGCATCTACCTTGAAGAACAGTGGGATGGTCAAAGAATGGATCAGGGTAGGGCAAACTGTATTGGCGGATACGACCCTCGTTTCCTTACCGTACAGGGAAATGACCCAATTTGACCCGGCCGTTCCCGATGCAGCGTCATTTCGCTTTTCCGCCGTAGAAGGACAACAATTAGCGATCTCGCTGACTCCATACGCTGATACCACGGCGAGGTATTTTTTGGATCTGTTTGAAATACGGGCTGATGGGGAGCTGAAATCTGTCAGGCCTGAGCTTGGCGAGTATGGGTTGACCTATCCTTCCGGATCGGACGCGACGTATCTGCTTCGTGTTCAGCCTGAATTGTTAAAGGGTGGCCTTGTGGAGATTACCGTTACCTATACAGGTTCTCTCGCTTTTCCCATTTCGGGCAAAAGCTACGTAAACATTGGCAGTTTCTTTGGAGTCCCACGGGATGGAGGCAGGCGGACTCACGAAGGGGTGGACGTATTTGCCGAAAGGGGTATGCCGGTAGTTGCGGTTTCGGAAGGTAGAGTTACACGAGTGGGAAACAATCGCCTGGGCGGAAATACCGTAAGTTTATCTTCGGGCCGCTATTCTTTCTATTATGCCCATCTAGACACCCAGCTCGTATCCATGGGCAACAGCGTCAGCTTGGGAGATACACTTGGAACGGTAGGTAATACGGGAAATGCGATTACTACTGCACCGCACTTGCATTTTGGGATTTATAAAGTTGGTCGTAAAAGTGTAGATCCATTGCCGTTTTTCCGCGACGCTCCGCAGGTTCCGCGGCTTGAAATGGCCGATGCTGCTAGACTTAATTCTTGGGTAAGGGTGAGTGAACCTGTCGTTAATCTCCGGCAGGGTCCCAGTACCGTGAATACCATATTAGCAAAGCTTGAGAAAGACGAGCTACTACGCGTAGCAGGTAATTCTAAGGGGTGGTTAAAAATTCGGCTACCAAATGGGCATATGGGCTACATTGCCGAAAACTTGGTTGTTGCTACGGAAGACCCGTTAACGCAAAGGGAACTGACCGGAGATGATGTTGTAAAGACACGGTGGGACTATCCGGAGTTCCAACATGCTGCTCTTGCAGGTACTGTTGACGTTTTGGGGAGGTTTGAAGGGTATGATTTTGTGAAAACAGAAAAAGGGATAATGCTTTGGATGAGAAGGTAACTAGCGGTACTATTAACCCGAAGATTTTTCTATTTTTAGCCCATGAAAGAGGTACAGTCACTTTTCGACTTTTTCCAACACCATCTCCCGCTAAAATCCATTGCTGAAGAAATTAAGGTCTTTACGTTGGAAAACTACAAAGACGAAATGCTTCGGCTTCGTTTCCAGACAGCTATCATTCAAGCTCCCGAAGGCCTAATGAAATTCGATAGTGAAGATGAGCAGCCCGGATCAATAGCTCCGGATGAGGTGTTCCCGGCCGAAATGCCCCTTTTTCAGGCATTTCCCCAAATCGTGCGGATGCGAAGGGTGTTTATTGGTACTACGAATAGTGTCTCCCATGTCGCCACGCGGAGTGACCTGGATAAGCTACCCGTGCGACTTGGACTTTTTGGGCTGGTAAGCGTTCTTGAATCGGTCATGCGGGAGATGGTACGTATCAGCATCGACGACTGGGAAGAGAGTTTATCGGAAGAGCGTCTAGAAGCTGCCCGAAAGTTGTATCAGCTGAAGACTGCGCGTGCAGAGGAAATTGACCTGATACAATGCTTACAGCTCGCGGACTTAGGCTCTATCTTTTCAAAAGAACAGCGTTTCAGGCGTTTTGGAAAGTCCCTGAGTAGAAAGGCATACGATGATAAGATACGGAGAATCGGAAAGCTTCGGGATTCGCTCGCACATTCCCAGGAGATCCTGCCTTTTGATTGGGAAGAAATAGCGGATGTGACGGCTTTTATCCGGCATATGTTAAAGCACCCGTTGCCTGACTCAAAGTAGTCCAAGTTCTTCAAGTTCGGTAGTGTTCCATACGTCACCGATGACCCCCACGCGGAACGAGCCCGTTACGTTTACCCGTGGTGTGGTTTCAGGTACCTTTCCGGACGGAGAACGGGTGAAGAGCCTTCCCCGAAAGCTCCCCTCCATAAGGCGCTGTGTGGGACTCGTTCGGATATTTTCTATCTCAAAAAACACACCGGCATCGGGATCATTGGTTTTCTGTTTGTTTAGCGTATATCCTCCAAATAGAAAGCTTATTATACCCGTATTTTTTCGGCTTTCTGGGCTTTGGGTAAAGGATAAGTTGGCGAAAAAGCAGGAATTACTGCCGGGATCAAGGCTGCAATTGGCATCCACATCTACCATCATCAATCCCATAGGATCTACAAAAACCAGAAAATTTTGGATACCTTCCTCGGAATTAGGCTCTACAAATCCCAAACCTCCTTCAACGTCCATGTAATTTTCCGGTAGTTTATACCGATAGGAATACGTTTTGCCTTCCGCCTGCAACAAGAAAAACACCTCTTCTTCCATGAGGGGACCCGGATCCTCGGAGAGGGAGGAACATGAAGCATTAATGAAAAGCAGTATGGCGGGTACAAACCATCTATTCCACATACACGTAGTAACGGGTTATAAGTTCCTGAAAAACAATTTACTAATGTAGGTGAAATGGAGCTGATTTGCTATTTTTTTATTTATTAACTTAGCGTTGCCGGTTACTTTCTGCCGGCTTGCCGAAATGGGCCATCATCAGGATCGCCCCGGCGGTTCCGTCCATAGTCGGTTCGTTCGTACTGTAGTCGCCCACGTCGTCGTGGTAGACGACATGGTCGTTTTGCACATCGGCAAATTCATCCGGGTCCAGAAGCGTTAAGCCTAATAGTTGACGGTGTATCGTTCGGTAGATGGGTCCGTCGATGAGCCCACCGGGGACTTCCAGTCCTAGCATCACATAAACGCTTGTATGGACGTCCTCCGGATACTCGCCCCCGTCCGGCATGCCTGTAAACATGGATGTTCCCCAGGGGTTTCTGCCAAACAGCCAGTCACGTTGTGCCATTAGGAAGGGCTCAAACTGGGTGTCGCCGCTCATTTTTTCATACAGGATTACTTGTGCGGCAAGGCTTGTGAGGAGGTTGTTGCTGCACCAAATGAACGGAACTCCCACATGGTAGGGATTAGAATTGGCTCTTTTCAGGGTGTACTGAATGCCGTCTTGATAATACCCTTCAAGTACTTTTTTAAAATCAGCATCTACTACACTGTGTAAGGCATAGTGGCCTAAATTGACAAACGGATACAGTTGATAATGTGATGCGGTATCCTTAACCGTCCATGAGTCTATTGTACCGCTTTGCAGTGCGTAAGCCTTTGCCTGATCTAGATAAGCCGTTTCCCCTGTAAGTTTATATAATTCCGCAGCACCCCATTCCATATCGTCCGCCCAAGTTTCCTCGTTGTACCGATAGGGCGCCCCATAGGAATTACCTTGTTGGTATCCTTCTTTTTTTCTTCCCAACTCATATAGAGAAACGGCCGCGAGTTTGCATTTTTCCGCAAAACTATCATCGTGTAGGTGCTCCTTCCAAATTCGGGCAGCGAGGGCCATTGCCGCGGCACTTCTTCCCGCGACATTTGAAACGCCTGTGGCTTCGCTTTTATATTTCCCCAAGCCTTGAGGTTCTCCGGTTGCAATGTAGGCAGCCCGGTAGCTGTTTTCCCCCCACCCATAATCGGAGTTGTCCTGATTGGGTATTTTGAATCCCCGATGGTCTCGGTCATCTGCAATCTGATGAAACAGGATATCCTCTCGCGGGTGCAGTTTATGGATCCAGTCCAGTCCCCATTTTGCCTCATCCAATACGTCAGGAATGCCGTTACTTCCCGGTTGACCCAGGGCATTATAGGCATCGGCAAACCTATCCGGATACAGTTCAAAGGACAACAGCATGTGGGCAGTGGCGTAGCTGCTTGTGATAAGGTATTTTAGCTGATCTCCCGCATCGTGCCAGCCCCCGCTAAGATCAAAGTAGGTGCTATCAGGTACTGGGCCATAGTGGCTTCTGCCGTCTTTGGCATGGCATACCATGTCCAAGGTAGGATTATACCCACAGCGCTGCTGACGCATAAAGGCCAGCAAGGTTTCCTGAGTCTGGGAATAAGTGTTCTCAGCAATACGAAAGACCGTAGAGATGGTGCCGCTTCGCTTTGCCTTGAGGAAGTAATTTCCCGGAGTCTGAACTTCGGAGAAATCAATGGTCACATAATTGGGGAACACACCCCAATCGCGGGTTTTGACGCGGGTTGGCGATAGCGCCATTTTCACTTCGTTCGAAGCAGTTTCTACCACTAATATGCGCTCCCGTATGGGTTTTTTTGAAAAGGCTACCGCAACCTTCGTTTCAGTGGGATGGTAGCCAACTTGGTTTATCCGAATGTGTAGCTCGTCCTGTCCGACTGCTTGAAGCATAATGCTGCCGAAAAGGCAAACAAGACAAATTTTTAGATAGGTCATCTGCTTGGTCTACTTGGTCCATGCGCCATCAACGGTTCTCCAAATACCCAAGGGATTACTTTCTTTCAGGGCGTCAGGGAGTAAGGCTTCTGGCATATCTTGGAAGGCAACCGGCCGCGCAAAACGCTTGATCGCATACACCCCCACCGAGGTGCTGCGGCTGTCTGAAGTAGCTGGAAAGGGACCGCCATGCTGCATCGCAAACCCGACTTCAACGCCGGTAGGAGCGCCTTTGAAGAGCAATCTGCCACATTTTTCTTCTATCATGGAAAGAAAGGCTTCATCAAGCTCCTCTGGGTTGGCCCAAAGCGTGCATGTAAGCTGTCCGTGCAGCGCATCCGCTACCTTGCGAAGTTGATCTACATCCCGATAGGTAACGATAATCCCAAAGGGTCCAAAAACCTCTTCCTGAAAGGCTTCATCGTTGATCCAATCTTCGGCTTTCACCCGCGCCAGAGCCGGGGATCCCGCTATCAGGTCAGAGGGGCTAACTGCGTGGACCCAGCTTAATTTCTCCTTACCCTTAAGAGCAGTTAGGCCCTGATAGTAGGCTTGGGCTATTCCTTCATGGAGCATGGGTGCGGCAGCGACTGCACCGATCTTTTCAGCCACTTGTTTTGTAAACGCATCCGCCTGATGCTCGGGTACAAATATCAAACCGGGGTTGGTGCAAAACTGGCCTACTCCCAATGTGAGGGAGCCTACATAGGCAGTTGCCAGGGCATCACGGTCCTGTGATAGTTTACCATCGAAGGCAAATATGGGGTTCACACTCCCCATTTCCGCGTAAACAGGGATGGGCTCTTTCCGAGCAGCAGCCGTGTCAAATAGGGCTTTTCCACCATTAAATGAACCTGTAAAGGCAATGGCTTTGGCCATGGGGTGTTTTGCTAATTCCTGTCCTACGGAAATTCCACCTTCCACCTGTTGAAAAATACCCTCCGGCATTCCCGATTTTTCTGCCGCCGCTTTGATGGCATCGGCTACTAATTTTGAAGTTTCCGGGTGTCCAGGGTGAGCCTTGTAAATCACAGGGCATCCCGCAGCAAGTGCCGAGACAGTATCCCCTCCTGCCGTCGAAAAAGCAAGGGGAAAATTACTGGCACCGAATACAACTACTGGACCTAGTGGACGCAACATACGCCGGATATCCGGCTTGGGAACGGGAGAGCGCCCCGGATCCGCATGGTCTATGGTAGCTTCTACCCAGCTGCCCTCTTTTATCAAATTGGCAAAAAGCCTTACCTGCCCCACAGTTCTGCCAAGTTCACCCGTAATTCTTCCTTCCGGAAGATTGGATTCCCGGGACGCCATAGGTATAAGTACTTCTTTGATGTTTTCTATCTGGATGGCTATGTTTTCTAGAAAAACGGCTTTTTCAGAAGCTGTTTTTCCTTTCATCGCTACGAAGGCCCGTTGTGCTTTTTCAAAATGAGGATTCAATGCTGACATAGGTCTGTTGGTTAAATAACGTTATATAAGAAAAGTTTCTTTGATTCACTTAATGGGAGTTCAAGTTAGGTCTATTTCGTTTTCAATGCAACCGACGGGCGGGCTATTTGGTACAGCGCTGTTGGCTATTTCTTTTTTTAAATCGAAGGTTGCTGTCATTTTTGGATAATATGGGTAATTTTGAATACACTAAAACCACAGCATTCAGCTTATGTCTTTGGTCAAAAACTCCGCCAAGTTGCACGACGTCACGGTGCGAAGACACCTTTTGCCTGGTGATATCGGGAATGTTATCCATCTTCATGGGAGACTATACCATGAAGAATTTGGATTTGGCCTTGGATTTGAACAATATGTCGCGGAAAGTTTTGCCGAGTTTACCGGGGATTTCAAAGAAGGATTGGATCAGGTATGGGTATGTGAGTTTGGCGAACAACTGGCTGGTTTTCTCTCCTTGGTTCACCGCGGACCCGAAGTTGCCCAACTCAGGTATTTTATCATTGCGCCTCCTTTTAGGGGGATTGGATTGGGGAAAAAACTGATCAGCGAATTTATGGAAGTAGCTACCGCTAAGAAGTACCATAAAATCTTCTTATGGACCACAGTACCGCTAAGGACGGCAGCCGCTATCTATCAGAAACTTGGCTTTCAGCTTGTCTTGGAGCAGGCGTCCACCAGTTTTGGAGTGCCGCTAATCGAACAGAAATACGAACTTACGTTAAACCACAAACTATGATAAAGTTTCCGTCCTCATGGGTTAGAAATACTTGGATCTTCCTTCTATACACGGGGATTTTTTTACTGTCTCGTACGACGGGACTTGCCCAGGAAGACAATTCATGGAACTGGGGAGGTCCTATGGATCCCCTGCAACAGTTGTTCCGTGTGTCCCATTACCATTTGGAATTGGAAGTGTTTCCCGAAACACAGGAGATTGCCGGGTCCACACTACTGTCGATTCGCTATTTGGCGCCAACGGATACGCTGCGGTTGGATTTAGTAGACCATTACGCGGTAACGGCCGTAGCGGACGAAGCGGGAAATGCCTTTGAGTTTGCCCATGAAGGTGATTTGGTGGATATTTTTCTTACCGGACGAAAGCCAGAGAAGGTCAAGGTCTCCTATGAAGGTAAGACGCCTATTGCAGCCAATCCTCCTTGGTCTGGCGGATTTACATGGGAAAAGGACAGTAACGGAAACCATTGGATGGGGCTTTCCAGCCAAAATGAAGGTGGAAAAGTATTTATGCCTTGCCTTGACCATCCAAAAAATAAAGCGGCAGCAGGCGTAAGCATGAACATTACGGTTCCATCTCCCTACATGGTCGCCGCAAACGGGCTGCTGACGGAAATGGTACAACAGGGCGAAACGACCAGCTTCCGTTGGGAATCCCGCTATCCCATTATGAATTACAACATTAATTTTACAATGGGGAGGCTTCATGAGGAAAAAGCGGTATTCCACAACAAGCATGGAGAGGAAATTCCTTTGGTAGTGTTTGTCTTGGAAGAAAACAAGGATAAGGCCCCTATGCTTTTAGAAGTTTTAAGGACAAGCGCTGAAACGCACGAGCATTTTTTCGGTCCCTTTCCATTTCCGAAGGACAAAATAGCGGTGGTCGAAACCCCTTATCTTGGGATGGAACATCAAACCATAAATGCCTATGGCAACAATTTTCAGTTTGTGCGTATGGGACAGGTTTGGTATGACTGGTTGTTGCATCATGAATTGGGTCACGAGTGGTTTGGTAACAAAGTTTCCGTATCGGATTGGGCGGACTACTGGATCCATGAGGGAATTACCTCTTATGGAGACTGGCTTTTTTACCTAAAGCACGAGGGGGAGGAGGCGTACCTCGCCAAAGTAGCGGATGCCAAAAAGAAGATAAAAAATGAGCAGCCTGTCGTAAGTCCTCCGGATAGCCATTCCGATATAGCCTATCATTCCGATGTATATACCAAAGGAGCATTTATCATGCACAGCCTACGCTTCTTACTTGGAGATGAGGTTTTTTTTCCAATGCTTTTACGCCTTGCGGACCACAGTGCCATTACATATGCCAATCAGGCTGCTACGGAGGATCTGATTACATTTATATCGAAAGACAGCGGAAGGGATGTTCGTCCTTTTCTGGAACGATACCTGTATCGTGCTGATTTGCCAAAGGTAGTCGTTCGAAAAACGAAAAGAAATACCTATCAACTATACCTTCAGGATCGTAGCCTGGAGTTGCCAGTAGAAATTCGGACAGATAAGGGCATACAAACCGTAACCCTTTCTTCCAAGCCCCTAGAAGTGGTAAGCAAAGCCGCTGTGAAGGTAGATCCTAACGGATGGTACCTATTTGACAAATAATAGATTGTACCCGAAAAGAAATAGTTTCAATAATAACTGTATTTTTGTATAACAAAACCTGAAAAGCTATGAATCAACTTCGATTAATTATCCCAGTGACGCTATTTTCAGCACTTATTTATTCCTGTGGTTCACCTGAAAAATCTGCGTCTGATTCGGCCACCGAGACTGCCGAGGAAAGTTCTGAGCCGCGTCTAGAATTATTGTGGGAAACGCCCGATTCACTTATTACAAATGAATCTGTTCACTACGAATCGAGCAACAACCAACTTTATGTTGCCAATATAGAGGGAGAACCTGCTGGAAAAGATGGCATCGGATCCATTTCCATCCTATCGACTGCTGGAGAAATCATAGATCAAGACTGGGTGACCGGCTTAAATGCCCCAAAGGGAATGACCGTTTTGGACGGAAAGCTCTATGTTACCGATGTGGATGCGCTGGTAGAAATTGATTTGGAGTCTGGGGAGATTTTGAATTCGTATCCGGTCGAGAATGCCCAGTTTCTCAATGATGCAGATACAGACGGGCAGCGGGTGTATTTTTCGGACATGAGGGCAAATAAGATCCTTTATTTGGAAGATGGAAGTATTCAAACATTTGCGGAAAACCAGCCGAATATCAATGGATTACGTGTAGGAGATGATGGTGCCCTCTATGGACTGGATGCGGAAGGGCTGAAAAAATATAATAGTGACGGTACCTTCTCCGTAATCAATTCAGTAGTGACGGGAGGTGACGGACTGATTATCCTGGACACGGATACCTTTATCACGAGCAGGTGGAAAGGGGAAATCTATTTGATTCAGGATGGGCAGGAAACGTTGTTATTGGATACATCGGCAGAGGAATCGAATACAGCGGATATAGGATACATTCCCAATGAAGGCATTGTGGTGGTACCTACTTTCTTTAAAAATAAAGTAGCAGCCTACAAACTTTCCTATTGATCAGTGCGTTAAGTAGCTCCTTTTGGGTTGTTGCCTTTTCGTAAATATCCTATAATGAATTTTCGTATTCTATTTTACGTTATTATTGTAGCACTCTTATAAAAACGTTTTAAAATTTGAATGCGAAATGGTTTATTTGCGAGACTGGAATTTGATCGGTGGAGGCGTTTATTTTTTAGAATAAGGGAGAAGAAATTAACATTAGAATTATGAGCAAAGCGAGCGATATAAATTATGAAGTAGAGAAAAATGCGGAGGTAATCAGTCAGTTGAATGGTTTAGTCAGTGAAACGGTGGATTCCACGTTGCTGGATCCGGATGACTGCTGGCAACCGACCGATTTTTTGCCCGATATGTCCCAGCCGGATGCTTTGGAACAGGTTAAGCTGTTGCGCGAACGGGCAGAGGGTATTCCGGACACCATTATTACCTCACTTATAGGCAATATGATTACTGAGGAAGCCCTTCCTAGTTATCAGACCTATTTCAACATGCTTGAGGGAATTAACGAAGAAGGAAACCTGACAAGCGATGCAGGATGGGTTAGGTGGACGAGGGCATGGACTGCTGAAGAAAACCGCCATGGGGATTTGTTGAACAAATACCTATACCTATCAGGTAGGGCGGATATGAGACAAGTCGAACAGACGATTCATCGCCTAATCTATAACGGGTTTGATCCAAGATCCGAAAAAGATCCATATCAGGCCATTATTTACACGTCTTTTCAGGAAAGAGCCACAAAAATCTCACATGTAAATACGGGCAAATTAGCAGATAAAGCTGGAGATACCGTGCTGGGAAGGATTTGTAAACAAATAGCAGGGGATGAAGCACGGCATGAAAAAGCGTATAAGTCTTTTATGTCGCGGGTTTTCGAGATCGATCCCAATGGTGCAATGCTTGCTTTTGAAAAGATGATGCGCAAGCAGATCGTAATGCCGGCGGTACTTATGGGAAAAGGTGGACCAAACCCAACCATCTTCGACCAATTCTCTGCAATTACCCAGAAAATCGGTGTATATACCGGTTGGGATTATGCGCGAATTATTGAACATCTTGTGAAGTTATGGGATGTGGAAAAGGCAACTGGTCTTAACGATGTGGCCGCCAAAGCACAGGATTACCTATCAGGCCTATCTGCCCGATATATGCGGCTTGCAGACCGAATGAAAGCTCCAGATGAGATTTCACTTGCTTGGTTGAAATAACATACAGCGGTCGCTGTTTATTTTAAAGGTGCCTTATTGGCACCTTTTTTTATAGGACCATCTTTTCTTTATTCAGGTGAACAAGCGACAGGGGGATACCTGCTAGACAACCAACCTACGCTAACCTTGTGGCTACCTTCAGTTGCAGATAGGTATATTTCTCTCCAAAATGATCCTTCAGCGGACGTAGAAGTTTTCCGTCCTGAGTTTCAGAAAACGCTTTAATTTCGGCAATTTCATCGTCGGTCAATAAGCTATTGCAGGCAATGAATTTCTTTTCCACCAGATTGAACAAATGGCTTTCAATTGTTCCAAACGCCATCCCCCTTTCTTCTGCGATTCGTGTCACAGATAGCCCTTTCTGATACCAAGCTAATGTCTCCAACTCACTTTCGGAAGGTTTTTCCGGTGCTGTGGTACGCTTTTGCGCAGCTCTAGTCGGTTTAGCAGAAGGGGTGGGAATGTCATGTTCCAGCATGTATTGCTTTACTACACGGATAAAGTCATTTCCGTATTTTTCTGCTTTCATTTCCCCAACGCCATTGATTTGTTTCAAGGTATTCCTGTCTGTGGGGTAGTAGGTGGCCATCTCCACCAAGGTGGCATCAGAGAAAATGATGTATGGGGGAACATTGAATTTTCGTGACAAACTAAAGCGTAGGTTTTTCAGCTTTTCCAAAAGGCCCTTATCATGATCTTGATGGGTGGGTGTGGTGAGCGTACCTTCCTCCATGGCCAGCATGATCTTATCCTTCGTTTTCAGTTTTTCCCAGGCAAGTGGAGTAAGCTGAAGGGTTGGATATTCCTGTCCTGAGGCCTCAAGATAGCCTTCTTGTACCAATTGGTTGCCAAGCTTTTTCCAAAATGCCTCACTTCGGTCTTTTCCGATGCCATATACAGGCAACGTTTTGTGGGCATCTTGAACTTTTGCCGATTGCGAACCGCGGAGCACTAAGATCACATATCCCAGCCCAAATGCTTCCTTAAGACGCACCACCGCGGAGAGCATCATTTGTGAAAAAATGGTCATGTCCAGTTTGTTGCCTTTCTGAAAACAGACATCACAGTTGCCGCAATCCTCTTTGGTCTGCTCGCCGAAGTACTCCAGTAAAAACCGTCTTCTGCATCGCTGGGTCTGACAAAAGGTAACCATTCGGTCCAACTTTTTTTTCATCACCTCAATATGAGCGGGGTTTTCAGCGTTTTCAATCATTCTCCCCAAGGTAATGCTGTCGCCAAAACTGTAAAACAAGAGCACTTCACTTGGAAGCCCATCCCTGCCGGCTCTTCCTGTTTCCTGGTAGTAGGATTCTACGTTTTGCGGCATGTTCATGTGAACAACAAATCGTACGTTTGATTTATCTATTCCCATTCCAAAAGCAACCGTAGCAACGATGATTTTTATTTCGTCTTTGATAAACTGCTCCTGATTGCGCTGCCGAACATCTTTGTCAAGACCGGCATGATAGGGTAATGCCTGATAACCCTGCGCCTGTAGCTTTTCCGCCGTGTCTTCCACTCCTTTTCGTGATAGGCAGTAGACAATCCCCGAATCCCCCGGGTGATGGGAAAGAAAATCGCTCAATTTTTGAAAGGCATCATTGCGCAGAACCACACGGTAGGTAATATTCGGCCGGTCAAAGGACGAAATAAACCATTCCGGAGACAGTAGCTCCAGCTTCTCGGCAATATCTTTTCGTGTAAGCGTGTCAGCTGTCGCAGTAAGTGCTAGAAAGGGAGCATCTTCAAACTTTTTCCGGAACTTTCCGAGCTTTAGGTATTCGGGCCTGAAATCATGGCCCCACTGGGAGACACAGTGTGCCTCATCTACGGCAACCAGCGACAACGTTACCCGTTCAAGTAGCTCAAGCACCGTATTGCCCCCAGAAAATATCCGTTCTGGAGCAACATACAATAGTTTGATTTTGCCGGTAACAACTTCCTCGGAAATAAATCGCTGTTCGCTGCTGCTTTGGGTCGAGTTCAAAAAGGCAGCAGGAATCCCAATGGCGTTTAGCGCGTCGACCTGGTCTTTCATCAGCGCGATCAAGGGGGAAATGACTAAGGTAAGGCCGGGCAGCAACATGGCCGGTACCTGATAGCAGACGGACTTGCCTGCACCGGTTGGCATCAAGGCGATGGTGTCTTTTCCGGACATCACCGATGTGATGATTGATTCCTGGTTACCCCTGAAATGATCGTAACCAAAAAAATCTTTTAAGACAGTACGTGGATTCATAGAAAAAAAAGGTGTTGGAAAAGGGTTTAAAACGGTAAGTTAAAAAAAACCAGCTGAAAATCCTCATCTGAAAAACCCTAAATGACCTAATTTGAGCAACCCTACGCGCGAGCTGCATGTAGGGTTACTGAGGATTTGGCGTGAAGTCCCAAATAGCGAAAGCGAGAAGCACTTTTGCGTGAAGAAGCTGGGACGGGAGTGGTTTTAGGGCTTTCATCATTCCCGAAACTGATTCCTACCGCGCGATGATATTTAGTGCTTAAGTATTTTTAGATGAGTTACTTCGTTGCCCTGTACCACTTCGATGACACAAACACCTTTGGGAGCTTGACTAATTTGTTGGCCGATAAGCAACGAGAGTGTTGCCAAGTCGTTTGCTTCAACGGTGTCCGCATTGCCCTTCGAAATGATGCGAGCGGTGATTGGTCCTGAACCGATGCTAGCGTTGTTGGTAAGTTTGATGTTGAAGTTGTCACCTGTAGTCGGATTTGGATACGCAACCCACTTTAGTCCGTTCTCGTTTCCAGCTGTGTTGTCTATGATTACGCTGAATGTATCACTATAAGCAAAGGTACCGTCCATATCTATTTGCTTGATGCGATAGAAAATAGCTCCTTTGTGAGTTGGAAGGTTTTGATCTTCCAATCTGTAAGAAGTGGTCAAGTCAGAGAAACCTACTGCTGCAGTTTCACCTACCACAACATAACCGTCAATTCCGTTAAGTGATCTTTCTACTTCGAAATGACTTGTTTCCCATTCCTTTGTTGTTTCCCAATGGATGGTGGTTTGTTTCTTAAAGGCATCGAATTGTCCTGAAATGGCTCCCCAAACAACTGGCAGGGCAAAACATCCTTGTCCATAGAAACTGTTATTCTTTACAGTAATGTGGTATTCGTTGACTTGAGTAGAGTTGGGGTAGTCGCATATGTTTACGGATGAGGAATTATTTGTCTCTACAGATCCCCCATTGGTTGCATTTAGCCTTCCGTTGATATGCAGTTCGCTGCTGTTGTACATTCTAATTGAACCGTTTGGCATGATGACATTTCCTTGAATGACTCCTTCCGTGTTATTTCGGAATTCCAGTCTTCCACCTCCTGACATATCCATGTTGCTTCCAAACAGAAAGCTTGCCGTGTTGGCCGTTCGGATAGTAGCGCCATTAGGGATAGTAACCTGTCCCTGAAATTCAGCCCTTGCTGATTGTGTCAAGCTTATGGTTCCACTTTGGCCTGCATTGGTATTTCCGTTTACAAGAATGGAGCTTTGAAGGCTCATGTTCAAATTCCCGTTTGTAACAGTAAGGTCATTTGCTACCTCGATAGTGGCTGAGTTGGAATTTGCATTGAGGGTTCCACCTGACGTGAATGTCAGGTTGTTTGTGGTTAAGCGTCCCTGTACATTCAATGTGCTTCTGCTTCTCAACGTGGTGGTTTCGAGAACAATAAGCTGACCACCATCTTGAACGGTGATCTCGGGTTGATTGTCGCCGACCACCAAGTTTCTGATCGTTACTACAGCATTAGCAGGTATTACGATTCTAACCGGACGATTCACGGTAAATGTACCTGCCACGTTCATGGTAGCTCCGGATTCAAGAACAAAAGTTGGGACAGAACCTCCTCCACTAAAGGTTACATTTCCCGTAAAGTTTAAAGAAGCACCGGATTTGATAGTGATTCCGTTAAACACGCCATTTCCAAAATCATTGGCGTTTCCAGGAAACTCAACATTATGGTTGATAACGACACTTATGCCACATCCCCAGCTTTTTGAGATAGGAGGAATCCCGGCACTCACGTTTTGGGTACAGTTATGAGCGCTGTTCCAAGTAGAGTTTTGGTTCCATCTGCCGTTTTGCTTACTGGTGAAGTTCTGTGCAATCGCGGAATCAACTAAAAACACGAAAATTAAGAATACCCCCAAACTGAAGAATGTTTTTCTGTTTAAGCTGTCTGTGAAGATGTCGATGCTGTTCATGTTTTCTATGTCTTAAAAATTAACATGAACAAACCTACTTCAAAAAAAAGAGCGCTTTAAAAATAGTCGATGAACTAGCTTTTATATGGGTTGAATTTGGTCATTATAAGGTTAAAAAATCCGTATAAATACTCTTTTTTGATTTTCAAATACTTAAAAACGTATTAAGGTGACTCATGAAGCAAATAGAAAGGGGCGTTGCGAAAAGTCGGACGGCCTTCTTTGGCCTGCTTTTAGGATGGCAAGGTGCACCCAGTCTGGCGATGACATCCGAAAGCTTCGCCGCATAAAAAAGGCTACCCTTTACGGGCAGCCTCTTCATGGTGTATTATGTTGTCACTTCTTAGCTGTTCATGCTGATAAGGAATTCCGCATTGTCTCTTGTACCTCTCATGCGCTGAAGTAAAAATTCCATCGCCTCCTGTGAGGTCACATCAGACATCAGTTTTCTGAGAATCCATACCCGCTGCATTTCCTCTTTATCCATGAGGAGATCTTCTCTTCGGGTACCCGATCCCGGTACATCGATGGCTGGATAAATTCTCCTATTGGAAAGTTTCCTGTCAAGAGAAAGCTCCATATTACCGGTACCCTTAAACTCCTCAAAGATCACTTCATCCATTTTTGAGCCGGTTTCGACCAATGCCGTTGCGATGATGGTTAAGGATCCTCCGTTTTCAACGTTTCGGGCTGCCCCAAAAAAGCGCTTCGGTTTATGAAGCGCGTTGGCGTCCACCCCTCCTGATAGAATCTTACCGGATGAAGGTACTACGGTGTTGTGTGCCCTCGCAAGCCTGGTAATAGAATCCAGTAGGATGACAACGTCATGCCCACATTCTACCATCCTTTTTGCTTTTTCCAAGACCAAAGACGCTACTTTTACATGACGCTCAGCCTGTTCGTCAAAGGTGGAAGAGACGACCTCGGCTTTCACGGATCTGGCCATATCCGTTACCTCTTCCGGCCTTTCATCGATCAAGAGAATCATCAAGTGAACCTCTGGGTGATTTTCTGCGATGGCATTCGCTATTTTTTGGAGCAATACAGTCTTACCTGTTTTTGGCTGGGCCACAATCATTCCCCGCTGTCCTTTTCCTATTGGCGCGAACAGGTCTACAATCCGTGTAGAAAAATTGTCATGGGTAGTAGTGAGTTTTAGCCGTTCTTCTGGAAACAAGGGGGTAAGGTACTCAAAGGGAATCCGGTCGCGGATTTCGTCCGTAGTCTTTCCATTCACATTGATTACCTTCAATAAGGCAAAGTATTTCTCCCCTTCTTTGGGAGGACGAATCTGCCCTTTGATGTTATCTCCGGTCTTAAGGCCAAAAAGTTTGATCTGCGAAGGCGATACATAGATATCATCGGGAGATGCCAGGTAGTTGTAGTCTAAGGACCGCAAAAATCCGTAGCCATCGGACATGATTTCCAAAACGCCCACATTTTCGATAATTCCTTCGAATTCCTTTATGGCAAACGCGATTTTTCGTTTGGACATAAACGGTTGGGTTTCCGCCTGAGGGGGAGTATCCTCCGTTTCTTTCTGCGGCTTGCGCTTTTGAAAATCGTTTTCCTGGTTATGAACCGGTTGGTGGGACGGTTTTACGTCGTCGATTTCTACAACAGCCCTTCTTCTAGGACGAAAAGATCGCGAACCATTTTCTTCATCTGTGGGAGTGGAATCTCTTTTTTCGCGGTTGGCGGGCTTGGGGGTATCGGGTCGTTGGGAAGGGGGATTTGCAGCTGCTTTCGGCTTGTTTTCTACTGACGCTTCTGTAGTTTCTTCTTTCTTCTTAGGCGTGTTCTCTACCGGGGCAGGACTGCTTTTTTCCGCTTTCTCAGAAAATACGGGCTTTTCCTTTTCCGACTGATTGGTTTCCTTTGGAATTTCAGTTACGTTTTGTCTTCTGAACTTTGGCTTTTCATCCTTGGGCGGTTCTGAAGCAGGTGCTTCTGTAGGTGCTTTTTCGGGTGCGCTTGGGGCTGCGTTTTCAGTGGAATCTACTTGGGAGGGCTTTTTCTTGGGTAGGGCTTTTTCTGGAAGAATAGCCTGCTGGTCTAAAATTGCATAAACTAAATCATCCTTTTTTAGTGATTTAAAGTTTTTTACGCCCAGCTCTTCTGCTATTTCTTTTAATTCAGACAGCAGTCTGATTCTTAATTCTTCTATGTTATACATAAAAAACGTATGAAAATAATTTCGAAATGAATGAATGATGAAGTCAGTAGTGTATATCGTGATTGCTGTAAAAAGGTATTCAGATAATACTAAAATCTCCAGGATTGGGATTTTTGAACATATTGATGCTACAATATTACGGTAACAATCGTTAAAACGCAAACTTTTCGAAAATTGTTATATTTTCAGAACAATTCCAAATTTATCGAACAAAAGAATAAATGCTTGGATAAATGACATCCAAGGGGGTATAAATCGTTTGGATACCTCGAAAATCCTATCCGCTGATCGTAAGATTTGTATATCTTTGCCCCTCGAACAAGGATTTACACTAAGTCACCAGGTATGCTTCAGGTCAATTTTATTAGAGAAAATTTCGAAAAAGCAGTTTTAGGTCTAAAAAAGAGAAATTTCGCCGGTGCAGAGGCTGCATTAAACCAGTTGGTACAGCTTGATGATGCGCGAAAGAACATACAGCTGGAAAGCGACCAATTGCAGGCTGAGTCCAACGCGATCTCGAAGACAATTGGGAAATTGATGCAAAGTGGTCAAATAGAGGAAGCCGAACGGGTGAAAAGCAGAACTTCCGAAATAAAATCTCAGGTAAAGGCCCTCGAGGATCATTATGCCCGACAGGAAAATGAACTCGTTCAGCTACTTTATACGATTCCAAATATTCCCCATGAGACGGTTGTCCCTGGATTTGGCGCGGAAGACAACGAAGTGGTCCATTCCCACGGTACGATCCCGGAATTAACGCCAAGCAATAATTTGCCGCATTGGGAGCTCATAAAAAAATATGACATAATAGATTTTGAACTAGGGGTCAAAATTGCCGGAGCAGGCTTTCCCGTGTACAAAGGAAAAGGAGCCCGGCTGCAAAGGGGGCTGGTGAATTTTTTTCTGGATGAAGCAACCAAAGCAGGCTATACCGAAATTCAACCACCAATCCTTGTCAATGAGGACAGCGGCTATGGCACCGGTCAGCTACCGGATAAGGAAGGCCAAATGTATTTCTGCAATGAAGATGGCTTATACCTGATCCCGACGGCAGAGGTGCCCATCACCAATCTCTACCGAAATGAGATCCTACAGGCAGCGGACCTTCCTGTGAAAAACGTCGGCTTTACGCCTTGTTTCCGACGGGAAGCCGGCAGTTGGGGTGCACATGTTAGGGGTCTGAACCGGCTGCATCAATTTGACAAAGTTGAGATCGTACACATCTCCCACCCCGATAACTCCTACGAGGCGCTAGAACAAATGAGCGATTACGTCCAAGGATTGCTCCAAAAACTCGAATTACCCTATCGTGTACTAAGGTTGTGCGGTGGGGATATGGGGTTTACTTCCGCACTTACCTATGACATGGAGGTCTTTTCGGCTGCTCAGGAGCGTTGGTTAGAGGTGAGTTCGGTCAGTAACTTTGAGACCTATCAGGCTACACGGCTTAAACTACGTTTCAAGGAGGACAAAAAAACGATTCTTGCCCATACCCTTAACGGCAGCGCACTCGCCTTGCCCCGTATAGTAGCGGCTATCCTGGAGAATAATCAGCAGGAGGGCGGAATCAAAATCCCGCAAGTACTCATCCCTTATCTGGGGTTTGAATGGATAAATTGATGGGGGCAGCGCCTTCCCATGGTTGAAGGTGGCTAGTTGTACATGGGTATTACGCCGGCTGCTAGCCACCTTCTAAAGTCATTATGAAGTAAATGGCTGCGGTCCCGGAGTTACCTGTTTGATTCCTATCCGTTCATGCCATACATCTAACCGAAGCAACAAGTTGTCCAATACTTCCCGCTGGGCTGAGGACAGCGATCCAGGCATACTTCTGCTTACCATTGAAACGGAGCATCCTCTTTTTGCCAAAAAGTACCTTGCTCCCA
>WGNT01000152.1 GCA_016124425.1 Cytophagales bacterium
GACACGCCTTTATTGTGGGTATTAAGGGACCATCTTGGATTGGTGGGTACAAAATACTCCTGCGGCATAGCCCAATGCGGGGCCTGTACCGTTCATTTAAATGACACTGCGGTAAAATCGTGTACGCTGCCCGTTTCGGCTATAGGAAGCGACAAGGTAACAACTATCGAGGGCCTCTCTGCTGAGGGCGACCACCCTGTACAGAAGGCCTGGGAGGAAATCGACGTTGCACAGTGCGGCTACTGTCAGGCCGGTCAGATCATGACGGCTGCTGCGTTGCTCAAGAAAACCCCGAATCCAAGCGAGCAAGAGGTTGTAGATGCAATGAACGGCAATATTTGTCGGTGCGGTACTTATCACAGAATTAAGGAGGCAGTATTGCTTGCTTCTACAAAAACCAAATAGCCATGACAACACAACTAAAGACGAATAGAAGAGATTTCTTGAAGATCGCCGCAACTGCAGGCGGAGGGTTATTGTTAGGGTTCCACTTTACCGGTTGCGAATCCCCGAAGATGAAGGTAGTTACAGATGAGGAATTGCTTTCCCAAGCATTGCCCTACAATAGTTTTTTGTCAATAGCACCCGACGGACATGTCGTTATTTTTTCCCCTAATCCGGAATTGGGGCAAAACATAAAAACGTCTTTTCCCATGATTGTTGCTGAAGAGCTCGATGCGGATTGGAGCAAGGTACGGGTAATGCAGGCCTTCTTGGATACCGAAAAATACGATCGTCAAGTAACCGGAGGGTCCGGGGCTATGCCTCATTCTTGGGAAAGACTCCGAAAGGCTGGCGCTACAGCGAGAAGAATGCTCATGGAAGCGGCCGCAAAGCGGCTTGACGTGGACATAAATTCCCTTTCGACTGCCACAGGAATGGTGATTCACCCCGAAAGTGGCAAAAAACTTACATACGGAGAACTAGCAAACGACGCTGCCAGTATTGCGGTTCCGGAAGATGTCCCTTTAAAAAACATCAAGGATTTTAAAATTATCGGAACCCCGGTAAAAAATGTGGACAATAAGTCTATGTTTACCGGAAAGCCATTGTATGGAATGGATTTCTACCGTGAAGGAATGCGTCACGCGATGGTGCAACGTCCGCCATTTGGTATGAAATTAAAATCGGTAGATGATTCGGAAGCAAAGGCTATCTCAGGGATTACTGACGTGGTTACCTTCAACAACAATGTAGTCGTGGTAGGCAATTCGACCTGGCAGGTAATGAAAGCCAAGCGCAAATTGAAAATTGCCTACGAACCTATCAATGGTGAACTCGAGAGTACGGACTTTCATAATCGAAAGTTTGACGAATTGCTGAACGGTAAAGAAGCGAAAGTAATGCGCGAAGACGGGAACGTTCAGGTTGCGTTCAAAAATGCAGCGAAGGTTATCAAGAGCGAGTATCAGTGTCCCTTTCTATCACATTCTCCCATGGAACCGATGAAC
Source organism: Cytophagales bacterium (assembly GCA_016124425.1). GTDB lineage: Bacteria > Bacteroidota > Bacteroidia > Cytophagales > Cyclobacteriaceae > Lunatibacter. The sequence goes on from WGNT01000152.1 coordinate 1,452, forward strand.
TTCTTCGCACATGTACGCGAAGATGGGGTAGAGCTTGTCGGTCCTACCCAGACTCCCGATCGGGCTAGGACAGCTGCTGCGGAAATCGCCGGCTTCACCCCTGAGCAGGTAACAGTCGAGATGACCAGACTAGGTGGAGGATTTGGCAGGCGGTTGAGGGCCGATTTCGTGGAGGAAGCAGTGCATATTTCCAAGCTGATAAAAGCACCAGTGAAATTGGTGTGGTCCAGAGAAGATGACAATACCGGTGGTGCTTACCGCCCTGCGGTCAAATACCGATTCGAAGCAGCTTTGGATGCTAACAATACCCTTATCGGGTACAAGTTAAGAGGAGTGGGTATGAACGCCGGTAACACTACCCGCGAGAATAATTTCCCTTCCGGATCTGTCGATAACCTGCTTATTGAATCTATTGACTACAAATCTGATATTACGACTAACGCATGGCGGGCACCGATTACGAACTTCCTTGCGTTTGCAGAACAGTCTTTTTTAGATGAAGTGGCCGAAGCTGCGGGTAAAGATCCCGTTCAGTTCCGCCTTGAATTGCTGGACCGGGCCAAATCAAATCCGGTAGGTAGCATTCAGTATGACGTTGACCGTATGCGTACTGTGGTAGAGATGGCTGCTGAAAAATCAGGTTGGGGTAAAAAATCCGGTGTCGCGCAAGGTTTCTCTGTTTACTTTTCCCATAGATCGTATGTAGCCCAAGTGGCTGAAGTACGCATGCAGCAGGGCAATCCTGTATTGGAAAAAATTTATGCGGTGACCGACTGCGGAATTGTGGTAAATCCAACAGGTGCTGACCAACAGGTACGAGGAGGTATGGTTGATGGTATGGGTCATGCGATGTTTACAAATATGACCATTAAAGACGGCCTAGCGGAACAAAAGAATTTTGACAGCTATAGGCTGATACGCATGAAGGAAGTTCCTGAAATCGAGACGCATTTCGTGGATAATGGCATAGACCCTACCGGCCTTGGAGAGCCAGCCTTACCGCCTACAGGGGGAGCTATTTCCAATGCGATTTATTGGGCCACAGGAAAGCGATTAAGAAATCAGCCGTTTATCGAGCAGGAAGAACTAAAGGGGTTTAAGCTCGGTCAACGGGCATAGCGTATTGAATTAAATTAAAAAGGCCATCTTCAAAAGATGGCCTTTTTTTTCCTAGCTAGTAAGGTTGAATCTATCATATTTCAAAATTTTTCACCTCCAAACCAAACGGGATTATTCGTGCTTTTGGGCGATCTCCGCCAGCCGCTTTTGTAGCATTTCCCGATCTATCCATTGTCCGCGGGCCATTACGCCCGCCGGATGCTTTAGGTTCTCGAGGTTATCTAGCGGATTCTCGTCAGTGATAAGGAAATCTGCGGCCAATCCTTCTTTGATAGAACCAAAGTTGCCTTTGAAAAACGTGGCCGGATTAAGCGTTCCAATCTGCAAGGCTTCCAATGGGGTTAGCCCAGCATCCAGCATTCCTCTCAGTTCATGGTGGATGGAAAACCCAGGCACATTAAACACCTGTGGGGCATCAGACCCCAGCAATAAACCCTGTCCATTTTTGTGCAGCTCCCTGATAAGCCGATAGCGCAACTGATTATATACCCGCCATTTGGCTGGATCAAAATCACCATTCTCGGTCAGGCTTTTTTTACTGTTTACCCAGTTGGTTCGCACGTCCTTAGACATGTATTTCATTTCTGGTTCCCGCACCAAGTCGTCAGCAGGTGTTGGCGAAAACCAACGGTCGAACAACGCCTGTGTCGGCACAACCCAAACGCCGTTTTCACGAGCCATCGCAACCAGTTCAGCTATTTTTGCGGTGTCGGCTAAATGTGCGAAGTTATACCCAAAAAACCCGTTTTCGATAGGGTTAACATTGGCTTCTTTGGGCACAAGTCCTTCGATAAACCCATCAATATGATCGATGGTTTGATAGTTGCTTTGAAGGGCATGGCGTATCCGCACTAGATTTGAGACATGGCCCGCATAGGGGATTCCCGATTCGTTTGCAGTCTTTACGATTTCGTCAAAGACGTGAAGGCGGATACCGGGATGAAGTTTAAGGAAATCATACCCATCCGCCGCATAGGATGCTACCTGAGCACGGGCCTCCTCGGGGGTCCGTACCGAATTTCCATTCAGGGATGGGCTTGAAGTGTATATCCGTGGACTGAGAATTTCCCCATTTTTAGCTTTTTCCCGTAGCTCCAGGTGCAACGGATTTCCAAGCATCCCTCTAATGGTCGTAATTCCATTTGATAGGTAAAGGAATAAGGTTTCAGAAATCAATGGGTCGTCCCATGCCAAAGCTGGGATATGGGCATGCATTTCTGTTAACCCCGGAAGCAGGTATTTACCTTCTAACGACACGATAGTGGCATTTTCCCAGCTGTACTTTGAATCCGTTGGAAGGAGTTTAAAAATTTGTTCTCCTCGTACCACCACGTGTGACGCTGTGACGCTGCCGTCTGTTACATCGATTACTTGAGCGTTTTCGAAGACAATGTCTTCGCCTGAAAGATTCAGCGTATTTACCTTCGGCTGACAGGACACTAGCACAATTCCTAACACAAGATAAAAACTAGCGCTTATTAAGGTCTTCATGGGGATGAGGGTTGGTTGACAGGGTTAAGATACTATTTTTCAAGGGGAAACCTATGAGACAGGAAAAAAATCATCCCTAACATCTCCCACTCATTCGGTCTCTCTTAGTGTAACATCAGCTTATAGCTGTTTTTATGTCACATTTTCCACCGTAGCAATACATGCTCCAACTCCCAAAGGTAAAGGTGTACCGGTTTTTTAAGGGAATTGTCTAGGCAGGCTCAATGCTACATACTGGAACTCATCTGAAACCTACTCATCTTCAATCTCGAATTTTTAGCCGCTCCACCTAAGAGCTTTCTAGAAGGCGTGGAATGCGTATCAATGGTGGCCACTCTATTCTTCCAAAGGGGTCTTAATGGTTAAAATGTAAAGTGAGGCACGGAATTATATAACAAATACCCTCTTTATTCACCATATATTTGGATGAAAATAATAAAATATAATAAATAAAATATATTTTATTGATTAAAATTATTATAAATAATATAAAAAATTCAATGGAAAATTTAATATTGTATATAGAAGATATAACATCTCAGGCTTTTCGGAAACGGGAGCGAACATTTAATGAATATGATATGATCGTCTTTTGCCACCTGCGTTGGGACTTTGTTTACCAACGTCCGCAGCATGTAATCAGCAGGCTTTCGGAAGAGCGAAAGGTGCTTTTTGTTGAGGAGCCTATTGGTTTACCTAAAGACGGAGAGGATAGGGTTGAGTTCATTGAAATCGGGCCTAGGTTACATGTGTTAAAACCCCGCGTGTCGGGAATAGAGGAAATCTCCGAAATATTGGCTGATTGGTTGCCACAGAAAAGCGTGCCGCTTGCGTGGTTTTATTCGGCTGCTTTTCTTCCGGTAATCAATAGGCTTGAGTTTGATAGGATCATCTACGACTGCATGGACGAACTCTCATTATTCAAAGGAGCTCCTCAATCGCTAATTAATATGGAATCCAAACTGATGGCAGTGGCTGACATTGTTTTTACAGGAGGGAAATCGCTATATGAATCCAAAGTGAAAATGCATCAGCGGGTATTTTGCTTTCCAAGTTCCGTAGACGAAGCGCACTTTGCGCAAGCCAGCAATGGAATAGCCATTCCAAAGGATATAGCAGCTATTCGGGGTCCAATTGTCGGCTATTTTGGGGTTATCGATGAGCGTATTGATCTCGACTTACTTGAGAACGTGGCTAGGATGGCTCCGGAAAGTTCATTTGTGTTAGTCGGTCCTGTAGTTAAGATTAATGAAGATGAGCTTCCGCGGTTGGAAAACATCCATTACCTCGGTATGAAATCCTATCGTGAGTTACCAGGATACCTCAAAGCCTTCGACATTACGATGATGCCTTTTGCCCTAAACGACGCCACAAAATTTATCAGTCCCACAAAGACACTTGAATATATGGCGGCGGGTAAGCCGATCATTTCCACTAAAATCAAAGATGTTGTTCGTGACTATTCTCATTGTATACATCTCGTGGAGGACGCAGACCAGTTTACAGACACAATAGATGAAATTATCAACTCTTCGAAAACGCATCATGCGGCGTACAAAAAAATTTTAAAAGACACCTCATGGGACGCCACAGCAGCCAAGATGAAGTCCCTGATCAATGAACTCTATGCGTAATTTTGATATTCTTATAATCGGCTGCGGAATCTCAGGGGCCGTTCTTGCCGAGAGATATGCTTCTGTCGGAAAAAGGGTTTTAGTTCTAGAAAGACGCAACCACATAGGGGGCAACTGCTACGATTATGTGGATGAAAATGGTATTTTGGTATCCAAATATGGGGCCCATCTCTTTCACACAAACGATGAGTCGGTTTGGGAATACGTAAACAGGTTCGCGAGTTGGTATCCTTGGGAACATAAGGTGCTGGCTAGGGTGGGCGAGAAGACTGTGCCGATTCCAGTGAATATAGATACGGTAAATATGCTTTTCGGTAAATCCATACAGGGTGAGGAAGAAATGAGTCAATGGCTGGAAAAAAACAGAATTCCCTTCAAGAACCCAAAAAATGGGGAGGAAGCGGTACTTAACCGTGTAGGTCTTGAGCTGTATGAGAAAATGTTCAAGCATTACACCAAAAAGCAATGGGATAAGTTTCCAGCTGAGCTAGACGCTTCCGTCCTAGAAAGAATTCCGGTTAGGCTGAATCATGATGACCGCTATTTTTCGGACACGTTTCAGGCTTTACCAGCGGGCGGGTATACCAAAATGTTTGAAAAGATACTAGCCCATGAAAATATAGAGGTGCGATTGAACACCGATTATTTTGATGTAATGCACTTGTACAAGAATTACGATAAACTGTTCTATACAGGGCCTATAGATAGGTATTTTGAGTTTAAGCATAGTCTATGCGAAAAGCTCGAGTACAGATCGATCAACTTTGTGACAGAGACCGTGGATAGGCCCTTTTTCCAAGAAAATTCCGTAGTTAACTACCCTGGGACTGAGGTGGCTTTCACAAGAATTATCGAATACAAACATTTCGGCAATCAGCGATCGAACAAAACTACCATAGTGAAGGAATTCACCGTGGATGACGGGGAACCCTATTACCCGGTGCCCAATCCGAGAAACCAACATATTTTCGAAAAATACAAGGCAGATGCGGAAAAATTAACGGATGTGTACTTTGTTGGACGGCTAGCAAACTATAAATACTTTAACATGGATCAGGCGTTCAAAAACGCGTTGGATTTATTTACCAGCTTGGAGGAAGTTTGCTTGGAGCACCTTGTGACCGCGGGCCGATGAATCCGTTTAACACATTCTTTATGGGCGGGTACGAGTGTGCCGACCATATTAATAGGTTTGGAAAGAGAATTAACCTACTACAAGAGACCCAGCATGATATTCGGGTGGAAGAGGACTATCAGTCACTAGCAGCCTTAGGAATAAGAGTCGTTAGAGAGGGGATTTGTTGGAGCAATGTGGAAAGAACGGCGGGTGCATTTGACTTTTCCGAGGTTTTGTGCCGGATGCGGGCAGCTGAACGGTATGGAATACAGCAAATTTGGGATTTAATCCATTTCGGCTATCCGGATGGGCTTTATCCCACCCACCCTTCTTTTTGTGATCGTTTCGTTGCGCTCTGCCGGGCCTTCGGCATCTTTTACAAGGCAAATGCAAGACAGCCACTCTTTGTCGTGCCGATTAATGAAATCAGTTTTCTTTCCTGGTTGTCCGGCGAAGTACGAGGTACTGTGCCCTTTGCTGTCCATTGTGGGTTTGACATCAAATATCACCTGTGCAAGGCTGCAATATTGGGTATAAAGGAAATAAAGGAAATTGATCCCGAGTGTCGTATCATTCTCGTTGAACCGCTTGTACAGATCCACAGTAAGGAGGGCGAATTTGATTCTGAGTTGGCAGCAAAAAACGTGCACCAGTTTCAGGCAATGGATATCATTGCCGGTAGGATGTGCCCTGAATTGGGCGGCGAAGACGCTCTTCTAGATATACTCGGCTTCAATTACTATTGGAACTGTCAATGGGAGGACAGGGGGGAAACTCTCCCTTGGCCATCTTTTGACGAGCGTAGAACTCCGCTCAGTAAGCTGTTGGAGCGTGCTTACAGGCGATATGGGCGGCCCATTTTCCTCTCCGAGACAGGCCACTTCGGTTGTGGGCGTATCCCCTGGCTTGAAGAAGTTACCTTGGAATGTTTAAAAGTCATGAAAAAGGGGGTTGACTTTTACGGTATTTGTATATACCCGGTTACTGATCGGCCGGACTGGGATGATTTAGCGCGATACAGTAATTGCGGGATATGGGATTTAGATAAATCTGGGAATCGGATTCCAGAGGTTCACTACATGGAGGCTATTGCCATGCAACAGGTTTTGGTAGAAAGGATTGCGCTTTCGATGTCACATCGCCCTAGGTTGAGCTATCTCTAATTAATGTGTGAGGGATAACCGGAAGTAATGATGGGGCATGATACGGTATCGCTGCTTTCCTGACCTCTTGTATTATCTGGTAGTATGAAATGCGTTTGTAAATAAAATTCCTAAATCGATCGCTAAATTTCTGATCTCTCCTATGTAAAGGACCAAGAAGGACACAAAGATGGCACAAAGCTTTATGTAAAAATCCTCCGTGTCCTCCGTGGGTTTCCTTTAAAATTTACGTTGAAGGTCAAATTGATTTATCGTTGAGTTTTTGTTGGGTTCATTGGTTTGAAATGTAGTATTTAACAAAGTCTTATTCATTTCGGGAGAATCATTGCTTAGGCAAACACACGTATATCATCCGGGTTCTCCGGTACTATTCGGTTCAGTGCCTTTTCGAATAGTGGAATGGTCCAAACAAAAATCAGCACCCCCAGTAAGTTGAAAAGCATATGCCCGTTTGCAACCGTTCGTTCGATTGAAGATCCCGCGCTGACGATTTTTACAAGGTCAACAAAAGGAGCAAAAAGGAGTAAACCCAAAATGATTGAAATTAAATTAAAGGAAAGGTGGAATAGACCAGTTTTAAGTGCTTGCCTACTTCCTCTTATGGTGGCAAGTAAGGTATCACTACAAGTACCCAGTTCAGCGCCCAACATTACGGCAATCGCACCAGTCAATGTTAAAAGTTCTTTTTTCGCCAGGATCAATGCAATACCTACGGTAGCTGAGGATGACTGAATTACAAGCGTCACCATAGCCCCGATCACTGCTCCTAAGAGGTGATTTTCTGTTTTTTCCATCCAGTTAGTGAAATGCGCCTCATCTTTCATTGGTTCAACCGCGCTTTCCATAAAATAGAGACCAAAGAATAGAAGTCCGAAATAGAATACTACCCGACCGGTGTCAGATGCCTTTGGAACCTTCGGTACAAATAAAAGTACAAAACCAATTAACAAAAATATCGGAGAATATTTGCCTACATCTAGGGCGATAATTTGGCTACTTACTGTGGTCCCAATGTTAGCGCCGAGTACAATACCCATAGCATTTTTAAAAGCCAGCAGATTGGCGTTCACAAATACAATAGTGATGATGATGACTGCGGAGGAAGATCCGAGAATTGCGGTTATTACCGCACCCACAATGACTCCGTTGATGGCATTTGATGTATACCGCTTAATCCAGACGGCAGCTCTGTCTCCAACAGCAGCCTGTATGGTGGTAGATAACTGGTGAACGGCATGTAGAAATAAAACCAAGCCAGCAATGAGGGATAAGATAATCTCTGCCATTGCCTAAATGTAGCTGATACTGTCCAATATCAGCGCTTCGTTGTATTATCAAAAAATTAACTTTTATTCCTATGCCTGCGGTATTTCTTTAATGCTATTGGTTTTTAAGCTTCATTGGTCAATAAAATGAAAGTATTATTTTTTTTTAAGACCTAACGTTAGAAGAAGCATAAAATATTCAGAATGGAAGCGAATCGCATATCATCGAAAAGCGGAAAATTACAATATGTAACAATGATATTTTTTATATAAAGATTAAATCTAAATAACATCACAAAATAAAACTCTATAGCTAATAGGTTGACTATAGAGTTTTTGATTACTTATGCGCTTGCAAAGTGGTTGCATCCAAACCCAGCTCCTGTTACGAATTCTACGGAATTCATTGGTTTTCCGTCATTTAGGACAGGGATAATATATGCAGGATCCATTTTTGATTCTACATGGCTAAGTTTATTACACTCGCCAAAATCTTTCTTGTTGGCAACAACTGGTGCCTCTGGCGCCCAATAATTGCAATTTGAACATACTCTTTCCATCTCGTTTGTTGTTTAGTTTGTTTTTATAAATATATACTATTTCTAATAGATTTTGTTTCCTAATCTCAATTAGATTGTTTAGTTTATAATTAAACTAAATTAAAACGCACATATCGATGTATAGAGGTTGTTGAGAATGAACATGATGAACAAACGAAAAAAATATGTTCTGATATACCTGACTGCATGAAAGGTATTCACTTCCATAAAGGAAAAATTTACTTCTTCATTTCCTGTCACATTTGAGCCAAATCACCCGCGTAATCTTCAGGTTGAGGTTCCATAGCTCTTTTCCGCCTCGACTAAACTTTTTGATGGGCACGTGTTTGAAGTGTCCTTTTTACGCTTTGGCTAATTCTGTAATCGAATACAAACCAAGTAAGCCAGCCTAATAGCACAACTAATATTCCGACTGCAAAAATCGGTTTCCATGATAGCGCATACTGAACGACCATAAATGAAAACATAAAGAAAATTATGCCAAGCGTAATTCCCCAATTAATGAATTTCCACGCGCCGAGTGGTTTAGCTACCCCTTCGGCTATTTTTCTTGCCTGTCGGCGCAAAGCGATCCATATCCCAGTTAAGATCAGCGAGCTGATCGCCAACCCACTAAAAAACCATATGATTTTTGTAAGCAATCCTCCCCAATTTCCAAAGTGGATCGGGTCCGCAATGTCGTTTAGGTACATGACAGTAGGTATATCCTCCGCTTTTTGTACCATCAGGGGTGCGTAGGATAGTGGATCTAGATACACGCGATTTGCCCGATTTCGGACCAAAGGAACATGGCTTTTACCGCGAAGATAGATAGGCGACTTTACGTCATCTGTGGGAACAATGCCCCGGATTTGTAATCCGGGAATGGCTTGTTTGGCGACGTGCGCAGCCCTATCGTAATCAAGAACATATGAAAAGGATACAGAGGTATCTTGATCAATCTGTTCATTGCTAAGTCTTGGCGTTGGCGGATTTGAAAGATCCGATACCTTACCCAGGTTAGTCCGTTCTATAAAATACCAGATTCCAGTTAGCGAAAAGACAAGAACAAACGGAAGTGACCATAGACCTACGAGCCGGTGGAGGGATCGGAAGAGAACCAGCTTGCCTGAGCCTGTCTTTAAGTCTAAAAGTTTGCGCCACCACTTTTTATAGAAGACCAAGGCGGTCATCAATGAGGCAAACAACAAAAAGGCAAAAATCAGGACAGTAAAGTAGCCAATTTGATAAAATGGCATAAACAGGTAGTAGTGGAAATCCCGAAAGAAGCGCTGAAAGGTTACTGTGGTCGCTCCTGTAACCGTCCCTTTATACGGGTCAACAAAAACGTAATGCCGTTGCCCGTTCAAGTCTACATACACGATATCATTTAAGTAAGGTTCTTTGGGCATCACCCAATAAGTGATTGAGCCATCTGGATAGGCCTTTTGAACTTCATTTGCCAGCTTGTTATAAGCAACACGCTCACCTGCTTTATTCGCCCGGATAGCCGGATAAAACAACCAGTCCATCTCATTGCTTAGCGTGGCCAAGGTACCAGAAAAGCATACTATAAAAAATAGTATGCTCAACTTGATGCCTATCCAGCCATGTAGTTGAAATAAAACTTTATTTACTTTCACAGCGGATGAGTTAAAATTAGAAAGTATAGGAAACCGTGGTCATGATATTCCTTGGACTTCCCGGGAATGCGCGCAGTACATCATATCCACCTACCCAATGGATGTCATTAAACACATTGTTAACATTCACCTGAAATTGAACCTTATCCAGTTTATAGAATAGTGCTGCGTCCACAATTCCATAGGCTGGAAAAACGTCAGGCTGGTCTGCCGAAACAATAGAGCCAAACCGATCAGACACATAATTGTATCCTAAACCCACTCCAAGTCCCTTAATGGAACCATGTTCGAAAATATACTTCGACCAAAAATTCGCCGTATTTCTTGGTGCGTTTGGCTTCTGCCTTCCGACTACTTCTTCTATAGGAGCTACAGTGATTTTCGCGTCATTAAATGCAAAGCCTGCTACTAGCGACCAGTTTGGAAGGATGTTGCCGGTAAGATTGACCTCTACCCCTCTTGACTGTTCTTCACCCAGCTGCATGAGTTGTTCCGGATTATCCGGATTATTGGCGTTATAGAGTCCGCCCCGTTCTACAATCTGAAACAAGGAAAACGTACCGCTTAATCGGTTGTTGAACCATTCTGTCTTGGCGCCAACTTCTACCATTTCGCTTACCAGAGGGTCAAATGGACCTCCTGCATCCGGGTTAATGATTCCTGCGGCCTCTTGTGGCTGGTATCCCTGCACCCAAGTTCCATAAAGGTTTAATGATGGGTTAATGGTATAAACCAACCCGACGCGCGGCAAAAGCGCCTGTTGTTTCACTTCTTCCTCTGATGGACTGTTGTAGTTCAGGAAATCTTGGAAATATTCTTGTCGAAGGCCAAGCAGGACTTTCATTCGACCGTATTCCGATTGATTCTGTATATAAATGCCATGGGCATTTTGGAGGTATTGGTTGTAGTTGACACGTGTATATATATATTTGGTCATGTCCTGTATGCCATTGGCTGTGGGGGATGTCAGGTCAAAGTGAGGTACATTGGTCACAGGATTGCCATTTGCATCCAACACATAATTGGCAGCGTTTCTGAGATTAAAGCTGTTAGCAGTATTGCCGTTGCGCAGTAGATAGGTTCTGGCTTCCAGTTGGGATCCGCCGGGAAGTTGTTCCTGCCTGAAGTAATCATGCCCCAGCAATAAGGTATTCTTTACAGCGCCGACGTTTATTATCGCGTTCAAATAATTGTTGAATGTGTTGTTGTTCCAGCTACGTTTACGGTTAAATACCCGCATTGCTACTTTGGTATCGTCAAAGGTTCCGTCCCCCAACGCGGCAAACTGATTGGAGGTCCTATGTTCCAATAGGTCTTCAGAATAGCTTGACAGTTGGTAGGAGCTGTTGAAGCTTAGCCGATCGGAGAACTCGTGGCGTAGGGACACAGTTGTATTTATCGTCGCTTCATTGAGAAAGTCATTTACCGCGCTAAGAGAGGTGGTGATCGGGGTGGTGAAAAGATCCCGGTTTCCAAACGCCGCCTGTCCCCGGTCTAACCTTCCCTTGGAATCTTGGTAGACCACATCAAAATTCAGGCTCGTGTTTGCCGTAGGTAAGAAAGCAAAGGATGGAGCTATGACCAGGTTTCGTCCAAACTGTAGGTCCCTGAATCCATCTGTATTTTCAAACCCAAGGTTCAATCGGTAAAGTAATTTTTTGTCCTCCGTCATGGTGCCCGTGAAATCGGCGAGTGTCCTAAGCGTATTGAAGCTTCCTACCGTAGTGGAAATGGATTTGCGGGATTCTTCCAAGGGTTTCTTTGTAACCCGATTGATAGATCCTCCGGGGGATGCGTTTCCGAAAAGGGCAGAGGCAGGCCCCTTGATGACTTCTACGCGTTCAATATGTGGGACAAGTTGTGGCTTCCAAAAGCTTGTGAACGTACGCATGCCGTTCAGCAATGTGCCTGAGTTTCCCTGCCCCTGTACCCGGAATCCCCGGATGCTAATATCGTTGTAGAAGCTGAATTGGTTTACGCCAGCAACGTTTTTGACAACATCATTTAGCGTAAAGGCCACCTGATCAAGCATAAGTTCTTTGGTGACAAAGTTGATCGTAGCCGGGACGTCCTTAATCAGTGAAGCAGTTTTGGTCCCCGAATACGTTTCTTTATTGTTGTATCCTACCTCGCGCCTTCCTGTAATTTCCACCGTCTGCATGCCATAAAGCCCCTGATTTAATACGACATTAATTTCCAAAATTTGCCCTGATGCGATTGTGATATCCCTGTTTTGTGTTTTATACCCTACCGAAGAAGCAACTAACACGTAGTTTCCCGGAGTAATGTTATTGATTCTAAAACTGCCGTTTTGGTCGGTAACCGCACCTTGGCTACCCCCTTTAAGGAATATGGATACAAATTCCAAGGGCTCTCCGAGCGTGTTGCTTACTTGTCCCGTAAGTGTTCCTGTCTGTGCCTTGGCTGAAATAAACGAAAATACCACCAAAGCCAACAGGAGGTGTATATGTTTTGCCATTGTTTATTTAGATTAATTATAAATAATGGCAAAAGTCACTAAACTCTCGGACAACTAAAAATGATTAACTCAAAAATCAAGATTGAATTTTTCTATAGAAATTAAAGGCCTATTGATTATAAATCTATCAAATGAAATATTGGGTAGTGGAGGTAAGCAGGATGAACGCTCCTAACGACGCATTAAGTTAACAAAAGTCATGGTGATGCCGGAACTACAACCTTACCAACTAACAAGTTCCCTGTACACCTTGTGAACCGGGAGACCCATAACGGTATAGAATGAGCCTTCGATTTTTTCTATGGCTACATATCCGATCCAATCTTGTACGCCATAGCCTCCGGCTTTGTCAAAGGGGCGGTACTTCTCGATATAAAAATCAATCTCTGCGGGGGATAAGGAAGTAAAGTGAACCCAAGCAGCGTCTTCTATCACGACTTTTTTATGGCGGTCCATAAGGCATACCCCAGTAATTACTTGATGTTTGGAGCCGGATAACAGGGACAACATGTATTGTGCTTCTTCGACTGTAGCAGGCTTGTTCAAGAGCTGCCCTTTTACCAATACAACGGTATCAGCGGTGATCAGGAGCTCATTGTCGCTAAGGGAGGGAAGTGCGGCCATGGCTTTTTTGTCAGCTAGAAAGGTGGCTACCGAGTCGTGAGGCATATCTTCCGGGAAATCCTCGTCAACATCAATTTTTCTGACTGAAAATGTGACATTTAAGCCGGTTAACAGCTCCTTTCTTCGTGGTGATTGCGAAGCGAGCACAAGCTTCTTTAGCGGCTGAGCTGTTTGGTAAATGGGATTATCAGCCATGTTTTGTTCTATTTTTCCAAAGAGACTTTGATTTGTTACCAGCAGACGCCGGCAAGGGTAGAGCTGCTGTACGCTGCTCATCGAGCCATGTGCCGATAAATGCCGCCACTGCCAGTTTTTCTGTCTCCGATAATTCTTGATTCAAACTAGTTGGGTGGAAGTGGTCTTCCACGAACTTTGTGGTAAATGAGGCGGACGTGAACTCGGGATGGGTCATCACAAATCGACAGAAAGCAAGGGTGTTTTTTACCCCGGAAAGTTGAAATTCATCTATTGCCCGGATCGTTCTGCGGATGGCCTTTTCTCTCGAGACATCGTAGACGATCAGTTTGCCGATCATCGGATCATAATACACGGGAATGTCCATGCCTTCCTCAAATCCGTCATCTACCCGAATGCCGGGCCCCAAGGGTGGGCGGTACCTTGTCAGCGTACCTGTATCCGGAAGAAAGTTGTTTTGGGGATCTTCGGCATAGACTCGGATCTCTATGGCATGCCCCTGTATTTGCAGGTCATTCTGGGTGAACGATAGCGCTTGTCCTTCTGCGATGCGTATCTGTTCCTTTACCAAATCGAGCCCGGTAATCAGTTCTGTGACGGGATGCTCTACCTGAAGACGGGTGTTCATTTCCAAGAAGTAAAAGTTTAACTCCTTGTCAACAATGAATTCTACCGTTCCCGCCCCGTAATAATTACATGCTTTTGCCACATTGACGGCTGCTTCTCCCATCTTCTGACGTACTGTTTCGGTAAGTGTGGCAGAAGGAGCCTCTTCTACTACTTTCTGATGCCGCCGTTGGATGGAGCATTCCCGTTCAAAAAGATGGACAATTTGCCCGTGTTGATCACCTAGGATTTGTATTTCGATATGTTTTGGAGAGCTGATGTACTTTTCTATGAACACGGCAGGGTCGCCAAAGGCTGATTCCGCTTCGCTCACAGCGCGTTTCATCTGGGCGTCAAATTCTCCGGCATGTTCTACGATGCGCATCCCTTTACCACCGCCTCCCGCACTGGCTTTAATCAAAATGGGGTATCCTATGGATAGAGCAACCTGCTTGGCTTTTTCAATATCCCTGATCGGTTCGTCCGTACCTGGCACTAAGGGTATCCCATAGCCGGACACGGCCTGTTTGGCTCGAAGCTTGTCACCCATGGTGGCAATTGCGGAGGGGGAGGGGCCTACAAATAGTAGTCCGGCGTCGATCGTTTTTTGTGCAAATAACGCATTTTCGGAGAGGAAGCCATACCCTGGATGAATGGCATCGACCCCAAGCTCCAAAGCCACCTGAATGATCCTATCCATCATTAGGTAGGACAGCGAGGCAGGTGCAGGGCCTATACATACCGCTTCGTTGGCCAACCGTACATGGGGGGCTAGTCTGTCTGCCTCGCTAAAGACAGCGACGGTCTGAATGCCCATTTCGTGGGCCGATCGGATAATTCGTAAGCTTATTTCTCCCCGATTGGCAATTAAAAGCTTTTTTATTTTAGACATGGGGCGAATGGATTTTCCTGATTAATCAAGAGGAGGCTGAGGCCTACTTGCACGAAGTACGTAAAAAATGATTAACAAAGGAAAGAATCCCTGAAATGTAGCGGAATTTTTGCGTTCAAAGGTTATTTGTATTAGTTTTGAGGGTTAAATTTCCATTTATATTGAATGGATGTTTTGTAACAACAAACGTGTAATAGCATTGGATATATTTGAAAAATTGCAGACGAACCTAGGGCCCCTAGGTAAACATTCTGGCATATCTGAAGGCTACTTCACTTTTCCGAAGCTGGAAGGTGAAATTGCCCCCCGAATGAAGTTTATGGGAAAAGAAGTACTTACCTGGAGTTTGAACAACTACTTGGGTCTTGCTAATCATCCCGATATAAGAAAAGCGGATACAGACGCTGCGGCCCGTTGGGGAGCAGCATACCCGATGGGTGCCAGAATCATGTCAGGTCAGACGGATATGCATGAACAACTTGAAAATGAGCTTGCTGCTTTTGTGGGTAAAGAGAAGTCCTACCTGTTAAATTACGGCTATCAAGGTATCATGAGCGTCATTGATTCTCTTGTGGACAGAAAAGACGTGGTAGTATATGATGCCGAATGTCATGCCTGTATCATTGATGCTTTGCGTATGCACTTGGGCAAACGGTTTGTTTACCATCATAATGACATGGATAGCCTGGAGAAACAACTTCAGCGTGCTGAAAGGCTTACGGGAGAGAGTGGAGGAGGTATTCTTGTCATTACCGAAGGCGTGTTTGGTATGACCGGTAATATGGGTAACCTTAAGGGCATTGTCAACCTGAAAGAAAAGTATTCCTTCCGACTTCTTGTGGATGATGCTCATGGCTTCGGAACAATGGGAAAAACCGGTGCGGGTAGCGCAGAAGAGCAAGGCGTACAGGAAGAAGTTGACCTTTACTTTTCTACGTTTGCCAAATCTATGGCAGGTATAGGAGGCTTTATCGCCGGAGATGAAAACGTCATCCTGTTTCTAAAATACAACATGAGAAGTCAGATCTTCGCCAAATCCCTCCCCATGATTTACGTTGAAGGAGGGTTAAAGCGGCTTCAGATGCTCCGGTCAATGCCAGAATTAAAGCAAAACCTATGGAATATTGTCCATGCTCTTCAAAACGGACTGAGAGAAAAAGGGTTTAGCATCGGGACAACCACTTCTCCCGTCACTCCTGTAGTGCTTAACGGTACGGTTGGTGAAGCTGCTACGATGAGTAAGGATTTGCGGGAAACATACAATATTTTCTGTTCCGTAGTAATCTATCCTGTAGTGCCGAAAGGAATGATTATATTGAGGCTCATTCCCACTGCTTCGCATACGCTTGAAGATGTTGAAGAAACGATTGCAGCGTTTGAAGCAATAAAGGACAAACTTGTAAGTGGATTTTACAAGCGAACGGAATTGGCGAGCTCTTTTGGAGAATAATGTCTTTTTGGCCTTAAATTTGTTTAAATTACTAATTCAATAATCTAAATAGATCAATTTCAATCTCATCATCAACTTAATTAATTTTTATTATGAACAGATTTAGCGAAATCAAAGATTTAGTGACATCCTTAGAAGGGGATTTTGAAAAATTCTACGAAAAGGGAAACCAAGCAGCAGGTACGCGTATTCGAAAAGGTATGCAAGACTTGAAAAATCTGGCACAGGATATCAGAAAAGAAGTGCAGGATATCAAGAATTCTGAAGGAAACTAAAACGAAAAGGGGTAGAAGATTGACTACCCCTTTTTTCTTACATCAATGTAAGCTGCCTGGATAGTTTTCCCATAAAAAATGGCTGTTTTGTTTTCGAAGGCACCAACTTCATCGGTAGTGTAGAAGGCAGTAGTTCCGTTTTTTCCGCATTTCGCATCAATCTCAGGATGCCGGTGAAGGTAATCTACGAGTTTTTCAGCCACTATTTCTCCTTGGGAAAGTACCGTGATATGATCCGGGAGATGCTTCTGTATCACAGAAAGAAGAAGCGGGTAGTGCGTACAGGCAAGAATAATCGTATCAATTTTAGCGGACATAGCGGTTAATAGTCGAAGATCCTTCTCCACAATGTAATGGGCAGCTTTTCCGCTAATTTCGTTGTTTTCTACCAAAGGAACCCAAAGCGGACAGGCGTGTTGGAACACGCTGATGTGTGGAAAAAATTTTGTAATCTCTATTTGGTAGGAATTGGATGCAACGGTCCCCTCTGTAGCCAAGATACCCACATGCTTTGTTTTTGTGTAGGCGTCAATGGATTCAGTAGTTGGCCGGATTACCCCCAAAACCCGTTTTCCTGCGGGAAGGTCGAACGACTGGATGTTTCTCAATGCCTTTGCTGATGCCGTATTGCAGGCAAGTATGACCAAGTTGCAGCCTAGTTCAAAAAGTTTAAAAACACATTCCTTGGTAAATTCATAGACCGTCTGAAAGGATCGGATACCATAAGGCACCCTTGCATTGTCTCCCAAATAGATAAAGTCGTATTCCGGAAGGTTTTTTTGAATTTCTTTAAATACCGTTAATCCTCCGTATCCGGAGTCAAATATGCCTATAGGTCCTGTCATCTGGCGAAGATAATCGGTTTTTGTAGCTGTCTTTAGGCTCGGGTCTTTTGGCTGTACCTGCATCGATTCGTTCGCTTTAAATTATAATGCCGTCAATAAAGCAGCGAAGGTAATCCTATTCCATTTTACTTTTCAGCCTAAAAGGCAAAAACAGAAAATATCTCTCGTACAGGTTGCCTAGTAAGTGGAATGCAGTAGGCTTAAAGAGTTCTGAGGACGTTTTTCCGTTGCCGGCTACAGTTGGTCGGCTTTTGCCTTTATATAGTAGCTATATTTGTGATGTACCCTCAAAGACCTTCATGAACTTCAGCAAATACCTATTTCCAATTCTAATGTTCCTTTACGCTTGTTTTGCGGAAACGGGATCCAGTAAAGACAATGGCGATACAATCAACCTTTTGGTAGACTCCGGGCAAAGTTTTCAGGAAATGGATCATTTTGGCGCATCGGATGCTTGGTCTGCTCAATTCGTGGGAAACTGGCCGGAACCGAAACGAAATGCTATCGCAGATTTGCTGTTCAGTATGCAAATGGATGACTCCGGTAATCCACTTGGAATTGGCCTCTCTCTCTGGCGGATCAACCTTGGGGCGGGCAGTGCCGGGCAGGGGGAAGCAAGTGGGATCAGAGATCGATGGCGAAGGGCTCCTTCCTACCTGGATCCTACTGGTAGATTTGATCTTGATCGGCAAAAAGGGCAAACTTGGTTCGCCAGAGCAGCAAAGGAACGAGGTGTACAGCATTTGCTCTTATTCGTAAATAGCCCGCCAGTATGGTTGACCAGAAATGGGAAATCCTTTGCCGACGACGGTACTCAAAGCAACCTTGCGGCTGAAAAACAGGCCGAATTTGCTGAATATATGGTTGCTTCACTTGTCGGCCTGCAACAAGCAGGACTTAGTATTGATTATATCAGCCCGGTCAACGAACCGCAGTGGGATTGGAAGGACGGAGGCCAGGAAGGTTCACCTTTCTGGAACCACGAGATCGCAGCCATCGTAAGGAAGCTAGAAGCCGGAATTTACCGTCATGCACTGGATACAAAAATTGATATTGCCGAAGCAGGGCAAATTGACTACCTCTTTAGCGAACACAACCGACCCGGTAGGGCAAATCAAATCCGGGTTTTTTTCCATAAGGAAAGCGAGCATTACTTGGGTAATTTAGCGCACGTAAGTAGGGCTATTTCGGGACACAGTTATTTTACAACATCTCCCTTCCATCAGGCGGTAGCAAAGCGGGAACAACTCGCGCAGGCGATTACCCAAGTTGAAGGCCTTAAGTATTGGATGTCTGAATATTGTATACTAGGCGATAATGCCGGGGAAATTTCCGGAAGCGGACGTGATCTAGGTATTGATGCTGCGCTGTACATGGCAAAGGTAATTCACAATGATTTGGTTGTCGCACAGGCTAGTGCCTGGCATTGGTGGCTTGCCATCTCGCCATATGATTACAAGGATGGGCTTGTATATATTAGCAAGTCGGAGACGGATGGTGAGTTTGCTCCGAGCAAAATGCTCTGGGGGCTGGGCAACTATAGCAGGTTTATACGTCCAGGGTTCCGAAGGATATCGATCTCGCCTTCGAATCAGAAATTGACGAACAAGGATGTATTGGTGTCGGCCTATAAAGATCCACGCTCCGACGAGTTGGTTGTTGTGCTGGTGAATTCAAGTAGCGAAGAGCAGCAGGTAAACATCTTAGTGGATGGCGAGCTCTCTGGAAGCGCGTGGTGTGGATACCTAACAGATCGGCATCACAACCTTGCCTATCACGAGATGCTAGCCGGCGAACCTATCAGGATTCCGGCCCGTTCCATACTGACGCTAAAGAAGTAAAACTGGCAAGGAAAATGTCTTAAATAAGTTCAGCGAAAAAAAAATAAAAATAAATTTGGATAAATGAACAGTGTTCATTTATATTTGTAGCGATAATATAGCATCATGGGAATTTCAGAACGAAAGGCAAAGGAGAAAGAAGAACTCAAGTCACTTATTCTGGGGGCAGCTAGAAAGTTGTTTGTAGAGCAGGGAATAGAACAAACCACTATCCGGAAGATTGCTAGCAAGATCGAATATAGCGTTGGCACGGTCTATTTGTATTACAAAGATAAAAATGATATTCTACATGATCTTCATACGCAAGGATTTAAGCAATTGGGGGGAGAGATGAAAGTACTTATGAACGTGACAGACCCAATGGAACGGGTTAAAGCTTTAGGGAGATTGTATTTGCAATTTGCGTTGGAAAACCCGGATATGTACGATTTGATGTTCTCTATGAAGGCTCCAATGGACTTTTTGGATTCTGTTCAAAAGGATGAGTGGAACGAGGGAAAAGCTACTTTTGGAGTTTTAAAGGCAACGGTGAAGGAATGTATGGATAAAGGTCATTTTGCTGGTCATCAGTTAGAACCCCTTTCTTTTGCGATTTGGAGTACCGTTCACGGGATGGCTTCCCTACATATAAGTCAGCGGATAGAAGGCGTAGATTTAGGAGATCCGGATACTGTTCTTGCGAACGCATATAAAGCGTTTGTAATGATGCTTGAACAGGAGTAAAAAAAATTTCCACTTAAATGAACATCGTTCAAAAAAATAACAATATTCAGTCATGAAACAATTCAAGCTTATTTTACTGGGACTTTTGCTCACACAGGTAGTTTCAGCCCAGACAATTCTAGAGCAGTACATTAAAACCGCACTTGTCGAAAACCTTCCTTTACAACAGCAACAGTTTGTCTTGGATAAGAACATGCTGGCGTTAAGGGAAGCGAAATCCCTGTTTTTTCCGACCGTCACATTTATGTCAGACTATTTTTTGGCAGGTGGGGGACGGACCATTGACTTTCCCGCAGGTGACCTGCTTAATCCGGTCTATTCATCCCTGAATCAACTGACCAATGGTAACGCCTTTCCAACGCTCGAAAATCAGCGTGTTCTGCTCAACCCGGATAACCTCTACGACGCCAAGTTCCGTACAACTCTTCCTTTATTTAATCTCGAACTGGATTACAATCAAAAAATCAAGCGTGAGCAGGTAAACCTGCAGCAGGCAGAAATCGATTTGTACAAACGCGAGCTCGCCAAAGAAGTGAAAGTAGCCTATTTTAATTACCTACAATCATTGGAAGCCATCAAAATTTATGAATCTGCATTAGGTCTCGTTTCGGAAAGCAACCGCATAAACGCGTCGCTGTTTGAAAATGACAGGATAAACCGTACCGTGGTGCTACGTGGCGAGAACGAGGTCAGTAAGACCGAAGCACTAATTGAAAACGCCCAACAAAACGCGAATTCTGCCCGGGCTTACTTCAATTTTTTACTCAATAGAGGGCTAGAAGAATCTGTAGTGGTGGATTCTGGCTATTACTCCCCTGCTACAGCCTATTCAGATTTTGAGCAGATATTCGAGAGGGAAGAGCTTAGAAAGCTAAAGATTGCAACGAATATAAACATGCACCTAGTAGGCCTTTCCAATGCTTCACGGATTCCCCGCCTAAGTACGTTTTTGGATCTAGGATCACAGGGTTTCGATTGGCAGTTTGACAGCCGTTCAAGGTACTATTTTTTTGGGTTGTCCTTACAATGGGATTTGTTCACAGCGGGAAGAAATAACCTAAAAGGAAAACAGGCGCGTCTGGATGAAAGGATCTTAGTATCGCAAACAGACTTTGCTGCCTCGCAGATTCAGTTGCAGCTGATCACAGCCAATAATGCCTACGATGCATCAGTTAGCAATTATCGGGCGGCAGTGTCTACCTGCGCGGCTTCCCAAAAATACTACACCGACATACTTCGGCTTTACAAAGAAGGACAGGCGCTTTTTATTGAGTTGATGGACGCCCAAAACCAACTCATCCAAGCGGAGCAACAACGAAATATCTCCCTATTTGACACCTACATCAAAGCAGCTGAGGTCGAGCGCGCCAGCGCTTCTTTTAGCCTAGAGTATTAATCTGGAAGAGAAAAGCAGAAAAATAAAACCACTCGCCGGAAGACTTTCAACCCTGTGAGATAATGCCCACCTAAGTAACGGTAGCTAACGAACAATGAAACACCTATGAAAATTTACAATCCAATCCCTGTACTTGCACTGCTCACTTGTTTGAGTGCCTGCAAAGAGCAAAAACCAGAGCAAGCAATTGCATCTCCTGAGACGATCGCCGTGACCACCTATCCGCTGCTCCAAACAGAGCAAGCCGTACGTATCACCGCCACGGGACTACTTGCTACGGAAAATGAGGCAAGGTATGCCTTTAAGATCGGAGGGGTGATCGAACAGATTGCCGTTCAAGAAGGCCAGTCATTTTCAAAAGGGAGTCTATTGGCTTCATTAAGAACGGATGAAATCGAATCTGGCTACGCCCAAGCTAAACTTGGGATGGAGAAGGCCTCACGGGACCTCGAAAGAATCAAGAATCTTTACAGGGATAGTGTAGCTACCCTTGAGCAGTTGCAGAATACCCGGACAGCCTTTGAGATTGCGCAAACACAACTTGATGCAGTTGCTTTCAATAGGGAGTTTGCCTCAATCTATGCCATCAGTGATGGGTTCGTTACCAAAAAGCTGGCAAATATTGGTGAGATCATATCAGAGGGTACACCCGTCCTTGCTATCAACGAAGCGGATCGAGATTCATGGGTTCTGAAAGTAGGTCTTTCGGATAAAGACTGGACCTTGGTCACTGTGGGCGATTCCGTGACCGTCACGATGGATGCTTACCCTGGCCTGATAATCACCGGAAGCATTTTTCGAAAATCCCAGGCCGCAGACCAAACCTCCGGGTCCTTCCAGGTAGAGGCAAGGCTAGATCTAGGCGAATTGCAACCGGCGGTTGGCATGTTTGGGAAGGCCCTAATTTACACCAATGTACGGCGGCAATACCATGAAATACCTTATGACGCCCTACTTGAAGCTGACGGCAATACTGCCTTTGTTTTCGTGCCGAACGGAGAAGGTAATATAACCCGAATCCCAGTAGTGATAGCCGAGTTTGACGACAAAATGGTACGGATCAAATCCGGCCTTGAAGGTATCCGAGAAGTCGTTCGTAACAATGCCGCGTTTTTAAATGAAAGCTCTACCATTTCCATCATTCAATAAAGTACGGCATGAACTTGACGAATTTTTCAGTAAAAAATTACCAGTTCACGCTGGTGGTGTTTCTTATGGTAGCTGTGGTCGGTTTAGTCACCATGCTGACTATGCCCCGGGCGGAGGATCCCCAAATTAATCCGCCAACCTATCCGATTGTCGTTGTCTATCCGGGAACCAGTCCACAGGATATGGAAGAACTGGTGGTAAAACCTATCGAGAATAAAATCTATGAACTTGAAAACATTGACCGCATTGTTACTTCTATTGAAGATGGACTAGCCGTAATCCGGGTGGAGTTTAGGTACGGAGTTGATGTAGACAATAAGTACCAGGAGGTTGTGCGGGAGGTTAATGCATTGCGGTCGGAATTACCGGAAGACATCTTCAGCATTGAAATCAGGAAGATTGACCCCAGTGATGTGAATATTCTCCAAGTTGCTTTGGTGAGTGAAACGGCCTCTTTTGCGGCATTAAAGATCCAGACAGATGTATTAAAGGACGAATTGGAAAAAGTGGTGAACCTCAAAAAGGTGAAGGTGTCGGGCGTGGCAGAGGAAGAGGTAAGAATTGACTTGCAGCTCGAAAAAATCGCCGAATTAAATATCCCGCTCAATGCGGTTTTGGGAAGTATACAGAGCGAGGCCATCAACATCCCTGGAGGAAGCATCACTGCCGGAACAAAAACGTTTAACGTAAAAACTAGCGGAAAATTCAGCGGCTTGGAGGATATCTCGAACACGGTGATCTACAGTGCCGGTGGAAAAATTGTCTACCTACGGGATGTTGCGACGGTTGGCTTTAGAAATGAAGCCGAAAAGCACCTTACCCGGTTAAATGGCTATCGCTGTGTACTAGTGAATGCCGCGCAGAAGGCAGGCAGCAACATTAGTGCTACTCAGGCGATGTATCTACCTGTCTTGGAAGCGTTTGAAAAGGAACTTCCTCCAAATATGAAGTTGTATACGCATTTTGACCAAGCAGAGAATGTCGCACTTCGCCTGTCGGGGTTGGGGATTGATTTTGTGATTGCCATCTTTCTTGTCTTTTTTACGCTGGCTCCATTGGGTACGCGCGCATCGTTGGTGGTCATGATCGCCATACCCTTGTCGCTGGCGCTGGGGCTGGTTGGTTTGAATGCCTTCGGCATTTCCCTGAACCAATTGAGTATCGTAGGCTTGGTGGTTTCGTTAGGATTACTCGTCGATGACAGTATTGTGGTCGTCGAAAATATAGAACGCTGGCTGAGAGATGGGTATTCGAGAATGGAAGCAGCTATCATGGCGACCAAGCAAATCACCATACCCGTCATCGGAACGACGGCGACATTGGTTATCTCGTTTCTGCCTTTGGTATTTCTTCCCGGCGGTCCGGGAGAATTTGTTAGGGGGCTTCCCTTAGCAGTTATATCAAGCGTGATTGCATCTACTTTAGTATCCCTTACCGTTGTTCCTTTTCTTGCAAGTGTTGTACTGCGCGAACATACCAACCCTGAAGGAAATATATTTCTAAGGATATTGAAGAGGGTCATCAGTGCTACCTATGCTAAAGTGATGAAAAGGGCTTTACGAAATCCTGTCCGCACCCTATTCGTTTCTTTTGCCCTGTTTGGTGCTTCATTGGCGTTGTTTCCGGTCATCGGCTTTAAGCTTTTTCCCACTTCTGAAAAGCCCATTTTCTTAATCAATATCAAAATGCCGCTTCAAACCAGCATTCAAGAAGGAGACCGCATAGCGAAGTTGGTTGAAGCCAAGCTTATGGATGAGGAGCTGATAGCTTATTTTACAACAAACATCGGCAAGGGGAATCCCCAGATCTATTACAATGTACCCCAGCAGGAGGAAAAGGTGGATTTTGCCCAGGTCTTTGTGCAGTTGGATCCAAAAGCCAAGCCCGTTGTAAAGAATAAACTAATCAATGGCCTCCGGGAATCCTTTGCGGATTTTCCTTATGCGGTGGTAGAAGTAAAAGATTTTGAACAAGGTCCTCCTATAGAAGCGCCCATTTCTATACGCGTATTCGGGGACAATCTAGATACGCTTAGAGAGCTATCGTTTCAGGTCGAAAACCTCCTCAGATCAAACCCGGGAGCGATTTATGTCAACAATGAGCTAAACACGCTAAAGACGGATATCAAAATCAATATTAACCGGGAAAAAGCCAGAACCTTGGGGATGTTTACAGGAGATATAGACAGGACGATCCGTCTCGCCGTTGCCGGGCTGAATGTAGGTACTTATACCAATGACGATGGGGATGATTACGACATTGTCGTCACTGCACCGAAAGAAAAATTCGCTACGCTGAAGTCGCTGGAGAATCTATATATAAACAATGCATCGGGAACGCCCATCCCGCTAAGCCAAATCGCTGCTGTGGAATTTGAGACCTCTCCCACGAGCATTAACCACTTCAATAAAAACCGGTTTATAAAAATCACATCCTCTACAAAGAAGGACGTGCTGGCCAACGATGTATTGGAAGACATAATCCCCCGTTTGGATCAACTGGATTTTCCTTCTGGGTATTACTATGCCCTTTCAGGCGAAGCAGAGAGCGAGGGGGATGCCTTTGGCGGAGGCTTCATCACTGTTATTATCCTTACCGTCTTTCTCTTTATAGCCGTTTTGATCCTTCAGTTCAAAACCTTTAAGGGGATGCTTATCGTGCTTTCCGTGATTCCTCTAGGTGTTATTGGTGGTGTTTCCATGCTGTGGTTCAGCGGAAATCCGATGTCCTTTATCGCAATCATCGGGTTTATTGGATTGGCAGGTATTGAGGTGAAGAACTCCATCTTGCTTGTGGACTTCACCAATCAACTGAGGGAAGAAGGCGAGGACCTAAATACGGCAATAGAGAAAGCCGGTGAGTTACGCTTTCTTCCTGTAGTCCTTACCTCTCTTACGGCAATTGGCGGACTGATACCCCTGGCCGTTAATCCCAATCCGCAGATATCTCCTTTGGCACTTGTCTTAATTGGCGGTTTGATTAGCTCTACCATTCTTTCCAGAATCGTGACACCCGTCATGTACAAATTGATTCCGCCAAAAATTGAACTTAAAAATCAACTTCAACTTCAAAACTAACAAAAAATCATGCACAAAAATCAAGTTATTTTCGCACTCGCACTCACGTTCGCTGTCTTTGCCGGCTTGTCTTTCAACGCCTTTTCCCAAAAAAGTGATGCCATCCTCGGGGAATGGATAAATGCGGAACAAAACGCCAGATTTGAAATCTACAAAAGCGAAAGCAGGTACTTTGGGAAAATTCTCTGGGGAACGGGAAGTGACCCAAAGGATGTCAAGAATCCCGATAAAAGCCTTAGAAACCGGGACCTCGTGGGGCTTACCGTTCTCAACGATTTTGTGTACGAGGGGGGCAATAGCTGGGCCGACGGGACCATCTATGACCCAAAAGACGGTAAAACCTACTCCTGCAAACTCACCCTGAAATCAGCCGACAAGCTGGACGTGAGGGGTTTCGTCGGTTTTTCAATGTGTGGAAGGACTGAGACTTGGACAAAAATAAAGTAACAACACATAAACTAAAAACTATGAAATCATATATTTTAATTACCGGAGCCTCTTCAGGTATAGGCTATCAAATGGCAGAACAATTGGCGGCAAAGAAATTCAACTTGATCTTGGTAGCACGAAGTGGTGATGTGCTAAAGCGGATGAAGGTGGAACTCTCTTCCATATATGGCGTGGATGTGCAATTTATTACGATGGATCTGTCCGTTCCTGAAAATGCCAAAAAATTATTTGATATAGTAAAATCCCAGTCCTTGCTGGTTACCCATTTGGTGAATAATGCAGGCTTTGGGGACTACGGCAGTTTTTTGGAGACTTCGATGGAAAACGAGGTCGATATGATTAATCTGAATGTGTCGAGTTTGGTTATACTTACGAAGCTGTTTGCGCAAGACATGGCGCTTCGCAAATCCGGACGCATCATGAATGTAGCGTCTATCCTATCATTTCTCCCCTTTCCGTACTACTCGGTGTACTCCGCTACGAAGACATTTGTAATTGCATTTTCAGAAACCCTCGCAGCTGAGCTTGAAGATACGGGAGTGGTAGTGACTACCCTATGCCCCGGTACTGTAGAGACTCCTTTTCATACCGACGGCATGCGTAAAACCAACGCCATGAGCACCAATAAGCCTATGCCAGCCAAGGATGTAGCTGCGGCCGGGGTCAATCTACTGCTTCATGGAAAGGGAAAGAAGGTCGTCGGATTCAACAACTGGTTCATTTCTAACCTTCCTAGAATCACCCCAAGTTCAATTATGATGACGATCAAAAAGAACCTGGCGAGCCAAAGGAAGTCCTAAATCCTGAACTATAAAAAAATACACCCAGCTCCTCGTGATTTGCAATCGCGAGGAAAGATAGATGGAATTTGCAATTCCAATAGACAACTAAAAAAACGAGGGGTGAGCGGAGCCGAACCCCAAATCCTACTTCATCTATAGTTCGCCATAGGAAATGTCAAACAGCTGGATTAACCTATACTACTTGTTTTTTATAGGATTTCCCTCGCTTTATCCATTTTCAGTCCTTAGCTGCCTCGTAGATGGCATCAAGCAAACTGCCTTGCTCCTTGGTGTCGTTGCCCAGTTCCCAAAACATGATGCCGCCCAGTCCTTTCTCTTTGGTGTATTCCGTCTTTAGCCGGACGGAAACTGTATCATCATAGGATACCATAAGGCTGTCAACGGCATGGTACATAAAGGGCGCTTTGGCATCCTCATCCCAATAACGACGGAAGCTGCTGTCAGGCTCGTAGATTTCTCTGATTTGGCTATAGGCCATCCAGCCAATGTGGATTCCACTGCTGCGTTGGTACAACCCATTGTTCGTAGGGGGAACTCCTTTCCAAACCCGGCCATAAAAGGCACTTCCAATAACAATCTGCTTGGGGTCAACGCCTTCACTGATTAGAAAGTCAACGATCTTTTCGGCAGAGCGTGGGTCAGGATCCTTCGCAGCGCCCGCTTGATACAAGCTATCCAAACGCGCCTGAAATGGGGTTCCGGATATCGATTCGCCGCTAACGTGCCCGAGTGGCGTATGATGACCGGTAAATATAGAGACTCCGGATACCTGATCGTAGGTCATTACGTTGGTGTAGTCTGCGTATTTCATCACTTCATTCACTTCAATATGATCGTAGTACCGCTTCCAACCTGCCGAGGCAAAAGTGAGTAATTTTGGCGTCTCAAACTGATCTAGCATCTCCCGCAGCCCTTTCATTAAGGCGGTGAAATTCTCTTTATCCTCTTCACGTGCTTTTGTGCCGGCACCCGATATTCCTGGATACTCCCAATCCATATCCATGCCGTCAAGCTGATAGGCTGCAATAAACTCAGCCGCGCTGTCTATAAATTTTTGCCGGCTTTCCGCTGACAATGCCATATCTGAAAATCCATCAGCACCCCAACCGCCACAAGCGATCATCACTTTCAGGTTTGGATTGCGATCCTTTTGTCTCACCAGGGCTTCCAGTTTCGGGCCTGCTACATCCGGGTTTCCGAATTTCATTTCCCCGTCAATCACATGCGTAAAGGAGTAGATGATGTGGGTGAGTTTTTCCACGGGCAACTCGTCCGGCTTATAGTCCCGTTCGGGCACATAATAGGCCATCACCACGGGGCCGCTTGACGACAATGTACTTACTGTCTGTTCCTTCAATTGACTGTTTGACTGATTCGAACAACCAAAAATAAAAATAACCAGTAGGAAAGAGGTCAAGTGGATACTTTTCCGGTTCAATTGCATATTCGTTAACCTTAAGTGACTAGAGAAAATAGGTTGGGTAATGATTATGTTTAGCGAATCAACCAAATTTTTTTGCATGGAAAAAGCAATCTTCAAAAAAAATTATAGAACTAGGCACTTCTTCAAAATTCTAAATCTAGGAACTCTAATTATGCCACGCTATTCTTAAGAGAAAACCCGACGCCATAGATCATTAATCAAGTCGAGATCTAGCTAAAAAGACCACAAAGGGCATAAAGTTTTATTTAATAACCCTCTGAGTGCTTTGTGGTTCTCTTTAAAAATTAAATTTGAAGGTCGAATTGATTAAGATGAATGAATTGATGAATTTTTGTTGGGATCAAATGTTTGAAATGTAGTATTGAACAAAAGCCTAAGCGGTCTACGTTGGGGTTTTGTGTCACCAAATTTTCCTGTTTTCCCTATCACCCAAAACTTTACCATCACCATAAATTCATGTGTATTCCCTAAAAACTCTCTGAAGGAGATTGTAGGGTAAAATAGGCTAAATGAATAAAACCCAAAACCCATTACTTTCACTTCGCCCTTACCCAAGTAAGATCATCCGGCAAATTATCCAATTTTGAAACTTTAATTACCTCTGGAAAAACCCCTCCATTCTTTGATTCAAAAACCTCTTCGATTTTGTATTGAACAATATTCCAACCCTTTTCAATTTCAAGATCGAAAAGGGTGAATTTATCATAATTCTCATCACCCAAACTTGTATAGGCAGCCGTAATACAGGTCCCTTTGGCAGAAGCTTTTTCCTCGGAAAAATAAAACAATAGATAATACCCTAGTCCAACATCCCCTTTTTGATCCTGATGCAACCAATTTGCCACAAGAGGGTTGTTGACTGCGTAAATTCTTCCGTTCTCTGCTTTTTTCTTATTGTCAGTAAGCATCAAATTCGCCAAACCTGAAACCACGCAATCGGGATTTTCAAATTCAACATCAGGATATCTACATGTAAAAGTATTTTCGACCGTGGACAATCTTAACGTGAATCCTCTAGGTGCTTTTTTCTGTGCCTTGGCTGCCATTTTCTTGATGTCGTCCAAATAAGTGGCCGATAAAGGAATTGTAATCACTCCTTTTTCATCAATCGTGCCCCAAGTGTATTTTTTACCTGTTACAATATCATGCGAAATGATCAGCCCTTTTCCATCTGTATAATCAGAGATAATGCCCGATAAGGTGCCCTGGGCGATTGTCTCCAATTGGAAGTTCAAAATGATAAGAAAAAATAGCAAATAGGTAGTTTTCATTATCTTTAGGTATCAAATCATCATCAGGTCTTAAGTCAAATCCAGACCTTCGACAGTTACGTTTCTGGATCCGTGAAATGTCGCCACGTTAATCCCGATTATTGACCTTAAGGATAAACTCTCCGTCCGTAATATTTTTTGAATTTCCGGAGACAATTTCATAAATGATCCCGGAAAATTTCCCTTTTATCCGATTGGCTGTCAACTCGGTTATTTCCAAAATTGAATCCTCTTCATCGACATCGGTAACATATCCAAGACCTTCGGTTGCTTTGATATACCCCAAGGTGAATCCTTTCAGCCCAAATCCGGTTTCTGTAAATGGTCTGAGGTAGTTGTAGGTTTTAACCCCAATTGGGCTATCATCTTTAACGATAAGCGTAATCACCTCAGAGAATCCTATATTATCCCCAGCGCTAGAACCTGCCGAGATACCCATTTCATAAACCCCTGGTATCGCAGAACCAATACTTACAAGCTGTAAATCCTCCTGTTTAAACTCAACTAAAACACCGTCAATTTTTGCCTTCAAAAAAAAGCCAGTAGTAGGAATTGTGTCGTCGTCAACATCTTCGTCTGCTGTCAAACCGCAACTCCAAGAAAGGGCTACGAGGAGTGTTCCATAGAAAAAATGCCATATGTTAAATCGATTTTTCATGTGTATATCGTGTTTATAGTTTGTTTTTTAATTGGCCAAAACTTGCCCCGATGCGAATCGGGGTGGCATTCCAGCCTGCGGAAGGTAGGCCTGCCGCAATGGTAATCACCCCTCCGAGTTAGGTCTCCACATGCGATATCCGATTTGCTTTTTGTTAATAATATGTACCCACCCATTTCATTTTAGAAGGATCTTTCAAATTCGTGATTTTTACTTTTGATGGAAAGGATGCCCGGATATCGGGGTTTGTTTCATATACCTGTTCAATAATATACTCAATCCAATTGAATCCCTTTTTTAATTCAATATCGAAAATGTACTCAGTCGGAACTTCTTCATTGTCACTAGCATATACGCTGCTGCTACAAGTCATGCTTAGTGTCACATCTTCCTCGACATATATTATTTCATAAAAAGAACCCTCAACTGCATTATTATATCCGGAGTCCTCTATCCACGGTATAAGGCTTTCATCAGAGACTAAGAATGCCGTACCGGCCCATTCTCCTTTATTGGTCAACCTGACAAAATCCTGTCTTGCGGCTGGTTTTTCAGCATGTTCTCCAAACGCATCTGAACCGTTACAGCTGAAATAAAAACTAAAATAAAGAGGCCCCATTGACATAGATCTAGAGTCTTCCGGAATAGTGGCTATGGACAGGTTTTCAAGGTTTGCGGTGAATACCCCCTTTTTGTCAACCTTACCGATTGAAATCGGATTGTCCATTCCAAATAACATTAGTACCATATCCATCTCGGTCTTTCCGTGATTTTGAATTTTACCTGTTATTTCTTGCGCCTTTGTTAAGAAAGGCAGGCAGGTCATGCAAAGGATGAAAATCGTTCTCATAGTAGTTGTTGCTTGTAAAAGGTTACGCTGAATTGATTGGCAAATCTATTTCAAAGCGACTTGTGTCTATGTCAAATTCATACCATTAAATAAGACGTATGTAACATAAATAATGAATTTTGAAGGTAAGAAGGTCCAAAAAGTTTGCGTCAGCTGCGAGCCTCATTCAATGAGTTTTACCATAAATGAGTGAATGGCGTTTCATGGAATGATTTGTAGGAATGTATACTGAACGGAAATATAAAAATTCGACAGTTAACAAAAATACTGCTGATTTATTTCGTGAAAGAATCTATATTTAGCGTTTACGGAGAATCAGTCCAAGACCGAAAAACCCATTGATGCTGAATTTGAAACGCATAAAAAATCAATTTTTCATCACGTTTATCTTATTTATAGGAAAAGCTATTGTAGTTTTTCCTCAAACCGACCTGTCTTTTCGGCAACTTTCCGTCAACGACGGGCTTTCTCAAAATTCCGCGATTTCCGTTACCCAAGATCAGGTTGGCTTCTTATGGATTGCTACGCAGGAGGGACTCAACCGCTACGACGGGAAGGAATTTAAGGTTTATGACAAAAAATTTTCTGACATTACCCAAACATCTCGCTTGCTGTTAGGTAAGGTATTCGCAGATAGTAAAAATAGGATTTGGATCATTCCTGATACATCGATTCCTGAAGTATTAGATTCAACTGGAGATCAATTTCTGCCAACAGAAGGAGTAAATGGCGCAACATGTATTCAAGAGGATAAGCAAGGAAATATTTGGGTTGGGAGTTCTTCTGGTGAGTTGGCAAAATGGAATGAATCCATTTCCAGATTTGAGCTTATTTGGGAGGATCAGACTAGGGAAATTAACGATATTGACATTTTTGGTTCTGATAGTATTTTAATAACGTTCACCGATGATCTAGGTGTTTGGTACAAAAAGTCGAATTCCGTGACCCTATTGGAAAGACCGAAAGAAGGCCTTTCTTTTTCGTGCAGCGCAATAGATGGCGAAAATAATATTTGGGTCGGGACCTTAAATGCAGGGATCTTCTATGTCCCAAACAGGAGTCAAATCATTAGTCGAGTTCATGAATTAGCTGATTTTGAGTGGCTCCATAATTCCGATTTCATGGTTCTGGATATTAAAGAAGATTCAAAAGGGAATATGTGGGTAGCTACCTATGGCGGCGGATTGATTCGTTTTAACGTGAAAGAAAAATCTACTTTCAACTACAGCTATAGTAAGCAAAATCCCAGATCGATTCATTATAATGACATACTTTGTATTTTTGAAGATTATACCGGCACCTTATGGTTCGGAACAGATGGTGCAGGGTTGAGCTTTTACGATAGATTTCTTGAAAAATTTAATTTTTTTCACAACCAACAGGTACGTGAAGATATAAACATAGATGTTGTAAGAGCGCTCTTTGTAGATCAATATGAAACAATATGGATAGGGACTTCTGGCAAGGGATTAACTTCTTACAGCCCTCATACCGGTGTCTGGAAAACCTATACCCATGAAGATCGAAATCCAAACGGCATCAAAAGCAATCGTGTAATGAGTCTGTTGGGAGATGGAAAAGGGAAGCTTTGGATTGGCTATCAGGAGGAAGGACTTAGCATCCTCGATCTAAAAACACTTGAATTTGAGCATTTTAATTTCCAAAGTGGCGTTCAATTACCTGCAAACACCATTTGGAAAATACACAAAGACAAAGGAGAAAATTTTTGGCTAGGTACAAGAAACAATGGCTTGATTCAGTTCGACCCTCAAAAGGGTGTTCTTCGCCAATTTCTAAACGATCCAGTTGACCCAAACAGTATTCCCGAAAATAACATCAGAACAATTGAAGAAGGAAAGCAGGGTTATTTATGGATCGGAACCGAAACCCAGGGAATAGGCAGATTTGACGATGCTTCAGGTAAATTTCAATCCTTTTCGCATCATGAAGGCAACCCCGAGTCTATATCTTCCAATAGTATCAAATCGCTTTATTTCGACGGTAAAAGCATGCTTTGGATCGGTACGAACGGTACAGGCATTAATGCGCTCAATACTGATTCCGGTGAAATAATACGGATCACAACCAAAGATGGCTTGGCCAATGATGTGGTCTATGGGATTTTACCAGATGCATCTGGAAACCTTTGGCTCAGCTCAAACAAAGGGATTACAAAAATCGCTATCCTTCCCAACCAATCGCCCGCTTACAAGATCACCAACTATTCCAACTATGATGGCTTAGGCACCGAGTTTAATACTGGTGCCTACTTCAAACACCAAGATGGGGCCATGTATTTTGGTAGTTTAGAAGGCTTTTATTGGTTCAATTCAAGCGAGATCCTGCTTAATGAGACAGCACCTAAGACAGCCCTCACTGGTCTTTATGTTTTTGATGAGCCAAAAGCTATCCATGGAGCGATTACGTTAGGTCACGATGAAAACACACTGACCATCAACATGGCTAGTTTGGTTTTTTCATCGCCCTACAAAAACGAATTTCAGTATAAACTTGAAAATCACGATGACAACTGGATATTTTCAGCGAACAACCATCAGGCGAGATATACTAACCTATCACCTGGTACCTATACATTTATGGCTAAATCCAGTAATTATGACGGTGTTTGGTCGGATGAACCCGTATCGTTTCAATTTACGATACTTCCACCCTGGTATTTAAGCAGGTGGGCGAAATGGGCCTATTTGATAATGGTAACGTTGGCGGTAATGGGGGTATATTACTACCTTAATTGGCGTTGGCAAATGAAGTTACTTTTCCGTTTGAAGGCCGAAGAGGCCGAACGATTGCAGGATATAGATAAATTCAAAACCAATTTGTTCACTAACATTTCACATGAATTCAGGACTCCGCTTACTTTGATAGCCGGACCGGTTGAAAGGTTGATGAGCCAGTCTGAAAATCCAGTTTTTAGATCAAATCTCAGCTTAATCAAACAGAATTCACAGCGTCTACTAAACCTTGTAGATCAATTATTGGAGGTCTCAAAAATAAAGTCAGGAACGCTTCAATTGAAAATTCAAAAAGGGAACTTGAGCCTTCTTTTGCAATCCATCGTGGCGAATTTCTTTTATTTTGCGGCTGAAAAAGATATAGGTATCCGCTCCGATATTCCATTGATGACAGAGGTGTGGTTTGATGATGACAAAGTCGAAAAAATCGTAAGTAATCTTCTGCAGAATGCCATCAAGTATGGCAAGCCGGGTACAACTGTTCAGCTTACCGCACAAATCAAGAATAGTCAACTGCATCTTGCAATTTCCAATCAAAGTTTGGTAAAGTATACAAAAGGGGAGATATCGTCACTTTTTGATAAGTTCTACAAAACTGACTCGAAGAGTGAAGGGTTTGGAATCGGGCTTCCGTTGGTTAAAGACTTAGTTGAGATCACGCAAGGTAAAATCAGTTTACATGTGGACGAGGCGAATTTTTTCTGGGTAGAGATTCAAATTCCTATCGACAAGTTTTTCTTCCGTCCTGAACAGGTTTTGGAGGAGGAAGCTTATGATCAGCATACACGACAAATTGATCCTGATCGCTTATCCGGGGATCATTCTCCACTTGTCTTGGTAGTGGAAGACAATGCCATGGTCCGATCGTTTCTAGTAGATGAACTTAGGCTCCATTACAAAATACTTGAAGCAGATAACGGGAGGGATGGCTTATTAATAGCGTTCAAACAAATTCCGGATCTGATCATTTCAGATGTAATGATGCCTGATGTGGACGGGATAGAACTCTGTAAAACACTGAAAAGCGATGAAAAGACCTCTCACATCCCCATCATCCTGTTGACGGCCAAATCGGAAGAGGACAATATACTCAAAGGACTTGAAGTAGGTGCGGATGACTATATGCTTAAACCTTTCAGAATCAAACAGCTTTTGGTAAGGATTGAAAAATTAATAGAACTCCGAAGAAACCTACGGATAAGGTATGCCCGCAAAGCAGTAATATCTCCTAAAGAAATTGCTATTACCTCTACCGATGAGGTATTTCTCAATAAGATCCAGCGTATCGTTGATGAAGATCTTGCGGACTCCAACTTTTCGGTGGATGAATTTTGCAAGAAACTTGGTATGAGTAGAATGCAGTTGCATAGAAAGCTAACAGCTCTCACGGGATTATCGACGTCGGCGTTTATTCGTGACCAAAGACTCCGGATGGCAATACAGCGACTCGAAAAATCAGGAGAGACCATCTCTGAGATTGCTTACGCAGTAGGTTTCAGTTCCCCTTCCTATTTTATCAAATGCTTTAAAGACTCTTACGGTGTTACACCCAACGATTTTTTGGAGAAAAAAAAATAAACATGGTGCAGTTAGTCCGTATTCACGTATTTCCGCCAGTTATGCTGTTCTTCGAACCCCAAGACTTCGCGGATTTTGAGATTAGAAAACAATGCCTCATGTTCGCCCAACTCACGGGTAACTGGTACACCGGGAAAGAACTGTTCAGCGAGTTGATTGCTTGGGATGATTGCTCCGTTGTGATCATTTCCCGCGTTGAACACCTGATAGCCAAGCCCGTCCTTTTTCAGACATAAATCGACAATCTGTCCCAGGTCGCGGGCATCGATGTAGCAAAATGCGTTTCTTCGGCGCACTTCAGGGTGCTTGAAATAATGCGGAAATAGTTCCGCGTATTCATGAGGTTCTATGACATTGCCGATCCGTAGCGCATAAATGTCGATGCCGCTCCTCCGTTGAAAACTCCTAGCGGTTTGTTCGTTTACGACCTTGGACAATCCATAGCTATCCATAGGATCTACGTCATAATCTTCCTCTAATGGTAACGATTTCGGGTCTGTCTTCCCATCCGAAAAGCAGATGCCGTAGGTCGTTTCGGAAGAGGCTATGATTACTTTCTTAATGCCGAGCTTTACGGCCGCTTCAATTACATTATAGGTTCCGATGGTATTGACCCGGAACGTCTCGTTGTCCGGTTTGATCAGGATCCTTGGCACGGCGGCAAAATGTACTACCGCGTCGAATTCCGGTGTTCCGTTCCCGTACTCCAATTCGTCCAGGCCGGCATAGGAACGCATGGCGTTAAACATCTGCCCTGAATCCGTGATATCCGCAATTAGGTTATCAACGCCAGGATGGTGCAAGGGAACGAGATCGACATTCATCACCCGGTGCCCTTGGGCGATAAGGTATGGTATGACATGTTTTCCCGCTTTTCCCGATCCTCCGGTAAAAAAAAGACGCATTTTTTTCATGGTTTTAATGGTTGATTTTCAAAGATTATAACATGTGCGGATTTAACGGCCTTGCCTGCATCCATTAGGATCGGGGGAATCAAGCTAGTATGATCCTCCCATTGGGTTGGGTCCGTCATCCCAGACGTACGTTTTTGAGGTCGGTTATTCAAGATTGCGTACTTTCTGGCCTCTTTTTAATGCATAGCTTTAATTAGCCTTCTTCAGGAACTTGTACACCAAAAACAAAGGGATTAGGGTAAAAAACCCCCAAGTATTTGAAGCAAGACTATAAACGATTATTCCGATTAAAAATCCAATAAACAATGCATTCACTATAGGCGATTGGTTGTTTTTTTGGGCTTCTTCGAGCCGGTCTAGGTCGCTTGGTTGAGCTGATTTTTTTTGGTTCATGACGTGAAGACTGATTACCTTGTTTCTTTCCGAGTTGGCGTCTCTGCGAGGATTTATCGAAGTCCCCAACCCAGGTTGGGGGCTATTTATTAAGCTGATAGTAAAGCTTCGCTGACATGTTGGCCTAAAAGTACGCATCTTACAGCAAACTTCCAGTGCAAAAGCCTTATTAAACATGCAACTTCTTAGCTACCCCAAGGCTGTTGCAAGGTAGCAGAAATGACTAGATTCATTCGGATTAGGCGAATAGGTTTCAAAAATGGGAAGTTAATTTTATTGGGAATTCGCATTCTTATAAAAGGAATAAGTAAATGTTCCTAAAAAGGAAGGGTCAGCAAACAGGGACTAGTAAAATTAACTTATTTGGTTATCGATTTTTGACGATGTTGAGATTACGGACCAAAGGACAACACGATCAGGGATTTTTCAATTGGTGAAAACAGGGTTCGGCAACTAATTTCGACCAATACCCCAAATAACTACACGATGAGAAATACTAGCCTGAATTCCGACACTACAACCCTTCCCACCAGATTTATTCCCTGCATCCTGGTTTTTATAGCCTTTGCGTCACCTCTTTGGGTAGCGGGCATTGTTTTACAAGATGTTTTCCTAAGCTGGCTTTGCTGGATTACTTCGGGCTGGCTTTCCTGGACATTTACAGAGTACGCGGTCCATCGGTTTTACATGCATCAA
This sequence comes from Cytophagales bacterium, assembly GCA_016124425.1. Taxonomy (GTDB): domain Bacteria; phylum Bacteroidota; class Bacteroidia; order Cytophagales; family Cyclobacteriaceae; genus Lunatibacter. Next base: position 38,785 of record WGNT01000152.1, read on the forward strand.
CTGCATCCGAAGACACATCAAAAATTGTATCAGTCCCACATGAGTCACCACCGAAATCCCTGGCACATAAAAATCAATTTCTGGCAGCGCACCGGGATGGTCGCGGCTGGAATTGTGTTACTTTACTATTCGTATTTCCTACCCCCGTTTGTAACGGTTTTTACCGGGTTTTTTCTGGGATTTATTGGGTATGCACTTATGCATTGGGTACTTCATCAAACTTGGAGCGCGACGCTGTTTCCACGTCTTCAAACCGCTCATATTCACCATCATGGTAAATTTCCCGATAAATGCTTTGGATTCAGCCTAATATGGTGGGACTACCTTTTTGGAACATTGCCACCACAATCCGCGCACCTATCCACCAAATTCCGCGATTTTTATTTCAATGGCAAGCACTAGCGCCTCCGCAAAAAATCCGCGCTCAAAACAGAGAAAAATAATAATAATTGTTTTATTTCGAAAATATGCCTAATATGAGTTGTCCTATAAGCCTATTCCAAACTATTATTCTAAATAGTTTAGATTTGTAAAACTTTAGCCAAAAACCACCCCATGGAAAACAGTTCTTTTCAGCTCCAGTTTTTTCAACACCTTAAATCCTTAATGCCTCCCTATAAGTCACTGGTTGATGAAATTTCCGATCTTCTGGAAATCAGCACCGATAGTGCCTACCGGAGAATTCGGGGAGAAAAAATGATTAATCTGGAGGAAATAAAAATGATAAGCCAGCATTTTCAAGTCTCCTTGGATCAGCTGATGAACATAAACAGCAGCGCTATACTGTTTCATGGAAAGCTGAACGATCAATCCGAAAACCGGTTTAAGTCTTGGCTAGAGGATATGATGCATCAACTCGATACAGTCAACAAACACCAACATAAGCACATCTATTTTTTACTAAAGGATATTCCTCCCTTTTATCATTTTTATTTTAAGAAGCTGGCCTATTTTAAGTTTTTTTTCTGGATGAAATCCATCCTGTATTATGACATATACAAGAACGAGTCATTTGACTTAAAAATCCATCATTATGAGGAGTATGACTCACTTATTCAGAAGATTTTAAGGCTTTATAATAAAATACCCACCACTGAAATATGGAATGTGGAGGGGATAAACACGACCTTGCGGCAAATTCATCTTTACCACGAAATGGGCA